>NZ_JBARTQ010000133.1:0-18359 GCF_049645325.1 Pseudomonas sp. | reverse complement strand
AACCCGGCAGGACGCCGGGTTAGCCGCCCCGCGCCATGGATGGCGCGTGGCGGCGGCCCACGGATTCAAGCCGGAGTGCGGGCATGCCGAGCCACAGCGAGGCACCGAGTGGAGGGGCAAGAGCGTTTTGCTTACTTTTGCGCTCTATCAAAAGTGAGCCGCCGTAAGGGCGAAACCCTAACAAGCCATCACCCAAATAACGGATACGCCCTCCAATCAAAAGCCGCCCACAAAAAAGCCCCGAACCAGTCGGGGCTTTTCAGCGCGATCAACCTACAGGACTTACTTACCCTGCCAGCGTTTCAGCACCAAGGTAGCGTTAGTGCCACCAAAGCCGAAGCTGTTGCTCATCACAGTATTGATTTTCGCATTCTCAACCGTCTTGGTCAGAATCGGCATGTCAGCAACGACCGGGTCAATCTCGTCAATGTTGGCCGAACCCGCCATGAAGTTGCCTTCCATCATCAGCAAGCAGTAGATCGCTTCGTGAACGCCAGCGGCGCCCAGGGAGTGACCCGACAGACTCTTGGTGGAGCTGATGGCCGGGGCCTTGTCGCCGAATACCGCACGCACGCCTTCCATTTCCTTGGCGTCGCCGACCGGAGTCGAGGTGCCGTGGGTGTTCAGGTAGTCGATTGGGGTATCCACAGTGGACATGGCCATCTGCATGCAACGGATAGCGCCTTCACCGCTTGGCGCAACCATGTCGTAGCCGTCGGAGGTCGCGCCGTAGCCGACGATTTCCGCGTAGATCTTCGCGCCACGGGCCAGAGCATGTTCCAGCTCCTCGACCACGACCATGCCGCCACCGCCGGCGATGACGAAACCGTCACGCTTGGCGTCGTAGGCACGGGAGGCCTTTTCCGGGGTTTCGTTGTACTGGGTGGAAAGGGCGCCCATGGCGTCGAACAGGAACGATTGGCTCCAGTGTTCTTCTTCACCGCCGCCGGCGAACACGATGTCTTGCTTGCCCAGCTGGATCTGCTCAACCGCAGTACCGATGCAGTGAGCACTGGTGGCGCACGCGGAGGAGATCGAGTAGTTCACACCCTTGATCGCGAACGGCGTGGCCAGGCAGGCCGAAACGGTGCTGCCCATGGTCCGCGTGACACGGTATGGACCTACGCGCTTCACGCCTTTCTCGCGCAGGATGTCCAGCGCTTCCATCTGGTTCAGGGTCGATGCGCCGCCCGAGCCGGCGATCAGGCCGGTGCGTACGTTGGAAACCTGGTCTGGGCTCAGGCCGGAGTCGGCGATGGCGTCTTTCATGGCCAGGTAGGCGTAAGCGGCAGCGTGGCCGACGAAGCGGTAGATCTTGCGATCAATCAGTTCTTCGAGGGGCAGGTCGATGGAGCCGGAAACCTGGCTACGCAGACCCATTTCGGCATATTCCGGGTTGAATCGGATGCCAGGGCGACTTGCACGCAGGTTAGCGGTGACGGTCTCTTTGTCATTGCCCAGGCAAGAAACGATGCCCAGACCAGTGATAACGACGCGGCGCATGCGGATAACCCTTAAAAGTTGTCAGTGGAAGTGAATACGCCGACCCGAAGGCCTTCGGCAGTATAGATCTCGCGCCCGTCGACAGTGACCGAACCGTCGGCGATGGCCAGGTTCAGCTTGCCCTTGAGGACGCGCTTGATTTGAATGTTGTAGGTGACTTTCTTGGCGGTCGGCAGGACCTGGCCAAAGAACTTCACTTCGCCCGAACCCAGGGCGCGACCGCGGCCCGGCAGGCCTTGCCAGCCGAGGTAGAAGCCAACCAGTTGCCACATGGCGTCGAGGCCCAGGCAGCCCGGCATGACAGGGTCACCTTCGAAATGGCAGGCGAAGAACCACAGGTCCGGGGTGATATCCAGCTCGGCGACCAATTCACCTTTGCCGTACTTGCCACCCTCTTCGCTGATATGGGTGATGCGATCCACCATCAGCATGTTCGGGGCGGGCAGTTGCGCGTTACCTGGGCCGAACAGCTCACCGCGACTGCAGCGCAGCAGGTCTTCCCGAGTAAAGGCGTTTTGTTTGGTCATGCGAGCTCCTCAATAATCCCATGCGGCAGGGTAGGGCAAATCTTCCCGAACCGACTGAAGCGTTACGCCTCATATCGGCAGCCTACACATAGACTATTGCGTTGTAGTGAAAGTCACAGCGTCAAGGCACTGAATGTACACTTGTTCACTGAAATTTTAAACCGGGCCTGTTTATCGGCCCGTTCGGGTGCCTAAGACTGCCGCACTTTCGTCTTTCACGCCAGTCGCAGTTGGTTGATGGCGCGGCGCTATTGCACCCAGCGCTGCAGGATTTGCTGCAGATCCGTGCGTTTGAACGGCTTGGCCAGGTAATCGTTCATTCCGGCGGCAAGGCACGCTTCGCGATCGCCCTGCAAGGCGTTGGCGGTCAACGCGATGATTGGCAGATCGGCGCAACCGGGCAGTTGGCGAATCTGCCGAGTGGCTTCGTAGCCGTCGATCAATGGCAGGCGGCAGTCCATCAGGATCGCGGTAAAAATCAGGCTCTCGGCGCTGCGGATCGCCTCGGCACCGTCGGTGGCCAGGCTCACTTCAAAGCCCAGGCTGCGCAGCATCGCTTCGACCACGGTGCGGTTGACCGGGTTGTCCTCCACCAGCAACACGTGGCGGCCATTGCCTGCACCGGTTTTGCCTTCGGTGTCGAGGGCCAGGGCTGGCAGGGTTTGCTGGTCGATGGCCAACGGAATTTCCAGGGTAAACACCGAGCCGCGGCCTTCTTCGCTCTGGGCGCGCAAAGTGCCGCCCATGCGTTCAGCCAACGTTCGGGCGATGGGCAAGCCCAGGCCGGTGCCGCCGTAACGTCTTGAAATGGAACTGTCGGCCTGCTGGAACGCATCGAACATCAGTTCCAGGCGTTCGGCGGAAATGCCGATGCCACTGTCGCGCACGGTGCAGGTGAACCACACCAGTTCATGGTCGAGGGTCTGCCAATGGGGCTCGACAGTGACGGTGCCGTGCTCGGTGAATTTGAGCGCGTTGCCGATCAGGTTCACCAGGATCTGCCGGATACGCGTCGGGTCGCCCTGCACGCGCAGCGAATCCATGCCCGCCGGAATCGGCAACTCCAGCGCCAGCCCGCGCTGTTGGGCACTGTGCTGGAAGGCCTGGGCGCAACTGCTGATCAGGTCGGCGAGGTTGAACGAAATATGTTCCAGTTCCAGCGCGGCGCGTTCGATGCGCGAAAAATCGAGGATATCGTTGATCACCTTGAGCAGGTGCTCGGTGGATTCGGAGGCCAGCGCCGCATACTCGGTCTGCTCCTCGGTCATCTCGGTGGTTTCCAGCAACTGCAACATGCCCAGCACGCCGTTCATGGGCGTGCGCAGTTCGTGACTCATCATCGCCAGGAAGTCCGACTTGGCGTTATTCGCCCGTTCGGCTTCTTCGCGGGTCTGGATCAACTGGGCCATGGCCTGATGCTGTTCGCGGCTGGCCTGGTTGAGGCCTTCGGCGAGGTTGTTGATGTGCCGCGACAGGTCACCCAGCTCGGAGTCATCGACAATCGGCAGCGGCGTCTTGTAGTCGCCTTGCTGGATGGCTTTCACCGCGTGGCCCATGGCGCTGATCGGCTGTGACAGGCTGGCGGCCAGGCGCCGTGCGAGCAGGAAGGTAAACAGCAGGGCGAACAGCGCGAGGATGCCGGCCTTGAACAGAATCTCTTGCTGACGCTGGCTGAACGCATCGTTGGACATACCGACGATCACCCGCCCCAGGTAATCCGCGCGTGGGGCCTTGGGCTCGTTGAGGTTGTCCTGGAAAAAATCATTGCCCAACTGGATATGCTGCAGGCGGATCGGGGCCTGGAAGACTTTCACCGACAGTGAGCGGTCGTGTTTTTCCGACGGTTGTTCGACATACACCAGGATGTTTTCGGCGCTGTCCTGAATCTCCAAAAAGCGCACGTGGGGCGTGGCCAAAGTCGCGCGCAGCAGGCTGTCGAGCACGTCGTTATTGCCGGAAATCACCCCATACTCGGTCGCAGGCGCGAGCTGGTTGGCAATCAACTGGCCGGTGTGGTCGAGTTCCTGGCGCAGGTCCTGGATACGCACGAAGGTAAAGAAGCTGATCAGCAGCAAGGTCAGCAACAGCGCCGGGCCCAGGGTGATGAGCTGGGTGCGGGTGTTGATGTCCCAACGACGACGCAAGGTCATGGGTGTTTTTCTCCTTCGGCCAGTCGGGCGGCGACGGCGACTTCATCAACCTGTTCGATGCCCAGTGAGCGCGCGACTTGCGGGTTGCCCACGACTTTGAAGTGTTCCGGGTACAAGGTGCGTGGCCACATGGCTGGCGGATGGTCCAGCAGGCGGTCGAGTACATCCAGCCAGTCGGTCTGGTCGCTGTAGGTGCTGGCCAGGCTGCCGGCCTTGACGAACCCGGCGTTGGGGCCCACCAGTGGCAGTTGCTGGGCGTAGCTGCTGAGCAACAGGTTCTTCACGGTTTTCGGGTTATACAACTGCGGGTCATCGAGGCCGAGCAGCACGTCACTGTTCTTGAACAGGTTCTGCAGCGGGCGGCTGTCATTGATGTTGTCCCAGCGCTGCGGCACGATTTCCAGGCCCAAGGGCGCGGCGTACTGTGTCAGCTCGCGGAGCAAAAATTCACTGTCGCTGCCGTAAAGCACGCCGATGCGCCGGGCTTGGGGCAGGATGCTGGCGATCAGGTTCAACTGGCGCGCCAGCGGCGGGTCGCTCCACAGCAGGCTGATTTTGGCCGGGTGCGCATTGCCCAGGCGCTGGCGGGCTTGCAGGCGGCTGATGCGCAGCACCAGGGTCGGCGGGCCCTGGGCATCCTGCAGGCGCCAGTCGAGGCCGGGCAGGTCGAGCAACACCAGGCGGGTGTTGGCCGGCAACTGGCTAGGCGCGGGCAGGTCTTTGAGCGGGGTGAACGTGACGTGGTCTTCGGGGCGTTGCTGGGCCAGGGCCCGGGTAAAGGCTTGTACGCCGGCACCGTCCTCGGCGGCGGTCAACAGGATGTCGGCGCTCCACGCAGGCGCCGTCAGCAGCAAACACACCAGCAGCAGGCCGCGCCGCCAGAGGCGTGAAAGGAGAGGGACGGTCATCCGTGACTGATCGCCCATGTCAGAATTCCAGCTCCGCGCTGAAGTAGAGGACGTGGCGACTGTCGTAATTGTTGTCGGCCCAGGTGGTGGGCTGGTTATCGAGGCGTTGTTGCAACATGCCGGCCAGCTCCACGTTGGCGTTGCCCAGGGCAATGCGCTTGGCCACCCGCAGGTCGACCCGTTCGAAGCGATATTGATTGAGCGCGTCATCGCCGTAGTAGAACAGCGCGCTGGACCAACCATGGCCCCACTCACGCAACCAGCCGGCCGAGCCGCTGTTGCGCGCGGTTTGCGCCTTGTCCAGCGGGTTGCTGGCGCTGGCGTCGACGTAAGCATAGGTCAGCCGCAGGCGGTCGGCGTTGCTCATGCGCCAGTCGAACTGCGACTCGGCGCCGGTAAACCGGGCACTGTTGGCGTTGCTCGCGATGTATTGGTTATTGCGCAGCGGCGAGCTGATCATGTCGGTGATTTCGTCGTAGAACAGTTTCACGTCGACATTCAGCCCGAGGTCGGCAAAGAAACCGTTGTAGCCCAGCTCCCGCGAGCGCATCAACTCTTTGTCGAGGTTGCCGGGGCCGCGCGTCACCACAAAATATTGCCCCGAGTTTTGCCCGTACGCCGGGGAGCTGAGGTTGGTGACGCGATAACTCCAGTTGACGTTGTTTTCGAACATGTCCGGCGAGCGAATCGCTTCGGAGTACACCGCCCGCAAGCCATGGCGCGGGTTGATCAGGTAATTGACCGCCACCCGTGGCGTCAGCGAGTTGCCGCTCAGGTGGGTGTCTTCGTACATCGCGCCGCCTTGCAGCAGCCAGTGTTCGCTGGCGCGCCATTCCAGATGGCCGAACAGGCGCCAGGTGGTGTCGTCGAGCGTGCCATTGAAGTAGGTGTCGGAGTCGGCGCGGTCGTAGCGATAATTCATGCCGCTGACCAGGCGCAGGCTGTCGGACAGGCTGAGGGTGTCTTGAATCTCCAGGTCGTAGCGGCTCTCGCGGGTGCTCTGGTCAATGTCACCGCACACGCTTTGGTTGGCGCCGTTGCGCCACTGGTCCAGCACCTGGTTGCCCAGCGCTTGCTCGGCGGCGCTGCCGGGCGGGGCGGTGCCCTGGCTGAAGGTGTCCATGTGCCGGGCGAGCAGTTCGGCGTAATTGGGGTTGATCTGCCACAGCTGGGTCAGTTCGGGGCTGAATGACACCTTCGCGTCACACGCCTTCCAGACCTGCTGACGGTCCCATTGCTGGGCCGAACCCTGGATGTACAGGCTGTGTTCGGGGTTGAATTCGAAATTCCAGCGCAAGGAGCCGGCATAGTCCTTGGCGGTGACGTCGGAATTGGTCCCGCCTTCGGTAATCCCGGCGAACACCGGCGCGTAGGTATAAGGACGCTGGTTGGTCCCCTCTTTGGCGTCCAGTTGCCAGTCGATGCTCTGCTGCGCGTTCAGGGTCTGGCTGACGGCCAGGCTGAAACGGCTGAGGCGGCGGCTGTCACGGCGGTCGGCGCCGGCGGCGTCGCTGTCAAAGCCATCGTCCTGTTGCCCGGACAATGACAGGCGCAAGTCGCCGGTTTCCCAGCCCACGCCTTGGCTGGCGTAGAAGTCGTTGATACCGCGCGCGCCACGGATGACCTTGACCCGCGAGCCCTGGCTGTTGGCGGGCGAGCGCGTGAGGATATTGACCACCGCCATCAACGCATTGGCGCCATAGCTGACGGTGTTGGGCCCGCGGAATACCTCGATGCGCTCGATATCTTCCATGGCCACCGGAATGTCGCTCCAGTCCACGGTCGCGAGGCCCGCGCGGTACACCGAGCGCCCATCGATCAACACCTGCATGCGCCGCGCATCGCTGGCACTGGTGCCGTGATAGTTCACCGCCGCCTGGTTGCCGGTGGTGTAGCCGACCATCATTCCCGGCACCAGCCGCAGCAGTTCGGCGATGTCCCGCGCGCCGCTGGCCTTGATCAGCTCGCTGTCGATCACTGTCATGCTGCCGGGCACGGCGGCGGCCGATTGCTTGAGGCGCGTGGCGGTCAGTACCTGCGGCAGCGGCTGGCTGTCGAGGAACAGATCGTCGGCCAGCGCAGGGCTGCCGCACAGCGGCATGCCCAACAGCATCAACAACAGGGATGAACGGGGAGGAGGGCCCAAATACACGGCACGGCCTTGATAATTGCGGATAGCCGCCCATGTTAACTGAGGCGCGGCCATTTGCCAGTCGCCGCATTGGCAATTACTTCACACAGGCCGGGCATTTTCCGATAGGCGTTTGAATTGTCACAGGGGCTGGCCGCAAGCGGGTCGCCCCGTATAATGCCGCCATCGCCACTGGTATGGATTAACGGATTGCATATGACTGAACAGCGCCCTATTGCGGTCCTGGGAGGCGGAAGTTTTGGGACCGCCGTGGCTAACCTGCTGGCTGAAAACGGCCACGCGGTGCGCCAGTGGATGCGTGATCCCGAACAGGCCGAGGCCATTCGCGTCCACCGCGAAAACCCGCGATACCTTAAAGGCATCAAGATTCATCCAGCGGTCGAGCCGGTTACCGATTTGCTGGAAACCCTTAATGCCTGCGACTTGTGCTTCGTCGCGCTGCCCTCCAGCGCCTTGCGCTCGGTGCTGGCGCCGCACGCCGAGCGTCTGGCGGGTAAAATGCTGGTCAGCCTGACCAAAGGCATCGAGGCGCAGACCTTCAAGCTGATGAGCGAAATCCTTGAAGAGATCGCCCCTCAGGCGCGCATTGGCGTGCTGTCCGGGCCGAACCTGGCACGCGAAGTCGCCGAGCACGCGCTGACCGCCACCGTGGTCGCCAGTGAAGACGAAGCACTCTGCGAGCGCGTCCAGGCGGTGCTGCATGGGCGTACCTTCCGCGTATATGCCAGCAGCGACCGCTTCGGCGTCGAGCTGGGCGGCGCGCTGAAAAACGTCTACGCGATCATCGCCGGCATGGCCGTGGCCCTGGGCATGGGCGAAAACACCAAGAGCATGCTGATTACCCGGGCCTTGGCCGAGATGACCCGTTTTGCGGTGAATCAAGGCGCCAACCCGATGACCTTCCTCGGGCTGGCGGGTGTGGGCGATTTGATCGTCACCTGCTCGTCGCCGAAAAGCCGCAACTACCAGGTCGGTTTCGCCCTGGGCCAGGGCCTGAGCCTGGAAGACGCGGTGACGCGGTTGGGTGAAGTGGCCGAAGGCGTCAATACCCTCAAGGTGCTGAAGGCCAAGGCCCAGGAAGTCGGTGTGTACATGCCGCTGGTCGCCGGGCTGCACGCGATCCTGTTTGAAGGGCGCACCTTGAACCAGGTGATCGAGCTGCTGATGCGTGCCGAGCCGAAAACCGATGTCGACTTTATTTCCACCAGTGGTTTCAACTGAGGAACGCGTCATGAACGATCCCAAAGCAGCCCCCAAATACGAGTCCATCCTCCTGCGCATTCTGTGGATGCTGGTGTTTGCCCTGGTGTGGCAAGTGGCGCAATTCCTGCTCGGCGCACTGGTGGTGGTGCAGTTGGTTTATCGCTTGATCTACGGCGCCCCGAACCTGGGCCTGATGAACTTCGGCGACAGCCTCAGCCAGTTTCTCGCGCAGATCGGGCGTTTCGGCAGCTTCCACACCGACCAAAAACCCTGGCCGTTCGCCGATTGGCCCACCCCGCGCGCACCCGAGGGCGAAGCCGCCCACAGCGTGCCGCCGGCGCCACACCCGGTGCGTGATGAAGAGCCAAAACTGTGAAGCTGTGGATTTTGCGGCACGGTGAGGCCGAAGGGCATGCGCGTACCGACGCCGAGCGCAACCTCACCGAGCATGGCCGTGGCGAAGTATTGCGCAGTGCTGCGCACCTGATTGGCCAGCCGATCAGCGCGATCATTGCCAGCCCGTATGCGCGCGCGCAGCAGACTGCACAGCTTGTGCGTGACGCGCTGGGCTTCGTGCCGGATATCCGCACGGTGCCGTGGCTGACGCCCGAGGGCAATCCGCTGCAGGTGCTGGAAAGGCTCGACACCGATGACAGCGTGCTGTTGGTCAGCCACCAGCCTCTGGTGGGCAGCCTGATCAGTTTTCTGCAGCACGGTCACCTGCGTCAGCCAGAGCCGATGCACACCGCGAGCCTGGCGGAGCTGGAAGGTGATTTCCCGTTGGCGGGGCTGATGAGCCTGGTCAGCGTGAAGAATCCGTAGGAACGATCGCCGCTTTTTGTGTGCTATATAGTCAACCAAGCAAGTGCTTGGTTGGCTATCATCGGAACACAAAGGAGCGCGTCCCATGCCTGTCGCTTTTCGTTTGCCGTTGCAGGTCTTCTTCGAACGTGAAGCGCGGCACCCGCGCAAACCCTTTCTGGTACAACCCATCGGCGGTGGCGAGGTGCAAACCCTCACCTGGGGCGAGGTCGGCCATCAGGCCCGCTGCGCCGCGCATTGGCTGCGCGCCAGGGAGTTGCCCCAGGGCTCGCACATTGCCCTGATCTCGAAAAACTGCGCGCACTGGATCATCGCCGACCTGGCGATCTGGATGGCCGGGCATGTCTCGGTGCCGCTGTACCCCAACCTCACCGCCGACTCCGTCGCCCATGTGCTGACGCACTCCGAGGCCGCGCTGGTGTTGATCGGCAAGCTGGATGACTGGCCTGCCATGGCGCCCGGTATTCCGGCGGGCCTGCCGACCATCAGCCTGCCGCTGTGCCCGGCGGGCAATTTCGATTTCAGCTGGGCTGACCTGCAAGCCTGCTCGCCGATTCAGGACAACCCGGCCCCTGAAACCTCGAACCTGGCCACCATTGTCTACACCTCGGGCACCACCGGTTTGCCTAAAGGCGTGATGCAAACCTTCGGCGCCCTGGGTTTTGCTGCCACGCGCGGCACCGAGTTGTTTGGGCTGGGGGAGGGTGACCGGCTGCTGTCCTACTTGCCGCTGTGCCATGTGGCGGAGCGCATGTTTGTGGAGTTGGCCTCGATCTACACCGGGCAAACCGTATTTTTTGCTGAAAGCCTCGACACTTTTCTGCTCGATTTGCGCCGGGCGCGCCCCACCGCCTTGTTCGGCGTGCCGCGCATCTGGACCAAATTCCAGATGGGCGTGTACGCCAAGATCCCCGAAAAGCGTCTGGGCCGCCTGTTGCGCCTGCCTTTTATCGGCAAGCGCATCGGCCATAAAGTGCTCGCGGGGCTGGGCCTGGACGCGCTGCGCATTGCGCTTTCTGGCGCAGCGCCGGTGCCCGAGGCGTTGTTGCGCTGGTACCAGCGCCTGGGGCTGGACGTGCTGGAGGTGTATGGCATGACTGAAAGTTGCGGCTATTCCCATGTGTGCCGCCCCGGTCAGCAAACGCTCGGCTGGATCGGCCTGCCCTGCCCGGGCGTTGAAGTGCGCATCGATTCGTCGGGCGAGGTGCAGGTGCGCAGCGGCGCGACGATGCTCGGCTACTTCAAGGACCCGCAAAAAACCGCCGAGACCCTGACCGAGGATGGTTTCCTGCGCACCGGCGACAAGGGCGAGCAGGACGCCGACGGCCGCCTGCGCCTGACCGGGCGCCTCAAGGAAATCTTCAAGACCAGCAAAGGCAAGTACGTGGCGCCGGCACCGATTGAGAATCGCCTGGCCGAACATGCACGCATCGAGCAGGTGTGCGTGGTCGGCGACGGCCTTGTCGCGCCTATAGGCCTGTGTGTGCTGTCGGCGGGCGGTCAGGACCGGCAGGCGCTGCGCAGCAGCCTGGAGCGCTGGCTTGAACAGGTGAACCAGGCGCTGGATAAACATGAGCGCTTACGCCAGCTGGTGGTGGTGAAAGACAGTTGGGCGGTGGAAAACGGTTTTTTGACCCCGACCTTGAAGATCAAGCGCAGCGTGATTGAGTCGACCTACGGCGCACAGTTTCAAACCTGGAGCGAGCGCAGCGAATCAATTCTGTGGCAGGATTAGGCCCGTAATAAAACCAATAAGGACACTTGCATGAGCCTGTGGCGCACCCAACCGAATATTGACCAACTCAACGCTATCCAGAAAAACACCATCGGTGAACGGCTGGACATCCGCTTTGAAAGCTTCGATGACGAATCCCTGACCGCCAGCATGGTGGTCGACCACCGCACCCATCAGCCCTACGGCTTGCTGCATGGTGGCGCCTCGGTGGTGCTGGCCGAAAGCGTCGGCTCCATGGCCGCCTATTTGTGTATCGATGCCAGCAAGTTCTATTGCGTCGGCCTTGAGGTCAACGCCAACCACCTGCGCGGTGTGCGCAGCGGGCGGGTGACGGCAGTGGCGCGTGCGATTCATGTGGGCCGCACCACCCAGGTCTGGGATATCCGCCTGACCAGCGACGACGGCAAGGCCAGCTGCGTTTCGCGCCTGACCATGGCCGTGGTGCCTCTGGGCGAACAACCGCCAGCGCGATAGGCGTGGCGTGAGTGTCATCATTCCTGGCAGTTACAGTCATTGCTGTGCTGCCTGAGGCTGGTGACAATCACTTTCTGTTTTTTGTAGATGGGTTCGGTATGTCGCAGCACGTGTTTTTTGCCCACGCCAATGGCTTCCCTTCGGCCACCTACGGCAAGCTGTTTGCCGCGTTGGCCCCGGAGTACGCGGTGGCTCACTTGCCGCAGCACGGTCACGACCCCAGGTTTCCGGTGGACGACAACTGGCAGAACCTGGTGGACGAATTGATCCACCATCTGGAGCAACAACCGGAACCTGTGTGGGGCGTGGGCCATTCCCTGGGTGGCGTGTTGCATTTGCACGCGGCCATGCGTTGCCCGCAGTTGTACCGTGGCGTGGTGATGCTGGACTCGCCGGTGCTGACCCGCGCCGACCGCTGGGTCATCCGCGCAGCCAAGCGCTTCGGCTTTATCGACCGCCTGACCCCGGCCGGCCGCACGCTGGGCCGGCGTGAAGAATTTACCGACCTGGCCAGCGCGCGCAGTTACTTCGCCGGCAAGACCCTGTTTCGCGGGTTCGACCCCGAATGTTTTGATGCTTATCTGCAACACGGCCTGCACCAGGTCGGCGATCGCCTGCGGCTGCGCTTTGACCCGGCCACCGAAATCAGCATCTACCGGGGCGTGCCTCACACCAGCCCGGGCCAGGTGCGTCAGTTGAAGGTGCCGCTGGCGGTGGTGCGCGGTCGCCAGAGCCGGGTGGTGATGCGTCATCACGCCAACGGCGTTGACCGCCTGCCCATGGGCGAAATGCTCACCATGCCCGGCGGCCATATGTTCCCCCTTGAACGCCCTCAGGACACCGCGACCTTGATCAAGAACCTGTTTGCTCGCTGGCAAGCCCGCGAGCGTAGCTGCGCATGAATACGGCGGTCGAAGAAGTCCGCCTGAGCCTGCCGCACATCGAGCTGGCGGCGCACCTGTTTGGACCCGAGGACGGTGTGCCAGTGATCGCCCTGCATGGCTGGCTCGACAATGCCAACAGCTTCGCGCGGCTGGCGCCGAAACTGCAGGGTTTGCGCATTGTTGCCCTGGACATGGCGGGGCATGGGCACTCCGCGCATCGTCCTGCGGGGGCCGGCTATGCCTTGTGGGATTACGTCCACGATGTGCTGCAAGTCGCTGAACAACTAGGATGGAAACGTTTTGCATTACTTGGCCATTCCCTCGGTGCCATTGTTTCTTTGGTGTTGGCGGGCGCCTTGCCGGAGCGGGTCACGCACCTGGGATTGATCGACGGTGTGATCCCGCCGACCGCCAGCGGCGAGAACGCCGCCGAGCGCCTGGGCATGGCGTTGCAGGCGCAATTGAGCCTGCAAGACAAACGCAAACCGGTCTACAGCACCCTCGACCGCGCGGTGGAAGCACGAATGAAAGGCGTGGTGGCCGTGAGCCGTGAAGCCGCCGAACTCCTGGCCCAGCGCGGTTTGATGCCGGTGCCGGGTGGTTACACCTGGCGCACAGACAGCCGCCTGACCCTGGCCTCGCCGATGCGCCTGACCGATGAGCAAGCGATGGCTTTCGTGCGGCGTGTGGCTTGCCCTACGCAGTTGGTGGTCGCCGCCGACGGTATGCTGGCGAAACATCCGGAATTGCTTTCTCAGCTACCCTTCACGGTGACCACGCTGCCAGGCGGCCATCATTTACACCTTAATGATGAGCCCGGTGCAGCTCTTGTTGCAGACTGTTTCAATCGGTTCTTCTCCACGCCTTGACTTGGCGGGGTCAACTGCCGAGGCTGGGCGGATTGAAAGGGAGTCAACCATGTACGATCTCAACACTGCTGCGACCTCCGATGGCCAGGGCTCAATCATCCGATGAGCCTGCGTAAAGGATGTATCCGTGCCCTCGGGCTGTGCTGTTTTTTCAGCCCCTTGGCGTTCGCCGCCGACGTGCCGGGAAGCCAGGACTTGCCCGCCGTGGCCCGCCAGGTCGACGCGCAAATCGTCGATTACCGCCCCGCTGAAGAGAAAGAACGCATCTACCCCATGGGTGCGATTCGCAAGATCAGCGGCCAACTGCGCTACGAAGGCCAAGCCACCGCGCGCGGCCAAGCCACTGCAATTACCTACGAACTGCCCGCCGAGCACACTTCCAGCGCCGCCTTTACCGCCACGCGCGAAGCGTTGCAGGCCAAGGGCGCGCAGCTGTTGTTCTGGTGTCAGGCGCGCGATTGCGGCGAAAGCAGCCTGTGGGCCAATGAAGTGTTCGGCAATGCCAAGCTGGTCGGCGCCGACGGTCAACAGGAATACCTGCTGCTACGTCTGGCAGCCCCGCAGGACAATTCCCTGGTGGCGCTCTACGGCATCACCCGAGGCAATCGCCGCGCCTATTTGCATGTGGAACAACTCGACGCCGGTGCGCCCTTGGGTGACCTGCTGCCGACATCGGCCACCCTGCTGCGTGAGTTGAAAAGCACCGGCGAGCTGGATTTCCCAGCGCTTGGCGCCGAACCTGACGCCACCTGGCTGACCTTGCTGTCCCGTGGGCTGAACCTCGACGCCACGTTGCGCGTGAGCCTGACCGGCCCCACCGCCGAAGCCTGGCGCCAGGGCCTGATCGACAGCGGCGTACGGGCAGCCCGGCTGGAAACCGGCACCGATCCCGCCAAAGGCCTGCACCTGCATCTGATACGCTAGGCGTTACCCAGGCGAACGGACCCGTGCCGTTCGCCTAAGCTCTCTTCCTACCGACTTCTTTTCGAGATCCCCGATGCTCAATAACGATCGCCTGCTGGTGCAAATCCTGCTGCTGGTGCTGTTTGGTGCCAGTTTCTGGGTGATGGCGCCGTTCTGGTCGGCGCTGTTCTGGGGCGCGGTGCTGGCGTTTGCCAGTTGGCCGCTGATGCGTTTGCTGACGCGCTGGCTGGGTGGCCGTGAATCCCTGGCGGCGGGCATCCTGACCTTGGGCTGGATGTTGCTGGTGGCAGTGCCGCTGGTGTGGCTGGGTTTCAACCTGGCCGATCATGTGCGTGATGCCGTGGGCTTGATCAAGGATATTCAGGTCGATGGCCTGCCCGCTGCGCCGACCTGGCTGGGCTCGATTCCGTTTGTCGGCGAGCGGCTGGTGGCGACGTGGGACAGCATCGATCAGCAGGGCGCGGCGCTGATGGTCAGCATCAAGCCGTACCTGGGGCAAGTGGGTAATTGGCTGCTGGCGCGCAGTGCGCAAATTGGCGGCGGTATCCTCGAACTGACCCTGAGCCTGGTGTTCGTGTTTTTCTTTTACCGCGACGGGCCACGCCTGGCGACCTTTGTGCACCGCTTGCTGGAACGCCTGATCGGCGAGCGCGCCGGGTATTACATCGAGCTGGTGGCGGGTACTGTGCAGCGCGTGGTCAATGGCGTGATCGGCACTGCCGCCGCCCAGGCCGTGCTGGCGCTGATCGGCTTCCTGATTGCCGGTGTGCCGGGCGCGCTGGTGTTGGGCATCGTCACCTTCCTGCTCAGCCTGATCCCGATGGGGCCGCCGCTGGTGTGGATTCCGGCCACGGCCTGGCTGGCCTGGAAAGGCGATTACACCTATGCGGTGTTCCTCGGTGTATGGGGCACGTTCATCATCAGCGGCGTCGACAACGTGCTCAAGCCGTACCTGATCAGCCGTGGCGGCAACCTGCCGTTGGTGATTGTGCTGTTGGGCGTGTTCGGTGGCTTGATCGCCTTCGGGTTTATCGGCCTGTTTATCGGCCCGACCTTGCTGGCGGTGGCCTACAGCCTGTTGACCGATTGGAGCGCTACCCAGGCGCAAGTGCGCCGGGAAGACAAACCGCTTTAAGCCCTCGGCAACCAGATCACGGCGGTCAAGCCGCCGCCTGGGGTTTCCTCCAGGCTGAGGTGGCCGCCGAGGCGTTCGACCGCTTCCTTGGAAATCGTCATGCCCAGGCCGACGCCGCCGGAGTTGCGGTTGCGCGAACCTTCCAGGCGAAAGAACGGCTCGAACACTGCCTCGCGTTTATCCGCCGCGATCCCGGGCCCATGGTCAATCACGCGGATCACCAGTGCGCCACGGCTGTCCGCCAATTCCACACGCGCGGTGCCGGCATAACGCAGGGCATTGTCGATCAGGTTGTTGAGGCACGAGCGCAGCGCCATCGGCTGCACCTGCAACGGCGCGCAGGTTCCGCAGAATTGCACGTCGGAGCCCTGGTCCTGGGCGTTTTCGCTGAGGGACTCGACCAGCGCCTGTACATCAAGCCAATGCCGCGTCTCGCTGGTGCGCTGTTCGTGCAAATAGCTGAGGGTGGCGTCGAGCATGCCGATCATGTCGTCCAGGTCCTGACGCATCTGGCCTTGCAGCTTGGTGTCTTCGATCTGTTCGAGGCGCAACTTGAGGCGCGACAGCGGCGTGCGCAGGTCGTGGGAGACGGCACCGAGCATGCGGGCGCGCTGGCTGACCTGTTCGCGGATACGCTTTTGCATCAGGTTGAAGGTCGACGCCGCCTGACGCGCTTCCCGTGGCCCGGACTCGTTGAGCGGCGGGGCGTCGAGGTCGACGCTCAAGCGTTCAGCCGCCGCACTCAGGCGCTGGATCGGTCGGCTCAGCAGCTTGGCGCCGTACCAGGCGGCGATGATCAGCGAGATAAATTGGAACGTCAGGGGCACCACCGGGCCGCCGAACCAAGGGCGGCGATGTTCCTTGCGCAACGGCGTGAGCGTACCGTCGGGTTGCTCGACGAAAGTTTCGTGGGGCGGTGGTGGCGGCGGGCCGTAATGGTGAAACCAGAAGATCGCCAACACGTGGGCCAAGACAATGGCCACCAGCAATACGCCGAACAGCCTGCCGAACAGCGTATTGAAGGCGTTGCGCATCAGCCGATATCCCGGGCGTCGAACAGGTAGCCTTCGCCACGCACGGTTTTGATCAATTGCGGCGCCTTGGGGTCATCGCCGAGCTTCTGGCGCAGGCGCGAGACGAGCAAGTCGATGCTGCGATCAAACGCTTCGATGGAGCGGCCACGGGCGGCATCCAGCAGTTGTTCACGGCTCAGTACACGGCGCGGGCGTTCGATGAACACCCACAACAGGCGAAACTCGGCGTTCGACAGCGGCACTACCAGGCCATCATCGGCCACCAACTGGCGCAGCACGCTGTTGAGGCGCCAGTTGTCGAACCGGATGTTGGCGCGCTGTTCGGTGCGGTCATCGCGCACGCGGCGCAGGATCGTCTGAATACGCGCCACCAGCTCGCGGGGTTCGAACGGCTTGGACATATAGTCATCAGCGCCCAGTTCCAGGCCGATGATGCGGTCGGTGGGTTCGCAGCGGGCGGTGAGCATCAGAATCGGGATGTCCGATTCGGCGCGCAACCAGCGGCACAGCGACAAGCCGTCTTCGCCCGGCAGCATCAGGTCGAGCACCACCACGTCGAAGGTTTCCGCTTGCATGGCCTGGCGCATGGCGGTGCCGTCGGTGACGCCGATGGCGAGAATATTGAAGCGTGCGAGGTAATCGATCAGCAGCTCGCGGATCGGTACGTCGTCGTCGACGATCAGTGCGCGGGTGTTCCAGCGCTTTTCATCGGCGATCACCGCGCCTTTTTGCTCGTCGTTCACAGAGACTGAAGAAGTATGCATAGTGCGATCATCTGCCTGGTTGTTGCTGTCAGCATAGGCGCCCAGCTCCATGGCTGGAAGTGCTGGACGGTCGGTCGTGCGGGCGAGGCTAGCCGTGAGGCGTGTTGGGCGCATGTCGTGAATGTATCATTATGGATACAATTGGACGAAATAGCCGCCGCAGGGCGGTCTGTCAGTATTTACCGATCATCGGATCCCGCAACGGCGCCGCTTGCGCTACAATCCGCGCCGATTTCGACTTGCCTGAGAGCCCATTCCAATGTCCGTCTGCCAGACTCCTATCATCGTCGCCCTGGATTACCCCACTCGTGACGCCGCACTGAAGCTGGCTGACCAGTTGGACCCGAAGCTTTGCCGGGTCAAGGTCGGCAAGGAACTGTTCACCAGTTGCGCGGCTGAAATTGTCGGCACCTTGCGTGACAAAGGTTTTGAAGTATTCCTCGACCTGAAATTCCACGACATTCCCAACACCACGGCGATGGCGGTCAAGGCTGCTGCTGAAATGGGCGTGTGGATGGTCAATGTGCATTGCTCCGGCGGTTTGCGCATGATGACTGCTTGCCGTGAAGTGCTGGAACAGCGCAGCGGGCCTAAACCGTTGTTGATTGGTGTGACGGTGTTGACCAGCATGGAGCGCGAAGACCTGGCGGGTATTGGCCTGGATATCGAGCCTCAGGAGCAGGTGCTGCGTTTGGCGGCACTTGCACAGAAGGCTGGTCTGGATGGCCTGGTGTGCTCGGCGCTGGAAGCTCAGGCGTTGAAGACTGCGCATCCGGCGTTGCAACTGGTGACCCCGGGGATTCGTCCGGCGGGCAGTGCTCAGGATGATCAGCGTCGTATTTTGACGCCGCGCCAGGCGTTGGATGCGGGGTCTGACTATCTGGTGATTGGTCGTCCGATCAGCCAGGCGGCGGATCCGGCCAAGGCGTTGGCGGCAGTGGTTGCCGAGATCGCCTGATAGCTGTGGGGGCTGGCGGCTTTTGGGCTGATCAAGATCTTGCGGGTACGCCGCGATTCAACTGTGGGAGCGGGCTCGCTCGCGAAGGCGTCAGTGCTGCCGGGTACATATCCGTTATTTGGGTGATGGCTTCTATTGGTTTCGCTCTTACAGCGACTCACTTTTGATAGAGCCGGAATGCCGGCCCAGTCAAAAGTAAGCAAAACGCTCTTGCCCCTCCACTCGGCACCTCGCTTAGGCTCGGTGTGCCCGCACTCCGGCTTGAATCCGTGGGCCGCCGTGACGGGCCATCCATGGCCCAACACGGCTAACCCGGC
>NZ_JBARTQ010000132.1:0-5383 GCF_049645325.1 Pseudomonas sp. | reverse complement strand
GTGGGAAAAATTCTTAATGGGTGCCTTCTTCTTCGACGCGCCGCCGATGGGATTCGGCGTAGGCGGCTTCCCGCGCCAGCAGCAACGGGTCATCCGACGGCCCGATCCCGGCAGGCAACTCCAATGGGTTGAAATCCACGTCCCGGCATGCGCCTTCGACCTGGGATTGCTGGTTGTCGATGACCAGCGTGCCCGCATCGATTTGCCGCCGCCCGTCAGGCCAGCGCACGGTGGCGTCGGTGGTCACATCCCCGGGTTCTGCCAGGGTGATGAGCAGGTGCCAGCGCACTGGCGCCTGCTCAAGCAAGGTAGCAAAACCATAGGCGAGAAAATCCGGGTCACGGGACTGGCCGCTTGTCATCGGTTTGTAAGGTGTTTCAGGCACCATGCTCCAGCGCACGAAGTGCACCCGGCCCTGGGCGTCGGTCATGCGAAAGGCATTGACGCTGTAGAACGTGGAGTTATCAAACCCCGACGCCTCGGGATGCGCTGCCAACCAGGTTTCGAACGGGCGCATTTCAGGATGAGTGTTTTTGAAGGCCTGCATTTTTTGCGGGTCAGGGCCGCTGCCGCCGTATTCCGGCATTGACGCGCGCAGCTGTGCATACAGGCCTTCGGGTGTATTCACCGGGAACACCGGCACGGAATTCATCGCCATGTACCACGTCTGGCCATCGGCATCGGCCAGTCGCAAGGCCATGCTGCGGATCATGCCATGCACATCCGCCTGGGACGGGTCGCCTCCGGCAGCCGACAACCGGCCGATCAGCGGCACACTGCCACGCTGTAACAAGGACGCGTGAGAAATCTCTACTGCATTACCGTTGCTTTCAAAGTGGCCGCTGATGCACTGGCCCTTGGCATGGTTGCGACGAAACCCGGGATGAGCGCCGCCCGACACGGCTTCCATCTCATCGACGATTTGCACGGCAGTCGGCGAAGACGAATAAAGGGACGGCAACAGCCAGGCAGCGAGGCCTGTTATCACCCCGGCAGCGAGTACAAGAGGCAGGTAATGGCGTTTTTTAAGCGAGAGGGATTTTTTCATCAAGCTATCTGGGATCACGGCATTGGGAACCAATGCCCGACCCCGGCATGGTTATTTCTGGATAGCGGCGATCCACATCGGTGCAGGCACACCAGCAAACAGCTGGGCGGCACTTCGATCGGCGACAAGTCGGGCAACGGCGTTGAGGTCCACACCTTCGGGCTCGCCGATAAGGGCGTAGCCCAGTTCAGACTGGCGCCAGGTTACTACGTTCATCTGCGCAACGCTTTGTTGAGCAATCGACTGGTCCGGCTTGGGCTCCTTCATCACACACAGTGCAACTGGCGCGCCATTGGCGGGCAAGTACACCAGCTGGATCAACGCCTTGTTGTTGAAGCGCAGGCGCTGCACACGCTTGAAGGTCAGGCCGGCGGAACTCAGGTCCGGAACACGCAGGGCCAAGCCGTCAACCTGACGGATGTCGGCCAGGGTCTGGGTCACCGATTCGACCGGCTGGGCGCCGTAGGCAACGGTCTCCCGGGTGTAGAGATGCTGGTAGGCGGCGGCTTGTTGCACCCAGGGAGAAGTTTGGGCAACGGCCGGCGCGGAGGCATCGAAGCCCGGTTTAAGCGCACCATTAAATGCACCAACCTGAAGCACAAGCGCATAACACGCTGCACCCGCAACGAACGTCAGGGCCGGCCATGCAAATTTAGGTTGGAGCAGCGCGAACAGGCGCAAGAAAACGCTGTCTGCTTTACCGGAAGAGTTCACTCCGCTCGTCGGAACAGTGTATTCAGCAGGTCGGGCAGCCGAATGCTGAGCCGCCAGCGCCGCAATACTGAGCTTCAAGCTCTCGGGCACCGGTGGCACGTTCTGGCGGGCAAACGCTTCCTCATAAGGCAGGCAGGAAGCCATCAACCGAGAGACTCGCTGAGCCAGGTCCGGCGAAGCGTCTATGAGCCGCTCAAGCTCTTGGTTCTGTTGCGACGAAAGCTCGCCGTCAACATAGGCCATTAGCAAGGCATCATCCGCTACCATGGGGTTATCTCTCCGTTCGTATTCATCAATTATTGCTGTGTGATTGCAGGCTTTGTGAGCCGAAGTGACCTGTCAGCGGGTAGCGACAAGCCATCATATTGATATCATCTTTAACGTTGCAACAGGTCAAAAAAACTTTAAAGCAACCGGCCAATACTCGATGACACGTGCAAATACTCTAAGAGAACACCCTGGAATTGAAAATATTCCCAGGGCCGAATAAATCTTATATGTTTCACTATGTGTACGGGTAATTTTCCTGACACGATTGTCAGAATGATTGGCCTGGTACCTGCATAAGCTGTCAATAACCTTTCAGAAGCGATCAAAATCGATACACTTTGTCAGCATCTTGATACAATTTACCGTCACCAAAGGAGCCTCAGCACCGCATTAAGGACGCCGCGACACAGGCATCCGCTACGGTATCGACCTCGTAGCCTGACCGCACCATTTTAGGCATCAAGAAATAAAAAGAGGAAATATGTCGATCACCGGTGCTGACTTACCCGCACTGCTTCCAGAACTGCTGCCGCGCCTGTGGGCATTTGCGTTGCGCATTTCCGGTGACAAGCACGATGCCGAAGACCTGGTTCAACTCGCCTGCGTCCGCGCGCTGGAACGCGCCCATCAATTGCAGCCCGACACGTCGGTGTTGAGCTGGATGTTTTCGATCGTCCATTCCACCTGGATCAACGAACTGCGTTCACGCAAGGTGCGCAGCCGTTCGCGCATGGACTGGAACGACGAATTCCTCGAAACCGTCAGCGACCCCGAGGCGCCCAACCCGGAGTCCGACATGATGCACCGGCAGATCATCGAAGCCGTGGAAAAACTCCCCGAAGGCCAGCGCGAAGTCATGTTGCTGGTGGGCGTGGAACGCTTCAGCTACAAGGAAGCTGCGGAAATGCTCGACCTGCCGATCGGCACCATCATGAGCCGGCTGTCCCGTGCGCGTCAGGCGATCGGCGCGCTTTTTGATTCGCCAAAAAGCAAACCTTTGCGCGCTCGATCAGAAAAGTCGTCATCCTCCTGAAACCGCTCTAAACCGGCGTCCTGAACGGGACCACCCTAAGGACTACGCCACCCCGCTTCCATCACCGCGAAACGCACTGGGGCTCACCCCCGTCCAGCGCTTGAAAGCCCGCCGAAAACTGCGCACGTCGCTGTAACCGACTTCCTCGGTGATGCGTTCGATCGACAATCCCGGATTCCCCAACAACCCCATTGTGCGCGCACGCCGAACCTGTTCCAGCAGCGCTTCGAACGTCAACCCGTGCTCGGTCAGGCGCCGACGCAAGGTGCGGCCACTCATGTTCAGGTCGCCTGCGACTTTCTCCAGTTGGCTGCCCTGCAAGTCCCGTGAAATGGCGCGTTCCACGGCCTGGATCAGGTCCATTTTCTGATGCAACTGGGCGCTTTCCAGCTCCAGCAATTCCAGGGCCTGACGCAGCGCCAAGGGGTGATGATTAGGCAAGCGGCTGTCCAGCCAGTGCGGCGCCAGCACCATGCGATTGTGCAGGCAGCCGAAACGTACCTCGGCGCCGAACAGGCGTTGATAGTGGGCCACATAAGACGGTGCGGCGTGTACAAACTCCACCCGCTGCGGCATGAAGTCCACCCCGACCAACGCTCGGCCATAGACCATGAGACTGGCGAAGAACTCCTCAGCCGCAAACACCTGCACGTCGGCGTACGGCAGCAGGCATTCGACGTCGACACAGACTTCATGGGCGTTTTCATGGGTGCGCGTGGTGGCAATGCCGCCGGACGTGTGCTGGTGCCGCTCGCCGATGGCAAAGGCATCGCGCAGGGTCTTGCACAGGGAGATCACATGGCCGAGCAAGCCGAGGGTGCCCAGCACGTTCTGATGGCCCACCCATAGGCCAAGGCCCTGGTCGGGCAACACCTTGAGCGCGCGCTGGATCATCGCCACGGCCTGGCGATAGGAGATGCGTTGCGCCGGGTCATCCAGGTCGGCCAGGGTAAACCCCAGCCCACGGCACAGCGCTTCGGCACTGGCGCCCTTCTGCGCCACCACCTGCCCCAGGGTTTGCAACAGGAACGGCGATACCAGCGCCAGTTCGAACTGCGGGTCAACGGCTTTCCTTTGCATGGATCACGGGTTCCTGACTGAGTGCTTCAGTTCTTGTTTTAGAAACATTCTGACAATCATAGGCGCTTGCAAGAGTCGCTGCACCCTGAGTGAAACCTGTCCGGCAAAGTCCCCCTATCTGTCCTCCAAAACCCTGCCTCGCCAGGCCCGCAGGGCTTATTTCTATGCTCAGCAGTGCCCTAACAATAATAACGAGGCCAGACATGAACCCCACCCGCGCGCTTCACCCGCTGCAACTCGCGTTGTTGAGCCTGATCAGCCTGCCGGCCCTGGCCACCGAGGTCGGTGTCGACAACATCGGCCCAGGCACTGACGGTTTCTACATCCTGCCCCTGGACGTGAACAACCTGCCGGACCACATGTTTGCGTTCAACCTGTATTACAACCATTACCAAGCCCGCAAGCTGGACATCAGCTCCCTTGGCGGCAAGGTCTCCGACGTACGCATCAAGTCCGACGCGATCATCCCGCGCCTGGACTACCTGAGCCCGGTGCGCATTTTCGGCGGGCGCCTGGGCGGCTATGTCGCGCAGCCTTACCTCAAGCAGCAGGTGTCGCTGTTCGGCCTGTCCGACACGCGCGAAAGCATGGGCGACACTACCCTGGCGCCGATCATCCTGTGGGACATGGGCCCGAACCTGACCCTCGCCGCAGCCCTGGAAGTCACCCTGCCCACCGGCGAATACGACGCCTCGCGACTGGCCAATACCAGCAATAATTTCTACACCTACAAGCCGCTGGTTTCGGCGACCTGGATGCCCAACGAGCGTACCGAGTTGTCGATCAAGACCACCTACAGTTTTAACCAGGAAAACCACGACACTGACTATCGCTCCGGGCAGATTTTCCACTTCGACTATTCGGCCAGCTACAAGGTGACTGACAACCTGAGCCTGGGGGTCAACGGGTACTACTTGAAGCAGACCACCGACGATAGACAATACGGGCATACGGTGGTGAATATCTTTGGCGAGGCGGTGAATGACGGGGTTCGCGGGCAGGTGTTTGCGATAGGGCCGGCGGTGTATTTCACCTTTCTCAAGTACGCGAGTGCCGAGGTGCGTTGGGCCAAGGAGTTTGATGTGCAGAACCGTCCGGAGGGGGATATGGTGTGGGCCAAGTTGACGATACCGTTTGCGTTGTGAGCTTGGGGATTGTCGGGGTGTATATCCGTTTTTTGGGTGATGGCTGATATCGGTTCCGCTCTTACAGCGGGTCACTTTTGAAAGGAGCCCAAA
>NZ_JBARTQ010000131.1:0-12851 GCF_049645325.1 Pseudomonas sp. | reverse complement strand
GGATATATCACAAACTAACAGGAATAGAGAGACAATGGGGTCCCCCATAGTTTTCGGGGTTTTGCTTGAGGTGTTTTCAAGGAAAAATCTAAATGCATCTCCGTATTCATCTAGGAGATAATTTTCTTTCTCAAATTGATCAAATTGAATGCGCTCCCCTGTTGCAAAATATAGAAATTGTAGCTGGATGAATCTAGCTTGGCCCTCTATTATATCAAGACCTTTTATTGGATACCTTGGGATTGGGGAGCCGTAATAGTAGCCAGTGACTTCCTTCTCTTCTAGATCTTTTAGGCCATCATTCCAGTCGTCTGGATTAGGTAAAAATACGGCCTCGGGGTCAAAAACAGCTCTTAAAGTATTAATTGCTGTATCATAAGCAATCCTAAATGAATGGCCCGTAGATTCAAAATATTGTGTGGCTACAGTGTTTTCAATTCTAACTCCCATCATCAAGGTTCGGTAGAATGCGATGTCAAGAGAGTTATTGACTGCGGCATTTGCTGCCGCAACGTCCTTGTCTCGATGATCTTTGCCATTCCGCATTTCAGATTCCGCCCATGACCTTAACGGTTTTTTGGCATTTTTGGATTTTGCTAGCTGCTGGAGATGCTCAAGATTTGAATGTGCCTCTGCCGGATAGCACATGCTCATAATGAATCCAATTGTTGATCCAATATGCTGCCACCAATGCACGGTCTCATGTATGTAGGTTGAATAGGCTTGCAGTTCTTCGTGTGTCACTCCGCCATTTTTTTTATTGGCGGCGCTCTCAACAAGATTGTGTACTTGGTAGCTCAGCCTCAAAACATACTGAGTGGAATGATATAAGCCAAGTGAATTCCAGCATGAGGAAAACTCTTTAGTGGTTTCGTTGCGGTTGTTTGGTGTGTCCATTAGTGCATGATTTAAATCGATCATCGTATTTCCTTATATTGACCAGTTTTATTTATTGGTTTAAGTGTTGTGGCATTTGGCTCGGTTCCTAATATTTCAGATCTTACACTCGACCTCCGACTCATAGCACCGTCCGAGTGCTCACAGCCGATCACTGTGTGTCAACTTTACCGAAGTGACCACCTCCAAGCCTGTCCCGCATTGTCCATGGCTCGGCGGAACCTAGCTGCCGATCCTTCCCAAAATTTCGCTCGTATAGTTTCCCGAGCAAAAACGTGACCAGACTCCACTCGAAGGTAAACGTCAATACCTCCCCCACGTCATCCCGCCAAGAATGTTTAGTGTTATCAGGGATCAAGGCCCCTGCGACCTGTGAGGGTTGTCCACTAACGCGGGACTGACGGCTCTTTACGACCGGGAGCTTGGGCATCTCATGATCTGGCCTCCTGAGCACTTCCGAGGAAGTGGGCGGGTGGAGGCTGCACTGGCTGACGAGACCGTTGCCGCGAGATCCTGAGTCAGGTGAAGGCAGTGAAGCGATGACCGGGGCGTGCCTGACTGTCAGTCAGGTGCAGTCCATTTTGTAGGCTGCGGCACCATCATCTGCATCGCTGTTGCTGGTGACTTTTCGGTGTTTGTCACGCCGATTGTCACGAGGGGGAATGCCGCAAAGCCTTGTACGAGTTGGGCTGCAGCAGCGGTAGGAGCGCCCGTCTCTTTCCGGAAGAAAGAGACGGGCGCAGGCTGGCGCAAGGAAATGGCCAAGCGGATAGGTTGCTGCAGGGCAGCTATGAAAGGGGATGAGTTGCCGCAGTGGGCACACTGTTAAAAGTAGGCATCCATCACATCGCTGTGACCATGCGAGCCGCCGGACGCTAATCGCACTTTGGGAGAACCACCACGGTGTGGCGTAGCCTTAAAGGTTCTGGCTACCTGGATTGCTGTCAACGACAGCCCTTTGCTCGATCTTTTCTACGCCTGTGGATAAATTGGGTCAAGGCTCGAATTTTTGGGAGTTCTGCGGCTGTGGATGAAATTATCCACCGGTGGAAATCTGTGGTTTTCCACAGACAGTTGCATGGACTTTAGATTTTTTAAGTGAGGTCCATCCAAGCAGGGCGGCTTTGCAGCCCTGCTTGGATGGACCCGCGTGGACAAGCGGATCACTGAAATATGAAGACCGAGCGCTTACTCATTTGCGCCACGTTTTGCTTTTAAGCGAGTGACGTTCGGTCCGGTCTGATTCGCGAATTCGTGGGGGGTGACATGCTCCTGCCGGTTGGCCTCCAGGTACCGACTCCACCAGTTCATGATCAGCCTGCGTTCCTCGATGAACTCAGCCTTGTGGATGTAAGCGGCGCGGACGTTGTTGCGCTCCTTGTGGCTCATCTGCCGTTCAATAGCTGTCTCCGACCACAGTCCTGACTCGATCAGTGCGCTGCAGGCCATCGAACGAAACCCATGTCCACAGATATCGGTTTTGGTGTCGTATCCCATCGTCCGTAGCGCGTTGTTCACGGTATTTTCGGACATGGGCTTCCAGGGTTTGGCATCCCCTGCGAAGACCAATGCGAATTTGCCTGTGAGTGCATGGATTTTTTCGAGTAGCGCCACTGCTTGCGGCGATAAGGGTACTAAATGGATATCCCCTGCCATCTTCGTACCCCTTGTGGAAAAGGGTACGCCTTCCAACGCTGGTCGAGTGTCCGGTATCTCCCAGGTACCGCGCTTGAGGTCGAACTCGCTCCAGCGGGCGAAACGCAGTTCGCTGGATCGTACAAACACATGCAGCGACAGCATCACCGTCAGACGGGTAAGTGCCCGGCCTTTATAGGTGTCGATCCGCTCCTGCAGTTCCGGCAGTCGCGATAAGGGTAGAGCGGGGCGATGTACCACCCGCGGGGCTTTGATCGAGCCTTCGAGATCGTAAGCAGGGTTTATGGTGATAAGCCGTTGGCGCTTTGCCTCGCGCATGATGCTCTGCAGATAGTTTTGTACCCTTAAAGCAACGTCGATCGTTCCGCGCTTCTTGATCGCTTCCAAGGGCTGCATAAGGTCATGGGTGTCGAGATCAACGATGGCGCTTGCGCCGATCAGCGGGAATACGTGGGTTTTGAGGCGGCTCATCACTGTCTTGGAATGGCCTGGTGCCCACTTGGCCGACATTTCCGTATGCCAGTCGAGCGCAACGCTTTCAAAGGTTCTGCCTTTGATTACGGCTTCCGCCTTGGCTTGGTGCTTGGTCTCTATAGGATCAACGCCATCCGCCAGCATTCGCTTAACTTCCAAGCGCTTGCGGCGCGCATCGGCGAGGCCAATGACGGGGTAATTGCCGAACGAGGTCAGTCCTTCGCGTCCGTCAGGTTTGACGTAACGGAGCCGCCAGCCTTTGCGGCCATTGGGTTGGACTAGGAGGTAGAGGCCGTCGCCGTCGAAAAGCTTGTAGGCGCGGTCTGTAGGTTTTGCCAAGCGGCAAGCTGCGTCGGAGAGCGGAGCTGTGGTGCGCGACATAAGGGTACTCCCTTTTATCGAAGTGACCTGTATCCCAAACTCTACCCTTAAAACGGTTGGAATCCACCAGTTTCTGACGGAAACCGATGGAACGCTAAAACGAAAAAACCCGCCAGAAGGCGGGTTTTTCGGGGGTTCCAGAGATTTTGAAAGCCTTCTCTGGAACCTTGTATGGTGCCGGCACCAGGAGTCGAACCCGGGACCTACTGATTACAAGTCAGTTGCTCTACCAACTGAGCTATACCGGCGTGTTAGGGCGACGATTATAGCGATTGGCAAGCGTCTGTAAACCCCTGAATTCTGACTATTTTTGCAAAAGCAGAGGTTTTTTTGCGATTGCTGCTTTTTCGTCGCTCTAAGGGGGCTTAACCGTCGGCCAAGCGGCTCAGTTGCCGTCGCCGCAGTTGTCGGTGAATTTCATGTATTCCAGCACCTGTGTCTGGCCTTTGGAGTCGAGGTAGGTCAGGTGGGCGTTGACCACGCCGCAGCCGGAGCGGGTGTCTTCGGTGGTGGAGACTACTCGCTGGATGTCGGGCGTGTGGTTGATGTCGGCATGGGCGGCGAAGCTTGCCGCAAACAGGCTGGCGGCGATGAGGGATTTCCAGTTGTTGGGGTTCATGGTGGTGGCCTCTGGTCAATGGTTGGGGTGAGGCCATTGAATGCCCGGGAGGTATCTGGGCTGTGTCGCAAAGTGCGGGTTTTGTCTCGTTGTGTAGCGAGTAAAGCTTTGTGTACGCGCTGATACGAAGGGAATCGTAGGGAGCTGCTCGATTAGCAAAAATGGGTAAGGACTGATCAGAAAGCACACAAAAATAAGCTAGACCGTTGATTTAAAAGTAGATAGCTAGAATAAAGGTGCGAGCCATAAAAATGGCGCCATGCCGCTCATCCGAAAGCATTTCGTTACAAACACCAAAATACTGACACCATCAGTGTGATATCACACAATGCGCGACTTACTTAAACGGTGGTTCAAGAAGGAGGAGCAGTCAGTGGGGCGTGCAGAGCATATTTCAAAACTTTACACCGCACTGGGTGCGAATTCGTTGAGCGAGCCGGACGTGGCGCGCGAGTCGGCCTCGGCGCCTTTGCGGCGTTTGCTCGATCATTTGAACCATGGCGCTGCGAATGATCTGCGCCCGCCTGAGCTGATGGAAGGCCCTCGGGGCGAGGTGTATTCCGATCCGCTGGCGCCGAAGGTCGTGGTGGTGGTTTCCGCCACCGGCGGTGTGGGGCGCAGCACCTTGGCCGCGGCGCTTGCCAGTGGTCTGCAGCGTCAGGGGCACCCGGCGCTGGCGTTGGACCTGGACCCGCAAAATGCGCTGCGCCATCACTTGTGCCCGGGCGTTGATCTGCCAGGCATTGGCGCGACCAGCCTGCTCAATCAAACCTGGCAGGCACTGCCCGAACGCGGTTTTGCTGGTTGCCGTCTGGTGGCCTTTGGTGAGACTGACGGGGTGCAGCAACAAAGCCTGACGCGCTGGCTGGGCCAGGATCTCGACTTTCTCGGCAAGCGCCTGGCCGGGCTCGGGCTGAATGGCCAGGACACGGTGGTTATCGACGTGCCGGCCGGTAATACGGTGTACCTGAACCAGGCGATGTCGCTGGCCGACGTGGTGTTGGTGGTGGTCAAGCCAGACGCGGCGTCCTTCCGCCGCCTGGCCAACATGGACGAGGTGCTCGCGCCGTACCTTCAGGGCGAGTCGCCGCCACAACGTTTCTATGTGATCAATCAGGTCGATGGAAATCACGCGTTCAGCCAAGACATGGCCGGCGTATTCAAGTTGCGCCTCGGCGATGCGGTGTTGGGGGCGGTCCATCGTGACCCCGCGTTCCGCGAAGCCCAGGCCTATGGGCATGACCCACTTGACCCTGTGCTAGACAGCGTCGGCAGCCAGGACGTGAATGCGTTATGCCGCGCGCTTAAGGTGCGCATGCATTGAACAAAGTGTCGGCCATTAAATTGACTATTTACCGCTTGTCTAAAAAACAGCCAGCAAAAACATCAAAATAATGACACTTTGCCTTCGCTGTCACAGAATGCGACAACTGGGACGCCTATAAAAAGACCTGCGGTGAGTACTGCTTGCCGACCTTCACGTCTTTAAGCTGCGTCGTGAGGAGCAGGCTATGAGCCTTAGTGAAGAACTGCTGGCATTGTTCGGCAAAAACGTGACCCATGATGCCCAAGGCATTAATGCGCGCATGCACTTCTTCGGCAGCGTGCCCGCCGACGAAAACACCCATTCCCAACCGATTGAAGCCGCTGCGCTGCGCCCCAAAGTGGTGGCGTTGGTGTCGATCAATGGCGGGGTCGGCCGCAGCACCTTGGCCACGGCCTTGAGCAGCGGTTTGCAGCGCCTCGGCGAATCGGTGGTGGCGCTGGACCTTGACCCGCAGAACGCGCTGCACCATCACTTCGGCGTCAGTGCTTTATTGCCCGGTATCGGCCGCACCAGCCTGGAGCATGGGCAGTGGGCGCCGTTGCAGCAGCTGGGTTTTGCCGGGTGCCAGGTGATTTCCTTCGGTGACATCGACATCCTGCAGCAGGAAAACCTCGAACGCTGGCTCAAGCACGAGCCGCACTGGCTGGCGCAGCGCCTTGTGTCCCTGGGCTTGAGCGAGCGCCAGACGGTCATTATCGACACGCCGGCCGGCAATAACGTCTACTTCCATCAAGCGCTGAACGTCGCCGACGTGGTGCTGGTGGTCGTGCAAGCCGACGCCGCGTGCCTGGGCACCCTCGACCATCTGGATGTATTGCTGGCTCCGCACCTGGAAGGCGAACACCCGCCGGCTGTGCATGTGGTGGTTAACCAAGTGGACGAGAGCAATGCCTTCACCCTGGACATGGTTGAGGCGTTCAAACAACGGCTCGGCAAAGCGCCGCTGGAGGTTCATCGCGATATGAAGATCAACGAGGCGCTGGCGTTTGCAGCCGACCCGTTGGACAACGTGGCGAAGCGCTTGGCCAGCGACGATTTCAACGAGATTTGCCAGCTGTTGAAGGCGCCGAAAAGGCGCGCGTAACGCGCGGTTTATACGCTTATCGCCAGATGCTTATGCACAATCGGTTGGTTGTTGCCGTCACGAAACAGCCATTTTGTGGAGCCGTTCTCAACACGCTGCAACTGCCTGTTTTGTGTGCGTTTTATTTTGTGAACAAAAAATGACCAGCCTGCCTTTTGCGCTGTAGCGCTGATGGCGCAAGCCTCTGTAAAGAATTCATCAACAGAGTTATCCACAGGGCACGCGCAGGAAATTTTGCGCCCTAATCGCGCTCGGCCAGCACCATCAGGTTGCGTGGCGTCAGGGTGGATTCGCAGAAGCTGCCTATCTCAACCTTGTAGCCTTGTTCCGCGAGGAAAAGTGCGCGGTCCAGCACCAGCCACATTTCCAGCGGGCGTCGAAACAGACCGCGCACCAACTCCAGATTGCGCACTTGCGCCAAGCGGCGCCAGCCGTGGGCTTCCAGCGCGACCCAATCCTGTTCCCCGGTGGATAAACCTTTGAGGCTCGCCAGTTCGCGGCAGTAGTCGGCAAACGGCTTGTCCAGCCAACTCGCGGGCAAGGAAGGCGTGGGCAGGTATTCGTCGCACCCACGCAGTTGCCTTTGCAATTGATCGAAACCCAGGCGCTGGGCCATGGACGTGTCCCGTTGCTGGCGCACGCGATTGCCGGCGGTCACGGTTTCGCTCAGCGGCAGGCCCAGGTCATCGATCGACAGCTGCAGGCGCGATGCGCGGCCCGCGTGGGACATAGGTTGGTAGCGGTCAGCATTGATACGGTTGTAACAGCACGGCGCCAGTGCCAGTTGTTTGCAGCCCGCCGCGCTGGCCAGTTGCAACAAGCGCACGTGCAGGTCGCCGCAGGCGTGCAGGGCGACGGGTGTGTGTTCGGGGCTGATCGCCACATCGGCCATCACGTTTTGCAGGCGATGGGTGACGGGCAAACCGTGGTGGTCGCTCAAGGCCTGGCCGGCGGCGATCAGGGCCGGGTCGTATTCCAGGCAGGTCAGGTGTTGGCCGGGTTGCAAAAGGCGGCGGCCAAGGTGGCCTTTACCGGCGCACCAGTCCAGCCAATGCCCAGGGGTCTGGGCAAAACCAAGCGCGGCGCCGAAGGCTTCAATTTGTTGCCACTTGCGGCCGGGCACGTCGACGTTCAGGCGATGGCGCGCGGGTTCAAGCGTGCGCGTGGGTAACTGATCCACAGCACTTAAACGAAGCGCTTGTTCCGCCAGTTGTGGAAAGGGCGCCGGTGCCGCCAGCGCATGGGGTTGGTTATGACTGGCCTCGGCATCGGCCAGCGAGCGTTGGCGCAACCACTGGGCGAGCTCGGTATGCTCGGTTTCCCAGGGTAAATGCAGGTGCGTAAAGGGCCGTGGTCTCCAAAGCCCTTGGTGCTCGATCAGAAACGCGTCCAGCGCCGCAAAGCGCGCTTCAACGTCCTTGGCAGGCATCGACGCGCAGCCAGCGTTCAAGCAGTTTGAAGCCGCGCACCAGGATGTAAGCCATCAGCAAATAGAACAGCCCGGCCGCGAAGAAGATCTCCACCGGCAAGTACGTGCGCGCAATGATGGTTCGCGCCATGCCGGTCAGTTCCAGCAAGGTCACGGTGCTGGCCAGGGCGCTGGCCTTGAGCATCAGGATCACTTCGTTGCTGTAGGCCGGCAGGCCGATGCGCGAGGCGCGCGGCAAGATGATGTAGAACAGCGTCTTCGGCTTGGACATGCCCAAAGCGCGTGCCGCTTCGATCTCGCCCGGCGGAATGGCCTGGATCGCGCCGCGCAGGATCTCGGCGATGTACGCAGCGGTGTGCAGGGTCATGGTGGCGGTGGCACACCAGAACGGGTCGCGCAGGTACGGCCACATGAAGCTGCTGCGCACCGCGTCGAACTGCGCCAGGCCGTAATAGACCAGGAACAACTGCACCAGCAACGGCGTGCCGCGGAAGAAGAAAATATAGGCGTAGGGCAGGGCGCTCACGTACCAGCGACGCGAGGAACGCGCGATGCCCAGGGGAATCGCCAGCAGCAAACCGGCGATCACCGCGATGGCCACGAGCTCCAGGGTCAGGGTCGCGCCCTGGGCCAACTTGGGCAGCCACTTGATGATCACGGCCCAGTTCAGGCCCAGGTCGAAGTGCGACAGCCAGCTGTAGTCACCGCTCATTGGGTGCTCCTTGCAAAGCCGCGGGCGGCGCGTTTTTCCAGGAAGTGCATGCCGGTCATCGCCAGTACCGTCAGGCCCAGGTACATAAAGGCGGCGACCATAAAGAAGGTGAACGGCTGCTTGGTGACGGTCACGCCGATTTGCGCGTGGCGCATGATTTCTTCAAGGCCGATCACCGACACCAGCGCGGTGTCCTTCATCAGGATCATGAACAGGTTGCCCAGGCCGGGCAGGGCGATGCGCCACATCTGCGGCATGATCAACCGGGTGAAAATTCGCACCTTCGACAGGCCCAGCGCCACACCGGCTTCGCGGTGGCCCTTGGGAATGGCGAGGATCGCGCCACGAAACACTTCGGTGGCGTAGGCGCCAAAGCACAGGCCCAGGGCAATCACCCCGGCGGCAAAGGCACTCAGGGAAAAGTCGGGGTTACCGAAAAATTCGCCGAGGGCACGCATCAGGTTGACCGTGCCGAAGTAAATCAGCAGCACCCACAGCAGCTCGGGAATGCCGCGAACGATGGTCGAGTAAGCACCGCCAAGCCATTGCAACGGCTTATAGGGCGAGGTCTTGGCCAAGGCGCCGGCAAGGCCCAGCACCAGCCCCAGGCACAAGGCCGTGAGTGCCAGTTTGACGGTCATCAGCGCGCCGGCAGCGAGCGCCGGGCCGAATCCGTAGAGATCGAAATTCATGGTGTTTTCATATCGCGGCAGGCAAGGCTTAAAGCCGACGCGCTCGGGGGAGCGCGCCGGTCAGGTCGTTCAGGTCATTCGATGCTGAACGGGAAGTACTTGTCGTTGATCTTCTTGTAGGTGCCGTCTGCCTTGATCTCTGCCAGGGCTTTGTTCAGGCGCTCGCGCAGTGGGTCGCCTTTGCGTACGGCGATACCGATCTTGTCGCTCTCTACCACCGGGTCGCCTTTGAACTCATAGGCCGAACCGTCTTTGCTCTTGAGCCATTCATATTGCACGTACTTGTCGGCGAGGATCCCGTCCAAACGGCCGGAGGTCAGGTCAAGGTAGGCGTTTTCCTGGGTGTCGTAGAGCTTGGCTTCGGTATCAGGCAGCTTGTCTTCCAGGTAAGTACCGGCCAGCGTCGCGCGCTGTGCACCGATGATCTTGCCCTTCAGGTAGCCCGCGTCGGTCTTGAAGTCTGCGGTGGCTTTAGGGGCGATGAATTGCAGCTTGTTGGAGTAGTACGGGTCGGTGAAGTCGACGGCCTGCTTGCGCTCATCGGTGATCGACAGCGAGGACACCAGGAAGTCGAACTTCTTGGCGTTCAGGGCCGGGATGATGCCGTCCCAGTCGGACACATACACTTCGCACTTCTCGACTTTCATCTTGGCGCACAGGGCGTCCCCGATGTCTTTGTCGAAACCGACCACGTTGCCGCTGGCGTCTTTATTGTTGAAGGGCGGGTAGGCCGCTTCGATCCCCATCTTCAAGGTTTCTGCCATGGCCGTGGCGCTGAACGCCATCGAGACGGCCGCAGCCAGAAGGAATTTTTTATAGTTCTGCATGCATGTTGCTCCGTTAGCGGTTGCTGGACATGAATTGTTTGCAGCGCGCCGAAAGCGGGTTTTCAAACACCTGCTGTGGCGATCCTTGCTCTTCGACCAGGCCCTGGTGCAGGAACACCACTTCACTGGACACCTGACGGGCGAAGCCCATTTCATGGGTGACCAGCAGCATGGTGCGGCCTTCCTCGGCCAGCGCGCGGATCACACTAAGTACTTCCTGAACCATTTCCGGGTCAAGCGCCGACGTCGGCTCGTCGAACAGGATGACCTTGGGCTGCATCGCCAGGGTGCGCGCAATGGCCGCCCGTTGTTGCTGGCCGCCAGACAGTTGCGCAGGGTAAGCGTGACGCTTGTCGCTGATGCCGACCTTGGCCAGCAAGGCTTCGGCCACTTCTATGGCTTCGGCCTTGCTTTGGCCGAGCACACGACGGGGCGCCTCGATGATGTTGTCGAGGATGCTCATGTGCGGCCACAGGTTAAAGTTTTGAAACACAAAACCGATTTCGCTGCGCAGGCGGTTGATCTGTTTGCCGTCGGCGGCCATCAACTCGCCGTTTTTCGCGGCCTTGAGCTTGAGCTCTTCGCCGGCCACCAGAATCTGGCCCTGGTGCGGGTTTTCCAGCAGGTTGATGCAACGCAGGAAGGTGGACTTGCCGGAGCCGGAGGAACCCAGGATCGAGATCACGTCGCCGTCGCGGGCGGTCAGCGAGATACCTTTGAGTACCTCCAGCTCACCATAGCGTTTATGCAAGTTGCGGATTTCAAGCGCGGGCGCGGCCTCGGCCATGTGCGGTCCTCATTGTGTTCGTTGCGTTCGAAGCTGTTGGGCCGCCTTCCTGGCGAGGCGCCAAGCTAGCATAGCGTTCGGATGGCAGCCAACAGCGCTGCGGACGGTTAACCGGTGTCTGCGGCAGGGTGTCGCATCGGCACAGCAGCGTGTCGCGCCATCAACAACCTACAGACGTTTGAACCCGGTAAATCCACAGGCTTCGCGTAAAAAAGGGCGCGATGGTGCCAGCTTTGGCCGGGTGTTGGAAGGGTTAACCGGGCAAACGGTCCATATCAGCCCTTTAATGGAGCGTCACGTACTTTTTGTGTGTGATTTTGGTGCGCTCATGCGTGCTTGAAGTGAGTCGCACGGTAACGCTATAGCGGAATGCCATTGTTCTCAATGACTTGCGACGTCTGCTGAATTGTCCTACAGCCCGCGTCAACCGCGGCTCTGTAACATTTTGGCGCAAATCTTGCGTAAAAAATAAAGAACGCCCCGTTGGTTTCTTTTCACGAGAAAGATCGCAGGCCGGGCGGACCGTTTTCGCAATTCCTCGTAAAGGTGTGTCAATGAGTAGTACGCAAAGCTCCAATGACCTCGAACAGGGGCTCAAACCGCGTCACGTCACCATGCTGTCGATTGCCGGCGTCATCGGTGCCGGTTTGTTTGTTGGCTCCGGCCACGCGATTGCTGCCGCCGGCCCGGCCGTACTGCTGGCTTACGCCGCTGCGGGCACGCTGGTGGTGTTGGTGATGCGCATGCTGGCCGAGATGGCCGTCGCTTCACCGGACACCGGTTCGTTCTCAACCTACGCCGACCGCGCGATCGGTCACTGGGCCGGTTTCACTATCGGCTGGCTGTACTGGTGGTTCTGGGTGTTGGTGATTCCGTTGGAAGCCAACGCGGCGGCGACCATTCTCCACGCCTGGTTCCCTGGCGTGGCCATCTGGGCCTTTACCCTGATCATCACCTTGCTGCTGACTGCAACCAACCTGTTCAGCGTGAAGAACTACGGTGAATTCGAGTTCTGGTTTGCGCTGATCAAAGTCGTGGCGATCGTGGGCTTTGTGATCCTCGGCCTCGCGGCAATCTTCGGCTTCCTGCCGACCAGCCAGGTCAGCGGCGTTTCGCATCTGTTCGACACCCAAGGCTTTATGCCAAACGGCATGGGCGCGGTCTTGGCAGCGATCCTGACCACCATGTTCTCCTTCATGGGCACTGAGATCGTCACCATCGCGGCGGCCGAATCGAAGAACCCGGGCCAGCAAATCACCAAGGCCACCAACTCGGTGATCTGGCGGATTGGCTTGTTCTACCTGCTGTCGATCTTCATCGTGGTGTCCCTGGTGCCGTGGAACGATCCGACCCTGGCGGCGGTAGGTTCCTACCAGACCGTGCTGGAACGCATGGGCATCCCGAATGCGAAGCTGATCGTCGACCTGGTGGTGTTGGTTGCCGTGACCAGCTGCCTGAACTCGGCGCTGTACACCGCCTCGCGCATGCTGTTTTCCCTGGGCCGTCGCGGTGACGCACCGGCTGTGGCCAAGCGCACCAACAAGAGCGGCACGCCTTACTACGCCGTATTGCTGTCCACTGGCGCGGCATTCCTGGCGGTGTTCGCCAACTATGTAGCCCCGGCGGCAGTGTTTGAATTCCTGCTGGCCAGCTCCGGCGCCATCGCGCTGCTGGTGTATCTGGTGATTGCAGTGTCGCAACTGCGCATGCGCCAGAAGCGCACGGCCGCGGGCGAGAAGATTGTGTTCAAGATGTGGCTGTTCCCTGGCCTGACCTACGCGGTGATGGTGTTCATCGTCGGCACGTTGACCATCATGCTGTTCCAGGAAGCGCACCGGGTCGAGATCATTGCGACTGGCGTGTTGAGCTTGCTGGTGGTGCTGGCGGGGCTGTATGTGGCGAGCCGTCGCAAGGCGCAGAAGGTCGGCGCTGCGGTGCTCAATTGATGTGATGGACTGCGGTGCTC
>NZ_JBARTQ010000130.1:0-6801 GCF_049645325.1 Pseudomonas sp. | reverse complement strand
ACCCAGCGCTTTCGCGAGCAAGCCCGCTCCCACATTTGGCCTTTATTGCCAACTAGACATTGAGGAATCCCGCGTGACAGCCAAACCCCACAGCGTCCTGCCATCCCCCTTGCAGACCGCCAAACTGCTGGCCGCCGAATTCGCCCTTACCGCCGTCGAACGCGACGAGCGCGGTGGCACGCCCAAAACCGAACGTGACGCCCTGCGCCAAAGCGGCCTGCTGGCCCTGAGCATTCCCACTCAATACGGCGGCCTCGGCGCGCGCTGGAGTGAAACCCTGGGCATCGTGCGCGAGTTCGCCAAGGTCGACAGCTCCATCGCCCATGTCTTCGGCTTTCACCACTTGATGCTCGCGACCGTGCGCCTGTTTTCGCGCCCGGACCAATGGCAACCGTGGTTCGAACAGACCGCGCGCAAAAACTGGTTCTGGGGCAATGCCCTCAACCCGTTGGACACGCGCACGGTGGTCAAGGATTTCGGCGGCTGGCGCGAGTTCTCCGGCAAGAAGAGCTTCTGCTCCGGCGCCAGCGATTCGGAAATGCTGATTGCCTCGGCAGTCGATGAAAGCGCCGGTGGCAAGCTGCTGATCGCTGCCATCCCGAGCGGGCGCAGCGGCATCACCCTGCACAACGACTGGAACAATATCGGCCAGCGCCAGACCGACAGCGGCAGCGCCAGCTTCGAACGGGTGCGCGTCGAGGAGTCGGAACTGCTGCTGGATCCTGGCCCGCTGAGTACGCCGTTCGCCTGCCTGCGGCCGCTGATCGCGCAGTTGACCTTCACGCATATGTTTCTCGGCATTGCTGAAGGCGCGTTTGAAGAAGCGCGCACGTACACCGTGACCGAAACCCGCGCCTGGCACAAATCCACGGCCGGCGACGTACGCCAGGACCCTTACGTGCTGCACCACTACGGCGAGTTCTGGGTCGCGCTGGAGGGCGTGCGCCTGCTGGTGGAGCGCGCAGCCGAATTGCTCGACCAGGCGTGGGCCAAAGGCCCCAACCTCAGCGAACACGAACGCGGCCAATTGGCCATCGCCATCGCCACCGCCAAGGTCGCCGCCACCCGCCAGGGCCTGGACCTGTGCAGCCGTCTGTTTGAAGTTACCGGTGCGCGCTCCACCCATGCATCGCTGCGCCTCGACCGCCACTGGCGCAACCTGCGCACGCAAACCCTGCATGACCCGGTCGACTACAAGCTTCACGAACTGGGGGACTGGGCGTTGAACCAGGCCCTGCCGATTCCAACGTTCTACTCCTGAGAGAGGTGCCCATGCAGCTTTTAACCCTACCGCCCTCGCCGGCCCTCGCGACGTCGATCCGCGCCACGGCGCAGGTCTTCGAAGACCCGAAATCCCAGGCGCTGCTCGACCACATCCAGCAAGTTGCACCCAGCGAAGCCAGCGTGCTGATCATCGGCGAGACCGGGACCGGTAAAGAGTTGGTGGCACGCCATATCCACAACCTCAGCGCGCGGCGCAACCGGCCGTTCGTGGCGGTGAACTGCGGGGCATTCTCCGAATCGCTGGTGGAGGCCGAACTGTTCGGCCATGAAAAAGGCGCGTTTACCGGCGCCCTCAGCGCCAAGGCCGGCTGGTTCGAGGAGGCCGACGGCGGCACCTTGTTTCTCGATGAAATCGGCGATTTGCCGATGGCCATTCAAGTCAAGCTGCTGCGCGTCCTGCAGGAGCGCGAAGTGGTGCGCCTCGGTTCGCGCAAGAGCATTGCGATTGATGTGCGTGTATTGGCTGCAACCAACGTGCAGCTGGAAAAAGCCATCAACGCCGGGCACTTTCGCGAAGACCTGTACTACCGCCTTGACGTGGTCAGCCTGGAACTCAGCCCGCTGCGTGATCGGCCGGGCGATATCCTGCCGCTGACCCGACACTTTATCGAAGCCTACAGCCAGCGCCTGGGCTACGGCACAATCACCATCAGCCGCGACGCCGAGCACAAGCTCAAGAGCTACAGCTGGCCGGGCAATATTCGCGAGCTGGAAAACGTGATTCACCACACCCTGCTGATCTGCCGCAATGGCGTGATCGAGCGCGATGCTCTGCGCCTGTCGAACATGCGCATTGAGCGCCAGGACGATAGCCAGCACGGCACCGACAACAGCGCCGAAGCCTTGCTTGCGCGGGCCTTCCAAAAACTCTTCGAGGAACAGGCCGGCGCCCTGCATGAAAAAGTCGAAGACGCCTTGCTGCGCGCCGCCTACCGTTTCAGTCATTACAACCAGGTGCACACCGCCAACCTGTTGGGCTTGAGCCGCAACGTCACGCGCACGCGCTTGATCAAGATCGGCGAGCTGGCGGTGAACAAGCGCCGCCCCGGCGAAAACGTGCAGGGCGAGCGCATGTTGCACCTATCCATTTAAGCGGCAGTGCAACGCGTTGTCATGGCTGCGCTCAAAACTGCGCAGCACCTGGAACGAACCGAACGTCACCGCCGTGGCCTGATGGGCGCGAATCAGCGTCCAGAAATCTTCCTCACCGTGCTCGAAGCATTTGAACGCCGCCTCGCCATCCTCGCGCGAGCGCCATTGCAGGTAGTTGAGCACCCGCCGCCCGTCATCACTGACCTGCACACTGGCATTGATAAAACCGCTATGGCCCTGGGCCAGGCGCTCGCTTTGGGTGGACAACGCTGCCACCAACGCCACTTGCTGTTGGGGCTCGATCTGAAACTCGATCAATTGAGTGAAGCTGCGATTCTTCTCTGATACCTGCATGAACACTCCCCTTTCTGTGTAGGCAAAATCTTGCGATTCGATGCCACGCAGGGTAAAACCTCCAGTTAAGTCAAGGTCAAGCGTTGATTCGGAGCGTTTCATGCTGAACAAAGAACTCACCGTCGGCCAATTGGCCGCCCGCAGCGGCGTAGCCGTCACGGCACTGCACTTCTACGAGTCCAAAGGGCTGATCAAAAGCAACCGCAATGCCGGCAACCAGCGGCGCTATCCACGGGATGTGTTGCGCCGCGTGGTGGTCATCAAAATCGCCCAGCGCCTGGGGATTGCGCTGGCGACGATTGGCGAGGCGTTGCAGACGCTGCCGGACGCACGCACGCCCAATGCCCAGGACTGGGAGCGTTTGTCGGCGCTGTGGCGGGAGGACCTGGATGATCGCATCAACAAGCTGATGCTGCTGCGCGACAAGCTCAGCGGGTGTATTGGCTGCGGGTGTTTGTCGCTGGAGGCGTGCCCGCTGCGCAACCAGGACGATAAACTCGGTGAGTGCGGCCCGGGCGCGCAACTGCTAGAGCCCGGCACACCATCCTGATCTGAAAAACCGATCAAAGTGGGCGCTGGAGCGCGTTCCCACATTTGAACGGTATCGGGGGTTAGAAACCCGGCGCGATCTGGCCCTTGTAGCGCGTCAGGATGAATTGGCGCACTTCCTCGGAATTCAACGCCTTGGCCAACTTCTGGATACGCGGGTCATTGATGTTGTCCGGCCGCGCCACCAGGTACTCGACGTACAGGGATTTACCCTTTTCCACGATCAACGCACTGTTGGTATCGATCCCCGCTTCCAGCGCGTAGTTGGCAAACACAAACGCCAGGTCCACCTGGCTCACCGAACGGGCCAGCAGGGCACCTTCCAGTTCGCGGATTTTCAGGTGTTTGGGGTTTTCTGCAATATCACGTGGCGTGCTCAGGGTATTGCTCGGGTCCTTGAGCTTGATCAGCCCGGCCTCATCCAGCAGCACCAGGGCACGGCCGGTGTTCACCGGGTCGTTGGGGATCGACACCGTCGCGCCATCTTTCAATTCCGAGATGTTTTTGATCCGCGTCGAATACGCCCCGAACGGCTCGATATGCACGCCCACCACCGGCACCAGGTCCGTGTGGCGGGTCTTGTTGTAATCATCGAGAAACGGGCGGTATTGGTAGTAGTTGGCATCGATATTTTTCAGCGCCAACTGTTGGTTGGGCTGGATAAAGTCGGTAAAGACTTTGATCTGCAAGTCCACGCCCTCCTTGGCCAGCGCCGGTTTCACAAACTCAAGGATTTCCGCATGGGGCACGGGTGTGGCGCCGACCACCAATTTCTCGTTGGCGAACGCATTGAACGACAGGACAGCGGCCAAAATGACCAGGGACTTTTTCATAGTTGCTCCGAAAGCAGTTGTTATAGGAATTAACGGCGGCTATAACGCGCCACCAAACGATCACCGGTCATTTGCAGGGCCTGCACCAGCACCAGCAACAGCACGACGGTGACCACCATCACGTCGGTCTGAAACCGTTGGTAGCCATAACGAATCGCCAGGTCACCCAGGCCACCGCCACCAATCACCCCGGCCATGGCGGTGTAGTCCACCAGCACAATTGCGGTGACGGTCACCGCCGCCAGCAGCCCACCGCGGGCCTCCGGCAACAGCGTGTGGCGGATCACCTGCCAGGTACTGGCGCCCATCGATTGGGTGGCCTCCACCACGCCGCGGTCGACCTCGCGCAGCGCGGTTTCCACCAGCCGCGCAAAAAAAGGCGTACACCCCACCACCAGCGGCGGGATGGTGCCCGGTACGCCTAGGGAAGTGCCCACCAGCAAGGTGGTCAGCGGAATCAACACAATCAGCAGGATGATGAACGGCAGCGAGCGCAACACGTTGACCACCACCGACAGCAACCGGTACACCACCAGCGCTTCGTGCAACTGGCGCTTGCCGGTGAGAAACAACAGCACCCCGAGCGGCAACCCCAACAGCACGGTAAAACCCAGGGCAGCGGCAAGCATGCTCAGGGTCTCCAGGCACGCTTGGCCGATGTCGGCCCAGTAGATGTTTTTGAACAATTCGGCCATGACTTACGACCAGTCGTGGCGTGGCGGCTTGGTGCCGTTGAGCAACCAGTTGCCCACTGCGTGGTATTTCCAGCGCACCGGGTCATGCAAGGTGTGCACCCGCGCATTGCGCCAGTGGCGGTCGAAGTTGTGCTTCTTCAAGGTCGAGCGTGTGCCGCCGAGTTCGAACAGTTTGTTGCTGGCTTCGATGGCGATTTCAGTGGTCAGCACCTTGGCGCGCGCCACTGCCAGGGACGCGTGGGCGACGTTGTCTTCGTTCGGCGCCGGGCGGGCGGCATCCAGCGCAAACCCTGCACGCTCCAGCAAGGCTTCGGCGGCTTCGAGGCGGATATCCAGAGCACCGACCTGAATGATAGTCAGCGGGTCGTCGCTGGCTTTTTCCACGCCAGCGTCGATCCACGGCCGAGCGAACTGCTGCACGAACTGCACGGTGTCACGTAGCGCGGCGCGGGCAATACCGGCGTCGATGGCTGCGGTAGTCAGTTGTGCGAAAGGGCCGGCCAAGGTCGGTGAATCGTAGGATTTATGCGTAGGAAACAGGTTAAACGCCGGCACCCGCAAGTTCTCCGCCAACACCGTGCCGCTGGAGGTGGTGCGCTGGCCCATGCTGTCCCAGTCATCCACCACCACCAACCCCTCGGTACCGCGCTGCACAAAAGCCAGCTGCGCATTTTGCTGCTCATCCAAAGCCAACACGGCCAGCCAGTGGGCATACAGCGAACCGGTGCAGTAACCCTTGCGCCCGTTGATCACATAACCGTCGCCTTCCCGATGAACAGTCGCCCGGATGTCCTGCACGTTCTTGCCGCCGGTTTCCGACAGTGCATTCGCAAACCGGTGGCCTTGCAGCGCCAGGCCGAAGAAACGCGCCTGTTGTTCAGGCGTGCCTTGCAGGCGGATGTCTTCCAACAGGCAGTAGTGTTTCTGGGGGATTTGCCCCAGCGACGGGTCGGCTGCCGAGATAATTGCAATGACTTGGGCCAGCACCGCGTAGGACACCTGCGCCCCGCCGAATTCGCGCGGCACGCTGATGCCCCACAGGCCACTGTTGGAATACAGGTCGACGACCTCAGCAGGCACGTGGCGAATGCGGTCGCGCTCGGCGTCCTGCTCCAGGAGCACCGCCGCAACGCGGCGGGCGACGGCAAGCGCCTGGGCTTCATCGCGGATCAGCTCGGCGTGAGGCGAATGGATCAGGTAATCGGCAGATACAGGCAGTACAGGCATACAACGCTCTCGGGCGAATGGTTTGCCTGAGGTATTGCAGCATCTGTGCCGAGCCCTGAAACAGGCAGTTTGGCCTTACAAACGGGATCCAAAAGCGCTTATGGCGCAGCAATCTGCCCGTTCACTGTTGCCTGGCCAACACCTCGTCGGCTGCCCGCAGCCCACGCGCCACGTGGCCTATAGTGAAAAGGCCGTGCCTCCACCACCGCCATCAAGGAGAACGATATGAGCGTTAAACCTGTTCCAGAGGGTTATCACAGCGTCACGCCTTATATGGGCATCGACAACGCGAGCGAAGCCATCGAGTTCTACAAGAAAGCCTTCGGCGCCACGCAAGTCATGCGCCTGGACATGCCCGACGGCAAGGTCGGCCATGCCGAGCTGCGCATCGGCGACTCGGCCATCATGCTCGGTTCGCCCTGTGCCGAGATGGCCTTGCGCAACCCGGATGAACACACCAGCGTCGGCTTGCACCTGTACGTGAACGACGTGGACGCGCAATTCAAACAAGCCGTTGCCGCAGGCGCCAGCGTGGTGTCCGAGCCGAAGGATCAGTTCTACGGCGACCGTTCGGCAAGTGTGAAAGATCCGTACGGCCACCTGTGGTTCCTGGCTTCGCGCAAGGAAGACCTGACTGAGGCGCAGATTCGCGAGCGTGCCGAGGTCATGTTCAAGCAAGGCTGAGGTCTCAACAGCCATACACCTTCACTGTGGGATCTGGCTCGTGTGGGAGCGGGCTTGCTCGCGAAAGCGGTGGGTCAGTCAAT
>NZ_JBARTQ010000129.1:0-7539 GCF_049645325.1 Pseudomonas sp. | reverse complement strand
GTTTACGACAGCTTGGATACGCGGACTGCGCTCAGCAACGGTGCACAGAAATCCTGTACACAATCATTGGTGCACCCGATGTGCACACAGGTAACCGACGGTGCAGCAAACGGCACTGAGGACCGTGCCCCAGGCCATGTCCATCAGCGCCAAGCCTGCGGACCAGCCCTGCAACGTGGCCCAATTGCTCAGGTCATAGGTGCCATAAGCCACCAGCCCCAACAACGCGCCAAGGCGTGCCGCACGCTGCCAACTGCCGCTGGGCAGCACCACGAACACCACACAACCGGTGACATACAGGAGATAAAACAGCACGGCGGGCAACAGGCGCGGCTGATCAAGCATCAGCGGGCCGAGCAGGCCCTTGTAGGTCGGGCCCATAAAGACGCCGAGCCAGAGGCCGTCGAGCACCAGAAAGGCAAGCAAGGTGCCGAGGTAGGCGAAGATGATTTTTCTGGGCATTAAGACAACCTCCGTAGACGCCGATTGGCGCCTACGGAAGAGCCAACGGCAGTCAGCTTAGTTCAATGCGATCCGCGTGAATCACAATCTGGCCCTGCTTGTAGAGCGCGCCAATGGCTTTTTTGAAGTTGCCCTTGCTGACGCCGAACAAGTTGCTGATCACCGCCGGGTCGCTTTTATCGCTGACCGGCAGGGAGCCGTTGTTTTCGCGCAACTTGGCGAGGATCTTCGAGTTGAGGCTGGACGCCGCTTCCTGGCCGACCGGCTGCAGGCTCAGGCTGATGTTGCCATCGGCGCGAATCTCTTTGATGAAGCCTTTTTCTTCTTTGCCCGGGCGCAGGAACTTGAACACTTCATTCTTGTGAATCAGGCCCCAGTGCTTGTTGTTGATGATCGCCTTGAAGCCCATGTCCGTGGCTTCAGCCACCAGCAGGTCGACTTCCTGGCCAACCTGGTAGCTGGCCGGCGTCTTGTCCAGGTAACGATCCAGGCGCGCGGTGGCGGTGATGCGCTTGGTGTGCTTGTCGAGGTAGACATGCACCACGCAGTATTCACCGGCGGTCATCTGGCGTTTTTCTTCGGAATACGGCAGCAACAGATCTTTCGGCAAGCCCCAGTCGAGGAACACGCCGATGCTGTTGACTTCGACGACTTTCAAACTGGCAAATTCGCCGACTTGAACTTTCGGTTTTTCAGTCGTGGCGATCAGTTTGTCATCGCTGTCCAGATAAATGAAAACGTTAAGCCAGTCTTCATCCTCGCTGGGAATATCTTTTGGGATATACCGATTAGGCAAGAGGATTTCGCCATCTTGCGCACCGTCCAGGTACAAACCAAAGTTAGTGTGTTTCACCACTTGCAAGCTGTTGTAGCGCCCGACTAAAGCCATTTCCAATACCCTCATTGCGTGGGCGGCATTCTACCCGAGTTGCGCTCGCGACGCGCGCACGCCTGAGAAATCGAGGCCCTGCGTGGCGTTTTACTGGCACCGCCCCGCTCGTCTGATCAGATGAATGAATTCTGCTTGGGTGCATGCGTCTGTTGCGCCTGTGGTTTCGAGTTAAAACAGTCAGTTAGAGGTTTATTTCGACGATAAACTTCGGTTATTTATAGCTGCGGCCCTTATTCCCGGGGGATATTTGCCAAGCAATTGTCAAGTATTTCCTGTACGATGCCTGGCCAAGTTAATTTTCTACAGGTTAGTGGCCGCCATGCGCGTAAAAGCATCCAACAGCAAAGCAAAGCCAGCTCCCGCCGTTGAAACCAGCGAATCGATCAACAGCCAGATCGCTGCTTTTCTCAAGTCCGGCGGCGAAATCCAGCAAATTGCCAAGGGCGTGAGCGGCCAGACTTTCGGCCCGTCCAAGCAGATCAGCCTGGGTAAAAAGTAAGACTTCGCGACACACCTGGTCCCTAAGCGCCTTGCCTTCAAGGCGCTAGGACTAGAGCCGGAAACACCCTCTCAACACCTTCAACACCTTGTTAATCGACGAACGGGCCTCATCTCCTGGCATTCGCCGGTATGCTTGCACACGTCTAGCACGGGCATCTCCCGACTTCCTTCATCACTGCTCCTCGCTTTTCATGGAGTGAAGCATGCTTAAACCCTGCATTTTTCTGGTCGCCGCCCTCGCCGCGAGCCCCCTTGCCGAAGCGCAGATCTTTCAGCGCGAATTGGGCGACTTCGACCTGAAGTTGGGTACCACGCCGAGTCGAAGCATGGCTCAGGGCCTGGTCAAACCTACATCGCCTGGCAGCGACTCCTTCCATGGCGGGCTGGACCTGAGCCATGACAGCGGCCTGTATATCGGCCAGTTTTCACCGAACATGGGCCTTTCCTCGACCAGCAACCTCGAAGTCGATTCCTACATGGGCTTCAAACACCCCTTCGACCAGACCCTGGGCTACGAAGTAGGATTAATCCACTACAGCTACCCCAAGCTCAGCCCCCTCGACAGCCAGGAGTTCTACGGTGGCCTGAACCTGCTGGGCAACCGGTTCGGCGCGTCGTTCAGCAACGACCCGGACCGCCAGGACAGCACGCTGTTTGCCGACCTCGGCGGTACACAGCCGTTCGGCATCGGCGTCAGCATGAAATACACCACCCATCAGTTGGGCTCTCCCGTCTCGGTCGAAGGCGGCTCTATCAGCACCTTCAGCGACTGGTCGGTGCAACTCTCCCGGCAGTGGAGGGGCGTTGACCTGAACCTGATCTACAGCGACTCCAGCCTGAGTGGCGGCGACTGCTCGGCTTACTCCGGACATAACTCGCAATGCGATGGCCTGTTGACGCTGAAGGCTGCACGATCGTTTTATTGATGGGCTGAACTGTCGCCCCTCCAGCAGGTTCACATGCATTAACCTCCTCTGCGCAAGGACTCGCCCATGCTGCGTCGGCTCAAACTACTGGTGGTACTGCTGACCCTGAGCGTGGTGCTTGCCGGCTGCAATCGCGTGGGGCTGGCCTACCGCAACCTTGATGTGATCATCCCCTGGACGCTCAATGACTACCTGGACATGAACGCCGGGCAAAAGAGCTGGTTCAACGACAAACTCAAGGAGCACCTGGCCTGGCACTGCACCACGCAACTGCCGGGTTACCTGGATTGGCTGGACCGTTTGCAACAGATGGTCGAGAACAACCAGGTCACCGACGCCGCACTGCAGACCCGTACGGCCGAGGCAGAACAGGCGATTGCCGACATCGCACGCGAGATCACGCCGTCAGCGATCGAGTTGCTCAAGGGCCTGGACGATCAGCAAGTCAAGGACATGAACGACGCGCTGGCCAAGGACCTGCGCAAGCGCCAGGACGACTACCTCAAGCCGCCGCTGGAGCAGCAGATCAAGGAACGCGCGCAGCGCATGAGCAAACGCCTTGACGCCTGGATGGGCCCGTTGAGCGCCAGCCAGCAAAACCGCGTCACGGCGTGGTCAATCGCCTTGGGTGAACAGAATCAGGAGTGGATCAGCAACCGCGCGCATTGGCAGGCGCTGTTTATCGACGCGGTGAAGAACCGCCAAAGCGCCGACTTCCCGCAGAAAATCCAGCAGCTGCTGGTGGATCGGGAAAGCCTCTGGATGCCGGAATACAAAGCGGCTTACGCCCGTACCGAGGCCGCCGCGCGCAGCCTGATCGTCGACCTGATAGCCGAGAGTACCGCACAACAGCGCGTCAAACTGACCCAGAAAATCGACAATGTGCGCAGCGACTTCAAGGCATTGAAATGCCTCAAGGCCGCCACGCTTTAGCCCGGGAGAGCCGTGTTATGACCTCAGGCGATCTGCGCCTTGGACGCAACTTCAGCAAACGTCGCCGGGTCCAACGCATCCCCTTGTTCATCCAGCACTTGGCGCGGATGGTCATTGCCCGGGATCGAGCTGTCGATCAGCGCCAGCAATTGCGCGCCGAGGGCGGTCAAGACGAAGTTCTCGCCATTGCCGCCCTCTTCCTCCGGACGTGATTCGATAAAGCCACGCTTGAACAACAGCGCCTCGTAATCCGCAGCGGTCTTTTTCAACGCATCCAGGTTGCCGGTGGGCTCGCCCGCCGTGGCCTTCTCGGCGGCTTCCTGTTCGGCATACTTGCGTGGGGCAAAGCTGCCTTCGCCGTTCTGCACTTCATGCAGCAGACGTTCGATCAAATCCCAGTTGTAAGTCGTCATCCTGATTCCTCCTGCAGGCTGATGAAAAGTAGCCCGTCAAAAGGTGTGACAGGCCACGTCACTGGCCGTTCAGCTGGATAGACAAGCGTCATTTCTCTGAACTTTCCAGACGTTCGCGCCCTCAACAGCACACCACTGCCAAGGAGGTCCGCCCATGAAAACCCTGATGAACCTGGCCATCGCCGCCGCGCTGTTCAGCGCCCTGCCCGCGTGGGCATGCACGCCTGAAGAAGCCACGGCGAAACGCGAACAACTGGCCAAGGAAGTGACTAAACTCACCGAGCAGAACCCGGCCAAAGCCAAGGAAATCAATGATGAGTTGCAGCACATGAACCTGGAAACCGCCAGCGCGGATCTTCCGGACAAGTGCCAACTAATCGACCAGCGCCTCAAGGAGCTGGACGAAGCCGCCGCCAAGGCTAAAAACTGAAGGCATAAAAAAACCGGACATCGTCCGGTTTTTTTTCGTGTCAGCGCAGCATTACTCGGCAGCAGGCGCTTCCGGCTTGCGGCGCTTGAGCGGCGCCATGCCGTCCTTGCTGACGAGCGACAGGTTGTCGGTCTTCGGCCGGTTGGCGATCTTGCGCTTGGTCGGCGACTTGGCACCGGCCTTTTTCTTGTCGCCTTTGGCGTCGACTTTTTTCTTCTTCACGCCAACAGCCTTGCCCGACGCCTTGACCTTCTTCGGCCCGGTGTAAGTGCCTTTGACTTCCTTGATGGTGCGGCGCTCGAACGACTGCTTGAGGTAGCGCTCGATGCTCGACATCAGATTCCAGTCGCCGTGGCAGATCAACGAAATCGCCAGGCCGTCGTTGCCGGCTCGCCCGGTACGCCCGATACGGTGCACGTATTCGTCGCCGCTGCGGGGCATGTCGAAGTTGATGACCATGTCCAGGCCATCGACGTCGAGGCCGCGGGCGGCAACGTCGGTGGCAACCAGGATTTTCACGCCGCCGGCCTTCAGGCGGTCGATGGCCAGCTTGCGGTCCTTCTGGTCTTTCTCGCCGTGCAGCACAAACGCTTTGTAATCCTGAGCCACCAGGCGACCGTAGATGCGGTCGGCTGCAGCGCGGGTGTTGGTGAACACGATGGCCTTCTGATAGGTCTCGTTGGCCAACAGCCAGTTGAGGATCTGCTCTTTGTGCACGTTGTGGTCAGCGGTCACGATCTGCTGACGCGTAGTGGCGTTCAGGTCGCTGACGTTGTTGACCTGCAGGTGCTCAGGGTTGTTCAGGATCTTGGCGACCATGTCGCGCAGGGTCGAACCGCCGGTGGTGGCGGAGAACAGCATGGTCTGCTGGCGATTGACACATTCAGCGACCAGGCGCTGCACGTCATCGGCAAAACCCATGTCGAGCATGCGGTCGGCTTCGTCGAGCACCAGCACTTCGACTTCCTTGAGGTCAAGGTTACCGGCGTTGAGTTGCTCGATCATGCGGCCCGGGGTGCCGATCAGGATGTCCGGCACCTTGCGCAGCATGGCGGCCTGGACCTTGAAGTCTTCGCCACCGGTGATCAGGCCGGACTTGATGAAGGTGAACTGCGAAAAGCGCTCCACTTCCTTCAGGGTCTGCTGGGCCAGCTCGCGGGTCGGCAGCAGGATCAGGGTCTTGATGCTGACCCGGACTTTGGCCGGGCCGATCAGGCGGTGCAGAATCGGCAGGACGAAAGCGGCAGTCTTGCCACTCCCGGTTTGAGCCGTCACCCGCAGGTCACGCCCTTCGAGCGCGAGCGGGATGGCCGCTGCTTGCACAGGCGTAGGCTCGACAAATTTAAGCTCGGCCACGGCTTTGAGCAGGCGTTCGTGCAGGGCGAATTGGGAAAACACGGGTGCTACCTCGAAGAAATACAAAATATCAGCTGCATAGGGTAACGGTTTCGGGCGTCCAAACCGAGTTTCTTTACGCGAACGGCGCTAATCAGCTGCTTTTTTGTGAGTGAATTTGTCCGTCAAGCCAACTTTGTTGCACTTAAATGCTCTAATCGGCCCCTGTTGTCTTACAGAAGAATCGGTTTTACCCATGGATATCAAACAGCTCTGGCTCAACATTCAAGACCTTTGGGGCGCCCTCGATGAACACCCGGTGTTGCATTCCAGCCTGGGTTTGCTGGTGTTGCTGGTGGTCGCCTTGTTGCTCGGACGGGTGGCGCGCTACCTCATCCTCCACGCCGTCAAATTGCTCGGCCGGCAACCGGCCCTGCATTGGCTCAATGACTTGCGGCACAACAAAGTCTTCCACCGCCTGGCGCAGATGACGCCGTCCCTGGTGATCCAGTTCGGCCTGTACCTGGTGCCGGACCTGAGCAAGACCGCCACCCTGTTTATCGGCAATGTGGCGCTGGCATTCACCATCCTGTTCATGACCCTGGCCGTCAGCGCCCTGCTCAATGCCTTGCTCGATATCTACGCGCGCACCGAACACGCGCGCACGCGTTCAATCAAGGGCTACGTGCAACTGGCAAAGATGGTGCTGTTCGTGTTTGCCGCGATCATCATCGTCGCCACCCTGATCGACCGGTCGCCACTGTTGCTGCTGTCGGGTTTGGGTGCGATGTCGGCGGTGATCCTGTTGGTCTACAAGGACACCCTGCTGTCGTTCGTCGCCAGCGTGCAGTTGACCAGCAACGACATGCTGCGGGTCGGCGACTGGATCGAAATGCCCCAGGTCGGCGCCGACGGCGACGTGGTCGACATCACGCTGCACACGGTCAAGGTGCAGAATTTCGACAAGACTATCGTCTCCATCCCTACCTGGCGCCTGATGTCCGAGTCGTTCAAGAACTGGCGCGGCATGCAGGCCTCCGGCGGGCGGCGCATCAAGCGCAGCCTGTATATCGACGCCAGCGGTGTGCGTTTCCTGCGTGACGATGAAGAAGTGCGCATGACCCAGGTACACCTGCTCACTGACTACATCGGGCGCAAACAATCCGAGCTCAAGGCCTGGAACGAAGCCCAGGGCAATAGCGCGCAGCTGTCGGCCAACCGCCGCCGCATGACCAACCTCGGCACCTTCCGCGCGTATGCCCTGGCCTACCTGAAAAGCCACCCGGACATCCAGCCGAACATGACCTGCATGGTGCGCCAGATGCAAACCACCGCCCAAGGCGTGCCGCTGGAAATCTACTGCTTCACCCGCACCACGGCGTGGGCGGATTACGAGCGGATCCAGGGGGATATCTTTGATTATTTGCTGGCGGTGCTGCCGGAATTCGGCTTGAGCCTGTATCAGCAGCCGAGCGGCAATGATTTACGTGCGGGGATGTTGCCGGCGGTGTTGGGGGCGAGTCATGTGCCCGCCCCCGAAAAAAGTTTGACCTGACGCCACACCCCAATGTGGGAGCGGGCTTGCTCGCGAAGGCGTCGTGTCAGGCAAATATTTACTGAGTGATACACCGCCTTCGCGAGCAAGCC
>NZ_JBARTQ010000128.1:0-21901 GCF_049645325.1 Pseudomonas sp. | reverse complement strand
CGCTCCCACATTCGACCGCATTCTCATGTTGGAAATCGGTCAAATGTGGGAGCGGGCTTGCTCGCGAAGAGGCCATCACAGCCTCCCGAGATCCATCGCCCTACGGCAACAGAATGGTCGACCCGGTCGTCCGCCGTCCCGACAATTCGGTCTGCGCCTTCGCCGCATCCGCCAGCGAATAGCGCTGGTTGATATCAATGCGCACCTTGCCGCTCTTGATCATCGAGAACAGGTCATCCGCCATCACCTGAAGGTCTTTCGGGTTGCTGGCGTACGTCGCCAAGGTTGGCCGGGTAACGTACAGCGAGCCCTTGGCCGCCAGAATCCCCAGGTTCACCCCATCCACTGCGCCCGACGCGTTACCAAAGCTGACCACCAGCCCGCGCGGCGCCACGCTGTCCAGCGAGGTCAGCCAGGTGTCCTTGCCGACGCCGTCGTACACCACCGGGACTTTTTTGCCGTCAGTCAATTCCAGCACGCGCTGTGCGACGTTTTCCTTGCTGTAGTCGATGGTTTCCCACGCGCCCAGGGATTTCGCCAAGGCGGCTTTTTCCGGCGAGCTCACGGTACCGATCAGCTTGACGCCCAGGGCCTTGGCCCATTGGCAGGCCAGGGAGCCTACGCCACCCGCCGCTGCGTGAAACAGGATGGTTTCGCCACCCTTCAATTCATAGGTCTGACGTAGCAAGTACTGCACGGTCAGGCCCTTGAGCATGGCGCCAGCGGCTTGTTCGAAGCTGATGTCGGCCGGCAGGTGCACCAGGTTGGCGGCAGGCAGCACATGCAGTTCGCTGTAGGCACCGAGTGGCCCGCTGCCGTAGGCCACGCGGTCGCCGACCTTGAATTGAGTGACGTCGCTGCCCACCGCGTCGACTACGCCGGCGCCCTCTGCGCCAAGGCCCGAGGGCAGGGATGGCGGCGCATACAGGCCGCTGCGGAAATAGGTGTCGATGAAGTTCAGGCCAATGGCCTCGTTGCGCACGCGAACCTGTTGCGGGCCCGGCTCTGCGGGCGTGTAGTCCACATACTCAAGCACTTCGGGGCCGCCATGGGCGCCGAACTGGATACGTTTGGCCATCTGCACTTCTCCTGAGGTCGCATTCGCGTAGCCCACTACTGAACGCCTAAGCTTGATCTTCGTCAACTGCGGCAGCACGGGGTGCAGTGGTATCCTGTGCGCCCATTTGCCGCCGACGCCCAATGGCCTCGCGTAGCTTTGCCCGATTCAAGGTGATGCCATGACTACCCGCACCGAGGCTGTTAAAGCCTACCTGCTCGACCTGCAAGACCGCATTTGCAGCGCCCTGGAAACCTTCGAGACGGACACTCGCTTTATCGAAGACGCCTGGACCCGGCCTGCCGGCGGCGGCGGTCGTACCCGTGTGATCGAAAACGGTTCGGTGATTGAAAAAGGCGGCGTCAACTTTTCCCACGTGTTCGGCAGTGGCCTCCCACCGTCTGCCAGTGCGCACCGCCCTGAGCTGGCCGGTCGCGGGTTTGAAGCCCTGGGCGTGTCGCTGGTGATCCACCCGCATAATCCGCATGTGCCGACTTCCCACGCCAACGTGCGGTTTTTCATCGCCGAAAAAGAAGGCGAAGAAGCGGTGTGGTGGTTTGGCGGCGGTTTCGACCTCACGCCCTACTACGGCAACGAAGAGGATTGCATTCACTGGCACCGCATCGCCGAACAAGCCTGTGCGCGGTTCGGCCCGGACGTGTACGCGCGCTACAAGGCCTGGTGCGATAGCTACTTCCATATCAAGCACCGCAACGAACCGCGTGGCATCGGTGGCCTGTTCTTCGATGATTTGAACGAGTGGGGCTTCGACACCTGCTTCGCCTTCATCCGCGCCATCGGCGATGCGTACATCGACGCCTACCTGCCGATCGTGCAGCGCCGCAAAGCCATGGCCTACACCGCGCAACAACGTCAGTTCCAGGAATTCCGCCGCGGCCGCTACGTTGAATTTAACCTGGTTTACGACCGTGGCACGCTGTTTGGCTTGCAGTCGGGCGGGCGCACCGAGTCGATCCTGATGTCGCTGCCGCCGCAAGTGCGCTGGAGCTACGACTGGAAAGCCGAGGCTGGCAGCGAAGAAGCGCGCCTCACCGACTACTTCCTGCAAGACCGTGACTGGCTGGGCATCGCCGCGCCCAAGGCGGTTGTCTGATGGACCGTTATGTCGTGTTCGGCAACCCCATCGGCCACAGCAAGTCGCCGCTGATCCACCGCATGTTCGCCGAGCAGACCGGCGAGCGCCTGGACTACAGCACCTTGCTCGCGCCGCTTGCGGATTTCACCGGTTGTGCCCGTGAGTTTTTTCAGCACGGCCGGGGTGCCAACGTCACCGTGCCGTTCAAGGAAGAGGCCTTCCGCCTGGCCAGCGGCCTCACCGAACGTGCGCAGCGCGCCGGGGCGGTGAACACCCTTAGTAAGTTGGGCGACGGCACATTGCTGGGCGACAACACCGACGGCGCCGGCCTGGTGCGCGATTTGACGGTGAACGCCGGGCTGAGCCTGCGAGGCAAACGCATCCTGCTGCTGGGCGCCGGTGGCGCGGTACGCGGGGCGCTGGAGCCGTTGTTGGCGGAGCAGCCTGCGTCGCTGATCATCGCCAACCGCACCGTGGAAAAGGCCGAACTGCTTGCCGAGCTGTTTGACGATTTGGGCCCGGTGTCGGCGAGTGGTTTCGACTGGCTGCGTGAGCCGGTGGATCTGATCATCAATGCCACGTCCGCCAGCCTGTCAGGCGATGTACCGCCGATTGCGGGCAGCCTGATCGAACCGGGCAAGACGTTCTGCTACGACATGATGTACGCCAAGGAGCCGACCGCGTTCTGTCGCTGGGCCACTGAGCAGGGCGCTGCCGTGGCGATGGACGGCTTGGGCATGCTGGTGGAGCAGGCGGCGGAAGCGTTCTTCCTGTGGCGCGGCGTGCGCCCGGAGTCGGCGCCGGTGCTGGCTGAACTACGGCGTCAATTGGCTTAACGCAAAGCCGCTGTGGGCACGATCAATGTGGGAGCTGGCTTGCCTGCGATGCAGACGCCTCGGCCTGTCAGTCAGACCGAGGTGATCCTATCGCAGGCAAGCCAGCTCCCACCTGTTGAGCGTGCCCGCATTTTTATCCGCATTCAGTCTTCGAAATGAATGGGGCACTTGTCGGCCCCTTCCAGTTTCTTCAGCTCCTCCACCACCTGCGGCCGCGCCCGGCGCAGCGTCAAACTACGCCCTAACCTGCGCAACCGCCGCGCCTCCTGGTGCAGCATCTCCACCCCTGAATAGTCGATAAAGTTGATCTGCTGCGCCTCGATCACCACCCGCGCGCCCTGCAAGCTTTGCAGGCGCACTTGCAGGTAATGGCTGGCGCCGAAAAAGATCGAACCGCCGACCCGCAACACATCTTCCTCACCGTCGCGCCATTGCTGAACGCGCGGTTGTGAGGTGCGCTTGAGGTAGAAAAACAACGACGCCAGCACCCCGGCGTAAATCGCGGTTTGCAGCTCCAGCAGCAAGGTGGCGACGCACGTCAGGCTCATCACCACAAACTCGGCGCGGCTCACGCGGAACAACGCGCGGATGCCGCGGTGATCCACCAGCCCCCAGCAAATCAGCAGGATGCTCGCGGCCATGCTCGGGATCGGAATGTGCGCGATCAACGCCGCGCCAAACACCGCGAACAACGCCACCCACAGCGCGGAGAACACCCCCGCCAGCGGTGAGCAGGCACCGGCCTCGTAGCTGAGGCCGGAGCGGGTAAAGGAACCGGCGGACAAGTAGCCGGAGAAAAACCCGCCGACGATATTGGATAAACCCTGCGCGCGCACTTCCTGGTTCGCATCCAGCAACTGCTGCGAGCGCGCCGACAGTGAGCGCGCAATCGACAGGCTGGTGACCAACCCCAGCATGCCCACCGCCACGGCGCTCGGCAGCAGGCGCAGGAGCATGTCCAGGTCCATCGGCAAGGGGCTGAACGGCGGCAGCTTGCCCACGAATGAACTGACCCGCGCCACATGCCCGAACATCGCCGGCCACAGCCACGCCACCAGGCTGCCCAAAGCCAAAGCGATCAACAACGTCGGCCAGCGTGGCACCAGGTACTTGAGCAACGCGCCCACCAGCAAGGTGCCGAGGCCGAGGACCAGTGAAGCGTGATCCCACGCGCCGGCATGATGGATCAGCGCCAGCAGGCTATTGATCGCCGTGGCCTGGCTGGGCAAGTCCAGGCCCAGCAGGTTCGGCAGTTGCCCCAAGGCAATCACCACGGCGGCGCCGAGGGTGAAACCCAGCACCACCGAGTGGGAGACGAAGTTCACCAGCGCGCCGAAGCGCAGCATGCCGAGCAACCACTGGAACACCCCGGCGAGGAAGGTCAGCAGCAGGATCAGCGTGATGTAGTCCTGTGACCCCGGAACGGCCAGCGGGCTGACGCTGGCGTAGAGCACGATGGAAATGGCCGCTGTGGGCCCACAGATCAGGTGCCACGAAGAGCCCCACAAGCAGGCGATCAGCACCGGAATAATAGCGGCATACAGGCCGTACTCCGGTGGGAGCCCGGCGATCAGCGCGTAGGCAATCGACTGCGGCAGCGCGAGCACGGCGCCACTGAGGCCGACTATCGCATCCCGGCCGACACTGGCGCGGGTTTGGCGCGGCAGCCAGGCGAGAAAGGGGAAGAGCGTATGGCGGTTGGGCCGGAGCATCGCAGACTCGGGTTGGAAGGTTTGCGTGAGGTTAACAGGCTAACAATGATCGTTCCCACGCTCTGCGTGGGAATGCTGCCCAGGACGCTCCGCGTCCGCTCTTGAGGCCGTGACGCGGAGCGTCACAAGATGCGTTCCCACGGGGGAGCGTGGGAACGATCAGGGCCTCAGAGTTTGGCTTTGATTGCGGCCAGCGCATCCTGGCCGTCTACGGTTTTCACGCCGTCGAGCCACTTATCCAGCACCGCAGGGTTCGCCTTGATCCACGCCTTCGCTGCGTCGGCATTGCTGACCTTTTTGTTTACCACGTCAGCCATGATGCTGTTCTCCATCTCCTGGGTAAAACTCAGGTTGGTCAGCAGCTTGCCCACATTCGGGCAGGCCTGTGCATACCCTTTGCGGGTCAAGGTATACACGCTGCCGGTGTCGCCAAAGTACTTCTCGCCCCCTTTGAGGTAGTGCATTTTCAGCTGCACGTTCATCGGGTGCGGCGTCCAGCCAAGGAAGGTCACAAATTTCTGCTTCTTCACCGCCCGCGAGACTTCGGCGAGCATTGCCTGTTCGCTCGACTCGATCAGTTTCCACTGGCCGAGATCAAAGTCGTTCTTCTTGATGATTTCCTGCAACGAAATGTTCGCCGGCGCGCCGGAGCCGATGCCGTAGATCTTCTTGTCGAACTTGTCGGCAAATTTGTTCAAGTCGGCAAAGTCATGCACGCCGGCATCCCACACGTAGTCCGGCACGGCGAGGGTGAACTCGGTGCCGTCGAGGTTTTTCGCCAGTTGCACCACATCGCCGTTGGCCACGAACTTGTCATAGAAGCCCTGTTGCGCCGGCATCCAGTTGCCCAGGAACACATCCACCTGGCCGTCCTTGAGCCCGCCAAAGGTAATCGGCACCGCGAGGGTGTCGACCTTGGCCTTGTAGCCCATGCCGTTCAACAGGAAACCGGTGATGGCATTGGTGGCGGCTATATCACTCCAGCCGGGATCGGCCATTTTCACCGTGTCACAACTGGCGTCCGCGTACACATTGGCGCTGGTCAGCGCCAGCATACCCAGCATCACAGTTAACTTTTGCATGGCCTTCCCTCTGTATTTATTGGTTTTGGCAGGGTTGTGGATAACGTGCCTTGCGCTCCAGGTCGTCGAGGTCGATATGGTTGCGCATGTATTGCTGACTGGCGTCCACCAGTGGCTGGTGATCCCAGCTCTTCAGCTTGCCTTGGGTCAGCGCCTCAAACACCAGGCGACGACGGCGTTGGCTGGCGAGCACCTGTTGGTGGATCGCCGGGATGTCCCATTTGGCCCGCGCCTCACTCAAAAACGCCTCGAACAGTGGCCGGTGTTCCGGTGACTGGCTTAGGTTTTCCCGCTCGTGCGGGTCGTTGTGCACATCGAACAGTAGGCAAGGGTCGTCTTCGCTGTAGATGAATTTGTAGGCGCCACGGCGAATCATCATCAGCGGGCTGAGGGTGCCTTCGGCCATGTATTCGCCGAACACTTCGTCATGCCCGCCCTGCCCCTGCAAGTGCGGGACCAGCGAGCGGCCGTCCAGCGGCAGCAGTGGGTCCAACTCGCCGCCGGCCAATTCCACCAGGGTTGGCAACAGGTCGGCGGTGGACACGGCGTGGCTCACGCGGCCCGCCGCAAACTGCCCTGGCGCACTGACCAGCAGCGGCACACGGGCGGCCATTTCAAACCAGTGCATTTTGTACCAGAGGCCACGCTCGCCGAGCATGTCGCCATGGTCGCCGGAAAAAATGATGATCGTATCGTCGGCCAGGCCTGTGTCTTCGAGGGTCTGCAGCAGCTTGCCGACGTTGCTGTCGATGTAGCTGCACGCGCCGAAGTAGGCGCGCCGCGCATCGCGAATCTTATCCACAGGCAGCGGCTTGTCCCACAGGTCGTAGACCTTGAGCAGGCGCTGGGAATGCGGGTCGAGGTCGGCTTGAGGCGGCGTCGTAGGCAAAGGGATGTCGTTGTCGTCGTACAGGTCCCAGAACGGCTTGGGAATCGTGTACGGGTCGTGTGGGTGGGTCATTGATACGGTCAGGCAGAACGGCTGGTCGCCGTCCTCGCGGATATGGTCGAACAGGTACTGCTGGGCCTTGAACACCACCTCTTCGTCGAAATCCAGCTGGTTGGTGCGCACGCACGGCCCGGCTTGCAGCACCGAGGACATGTTGTGGTACCAGGTGGGGCGCACGTTTGGCTCATCCCAGTTCACCGCCCAGCCATAGTCGGCGGGGTAGATGTCGCTGGTCAGGCGCTCTTCATAGCCGTGCAACTGGTCGGGCCCGCAAAAATGCATCTTGCCCGACAGCGCGGTGCGGTAGCCCAAGCGCCGCAGGTAGTGGGCATAGGTCGGTACATCGGCGGGGAAATCCGCCGCATTGTCGTAGGCGCCGATCTTGCTCGGCAATTGGCCGCTGACCAGGGTAAAACGCGACGGCGCGCACAGCGGGCTGTTGCAGTAGGCGGCGTCGAACACCACGCCCTGGGCGGCGAGGCGGCTGAGGTTGGGCAACTTGATCGGGGAAGGTCCGTAGAACGGCAGCATCGGCGCGGCCATTTGATCGGCCATGATGAAAAGAATGTTCTTGCGCTTCATGATCTATCGGCATTCCATAGGCGGTGTTTATGCCAATGAGCATGCAGCCCATGGAAAATGGGGTAAAGCCCATGAAAAGAAATGTCTAGGATAAGCACAGCTTATGTATGAAGCCCTCGGTGACCTCTCCCTCGACCTGCTGCGTGCCTTCGAAGCGGCGGCGCGCCACCGCAGCTTTACCGCCGCCGCCATGGAGCTGGGCACCACCCAGCCGGCCATCAGCCAACAGATCAAGCGCCTGGAAGAACAGCTGACCATTCGCTTGTTTGATCGCATCTACCGTGGCATTGAGCTGACGGATGCCGGAGTGTTGCTGTTCGAACACGTGCAAGGCGGCCTGCAGACCATCAACCAGGGCCTCAGCGCGATCACTCAACAGGACCAACACGAAGTGCTGCAGGTGGCCACCGACTTCGCGTTCGCCGCCTATTGGCTGATGCCGCGCTTGCACCGCTTCCATGCGGCCAACCCTCAAGTCGACGTCAGCCTGGTAACCAGCGAACGCAATCACGCCACCTTGCGCAGTGACATCGACGTCGCGGTGTTGTTTGGTGATGGCCGTTTCAAGCAGGGCGATAGCCTGTGGCTGTTCAATGAGGAAGTGTTTCCGGTGTGCAGCCCGCAATGGCTGAAGGCCCAGGCCGCGCCACTGACTGTGCAAAACTTGCACGATTTCCCCCTCCTGCACCTGCGCCAGGAAAACAACAGCCAGTGGTTCGACTGGAGCGGCGTATTTCGCGAACTGGGCATCAGCGCCGCGCCGACGCCCGGCCAGTTGCGCTTCGACAACTACACCCTGCTGATCCAGGCTGCCATTGCCGGCCAGGGCGTGGCCATTGGCTGGCGCCACCTGGTGGATAACCTGCTGGAACAGAACTGGCTGTGCCGGCCGTTCAGCGACACCGTGATCTCGCGTTATGGCTATTACGTGGTGCAACCCCAGCGCAAACGCCGTGGGCAGTTGGTTGAGCGCTTTGTCGACTGGCTGGTGGCCGAGCAAGCGAGCAGCGCGCAATCGCTGACCGGGCTGGCCCTGCCGTCGATTGCGGTCTAGGATTTGGCGCATATTGGATCCGGATTTCGCCATGCAACGTATCAAGGGTTATCACGCCCACATCTATTTCGACGCCAGCACGATCGACCAAGCGCGCACGTTGTGTGAAGACGCTGCGCAACTTTTCCCCCTGCGCATGGGGCGCGTGCATGAGCGGCCCGTGGGCCCGCACCCGGACTGGAGCTGCCAACTGGCGTTCGAGCCGGAATATATTGGCGTGGTGCTGCCCTGGCTGGCGCTGCATCGCGACGGGCTGGTGGTGTTCCTGCACCCCGATACCGGCGACGACTTTAAGGACCACACCGACTACGCGATCTGGATGGGCGCCCTGCGCGAGTTGGATCTGTCTATTTTTTAACCAGCGATCATTTTAATCCCGTCGCCTTCTGTGAGGGCGGTGGGATTTTCTATGAATCAACCCACTATATGGGACTGTTATTTATATATTGAGATATCGACAGTCATAGGTTTATATTCGCCCATCTGCTTTTTTCAGCACCCACTCATTTCAGGTGAAGCGATGCAGGCGCAATTGATCGCGCTCGACTGGGGGACCAGCTCCCTTCGTGCTTACAAACTCGGCCCGGCGGGCGTTGTACTCGAACAGCGCGCGTTGGCGTTCGGGATCATGCACCTGCCCAGCGAACCCCGCGACATTGCTGGCGTACGTTGCCACGATGGCTTCGAGTTGGCATTCGACGCGGCCTGTGGCGATTGGCTCGACGCCCAGCCCAAGCTGCCGGTGATCGCTTGCGGCATGGTCGGCAGCGCCCAGGGCTGGAGCGAGGCGGCTTATCGCAAAACCCCTGTTGATGTCGCAAGTTTGGGCCAGGCGCTGCACCGCGTCCGCAGCCTGCGCGGGGCGGATGTGTTCATCGTGCCCGGCGTGATCGAACGGGTCGGCTTGCCAAATGTGATGCGCGGCGAAGAAACCCAGGTGCTGGGCGTGCTGCAAAACCTGGCGCGCGGTGGTGAGGTGTTGATCGGCCTGCCCGGCAGCCATTCGAAATGGGTCGAGGTGGTCGAAGGCTGCATCACCCACTTCGACACCTTCATGACCGGCGAACTGTTCGCGGTGCTCAGCAAACACAGCATCCTCGGGCGCACTCAACAGATCTGCGAACACTTCCAGGCCGAGGCTTTTGACCGTGGCGTGCACGTGGCGTGCTCCGACGACGGCCAGCGCGGCGTGCTGTCTACCTTGTTCAGCGCCCGCACCCTCGGGCTGACCGCCGAACTCACGCCTGAGCAACAGCCCGATTACCTCTCCGGCCTGTTGATTGGCCATGAACTCGCGGGGCTGCCGGCCAGCGCAAAACACAAACCGATCGTCCTGGTGGGCGCCGCCCCTCTCTGCGCCCGCTACCAACGCGCCCTCGCCCAGTGCGGCTTTGCTCACGTCAGCCTGGCGCAGGAAGCCACCGAGCGCGGCCTGTGGCAACTGGCCGTGGCGGCCGGGCTCACTCAACCTGCAACGGAGGCCTGACATGCTCAAGCAAGCTCTCGCACACAACGGTTTGATCGCAATCCTGCGCGGCGTGCGCCCGGACGAAGCCCGGGCGATCGGCCAGGTCCTTTATGAGGCCGGGTTTCGGGTGATCGAAGTGCCGCTGAATTCGCCGGACCCTTACACCAGCATCCGCACCCTGCGCGACAGCCTGGCCGCCGATTGCCTGATCGGCGCCGGCACGGTGTTGCAACCTGAGCAGGTCGAGCAGGTCAAGGCGGCAGGCGGCCAGGTGATCGTCATGCCCCACAGCGATGCCAAGGTGCTGCGCGCGGCAAAAGCGGCGGGCTTGTTCCTGTCGCCGGGTGTGGCCACGCCGACCGAAGCCTTCGCCGCCCTTGCCGAGGGCGCGGACGTATTGAAGCTGTTCCCGGCCGAGCAAATGGGCCCTTCAGTGATCAAGGCGTGGCTCGCCGTATTGCCGACGGGCACGCTGCTGCTGCCGGTGGGCGGTATCACCCCGGACAACATGCAGGTATTTATCGACGCCGGTGCCAAAGGGTTCGGGCTGGGTTCCGGGTTGTTCAAACCGGGTATGACGGTGGATCAGGTCGCGAGCCGCGCCCAGGCGTATGTCGCCGCGTGGAATGCCCTGAGCTGACTTCAAGTTCCGCGCCCACAGGCGCTGCATCTATAAGAGAGATAACAGATGAAAATCACCAAACTGACGACTTTTATCGTCCCGCCGCGCTGGTGCTTCCTCAAGGTCGAGACCGACCAGGGCGTAACCGGTTGGGGTGAGCCCGTGGTTGAAGGCCGCGCCCACACCGTGGCCGCAGCGGTCGAGGAATTGTCCGACTACCTGATCGGAAAAGACCCACGCAATATCGAAGACATCTGGACCGTGCTCTACCGCGGCGGCTTCTACCGTGGCGGCGCGGTGCACATGAGCGCCCTGGCCGGTATCGACCAGGCGTTGTGGGACATCAAGGGCAAGGCCCTCGGTGTTTCCGTCAGCGACCTGCTCGGAGGCCAGGTGCGTGACAAGATCCGCGTGTATTCGTGGATCGGCGGCGACCGCCCTGCCGACACCGCTCGCGCGGCCAAAGAGGCCGTGGCCCGGGGGTTTACCGCGGTGAAAATGAACGGCACCGAAGAGCTGCAGTTCGTCGACAGCTTCGAAAAAGTCGACTTGGCCCTGGCCAACGTGGCCGCCGTGCGCGATGCGGTCGGCCCGAATGTCGGCATCGGCGTCGACTTCCATGGCCGCGTGCACAAGCCCATGGCCAAGGTGCTGATGAAAGAGTTGGACCCGTACAAACTGATGTTTATCGAAGAGCCGGTGCTCAGTGAGAACTATGAAGCGCTCAAAGAGTTGGCACCGCTGACCAGCACCCCGATTGCCCTGGGCGAGCGTCTGTTCTCGCGCTGGGACTTCAAGCGCGTGCTCAGCGAAGGCTATGTCGACATCATCCAGCCCGACGCCTCTCACGCCGGGGGCATTACCGAAACCCGCAAGATCGCTAACATGGCCGAAGCCTACGACGTGGCCCTGGCCCTGCACTGCCCGCTCGGCCCGATTGCCTTGGCGGCGTGCCTGCAACTGGACGCGGTTTGCTACAACGCGTTTATTCAGGAGCAAAGCCTGGGCATTCACTACAACGAGAGCAATGACCTGCTCGACTACGTGAAAGACCCGGGCGTGTTCGACTATGACAAGGGCTTTGTGAAGATCCCCAACGGGCCGGGCCTGGGCATCGAGATCAACGAGGAATACGTGATCGAACGCGCCGCCATCGGCCACCGCTGGCGCAACCCGATCTGGCGGCATGCTGACGGCAGCTTTGCCGAGTGGTGATTTCTATCTGAAGAAATGCGCTCAAGAATGTGGGAGCTGGCTTGCCTGCGATAGCGATGTACCGGCTTGCATTTCTGGCACAGGCACACAGCCATCGCAGGCAAGCCAGCTCCCACATTGATCGCATCTTTCCAGTAAGACCTGTCCTCAATAAACATAAGAAGAGGCAACCCCCCATGCACCCTGAATCCTTCACCGGGCAGGCTTCTTTAGTCACGCCCAGCAGAAAGCGCTTCTTCATCATGGTGCTGCTGTTTATCACCGTGGTGATCAACTACCTCGACCGCAGCAACCTGTCGATCGCCGCCCCGGCGCTGACCAGTGAGCTGGGCATCGACCCGGTGCATGTCGGGCTGATCTTCTCCGCCTTTGGCTGGACCTACGCCGCCATGCAGATCCCCGGCGGCTGGCTGGTGGACCGCGTGCCGCCGCGCATTCTCTACACCGTGGCCCTGTTGCTGTGGTCCATCGCCACCGTGATGCTGGGGTTTGCCGCCAGCTTCATCGCGCTGTTCGTGCTGCGCATGGCCGTCGGTGCGCTGGAAGCCCCGGCCTACCCGATCAATAGCCGCGTGGTCACCACGTGGTTCCCCGAGCGCGAGCGCGCCACCGCAATTGGCGTCTACACCTCCGGCCAGTTTGTCGGGCTGGCGTTTCTCACCCCGGTATTGGCCTGGCTGCAACACGCGTTCGGCTGGCACATGGTGTTCGTCGCCACTGGCGGCGTGGGCATTTTGTGGGCGCTGATCTGGTACGCGGTGTACCGCGAGCCGAAGGATTTCAAAGGTGCGAATGCGGCGGAAATCGAGCTGATCCGCGACGGCGGCGGGCTGGTGGACATGCAGGCGAAAGCGGTCAAGGCGCCGTTCAGTTGGGTCGACCTCGGCATCGTGCTGAGCAAGCGCAAGCTCTGGGGCATTTACCTGGGGCAGTTCTGCCTGAACTCCACGCTGTGGTTTTTCCTGACGTGGTTTCCGACCTACCTGGTGAAATATCGCGGCATGGACTTCATCAAGTCCGGCCTGCTGGCGTCGCTGCCGTTTCTGGCCGCGTTTATCGGCGTGCTGTGTTCGGGGCTTTTTTCCGATTGGCTGATTCGCCGGGGCTCATCGGTGGGCTTTGCGCGCAAGCTGCCGATCATTGGCGGGCTGCTGATTTCCACGGCGATCATTGGCGCCAACTACGTGGACTCGACCGCGTGGGTCATCGCGTTCCTGGCGGTGGCGTTCTTCGGCAATGGCTTGGCGTCGATCACCTGGTCGCTGGTCTCGACCCTGGCGCCCGCACGGTTGCTGGGACTGACGGGAGGCGTGTTCAACTTCATCGGTAACTTGTCGGCGATCACCACGCCGATTGTGATTGGCTTTCTGGCCAGCGGTGATTCGTTTGCCCCGGCGATTACCTACATCGCGGTGCTGGCGTTGCTGGGGGCGCTTTCGTACGTGTTGCTGGTGGGTAAGGTTGAGCGTATTGAGCTGTAGGCCGATTGTCAGGTGGATGAGTGACAATTGTGGTGAGCGGGTTTTACAGGGATGGTCAGGCTCTATGTGGTGGACCGGCTTGATGTGGTGAGCGGGCTTCTGTGGTGAGCGGGCTTGCCCCGCGCCGGGCTGCGTAGCGGCCCCAATTAGAGCGCCGCATTTCTTCCGAGATAACGCGTCGTCAGGTTTAGGGGCGCTTCGCACCCCAGCGCGGGGCAAGCCCGCTCACCACAGAAACCCTCTTACCACACAAGTCGGCTCACCACAGAAGCCTGCTCACCACAAACAAGCTTGCCAGGTGTCAGTTGAGTACGCCGTCCAGAATCTCGTAGACGATGCCGGTACCCACCGCGATCAACACCACGTCTGGGCCGGAACGGCGCCATTCGTAACCCTGGTACACCGGCAGGCGCGACAGGGCGCGGCCGTCCAGGCGTTCGCCGTAGTAGCCACGTGGCAGCGGCTGGCCGCGTACCAGGCGCACATTCGGCGGCGGTGGTGCGCCACGGGAGAACTGGCCGTGGTTGTCGTGGATGATCTGCCGTACCGGGCCGAAGTCCTGGGGTGGGCCGCCACGGCGGTTGTCCTGCGGGCCGCGATGGTCGTCGCCACGCTGTTCGTGCCCGCCTTGTGGGCCGCCACGGTCGGGGCCGCCTTGATCGTAAGGCGCGGCTTGCGCCAGGGCACTTGCGCCGAGCATCAACACGCCGAGACCAGCTATCAAGCGTTTAGGCATTTTCATGGGGGTGTTTCCTCAGTACTGCACGAACAAAAAAGGGATCTCGAACGAGGTTCGAAATCCCTTGGTCTTGTCACTTTAGGTACTGAATCGGCGGTTTGATTCCTCTGTATCAGGAACTTTACCTATCGCTACATGGCGTTTACTTACGGGCGTTGCGTACACCTTCCGACAGCGCAGCACACAAGCCCAATACACCCTCAATTGCCTGCTGATCATTTTCGGCAGTAGCGATGTGATCGATCAACGCCGAGCCCACCACCACACCGTCGGCCAAGCGCGCGATAGCGGCGGCTTGTTCCGGGGTGCGGATACCAAACCCGATGCTGATCGGCAGGTCGGTATGGCGACGCAGGCGGGTCACGGCCTCTTCAACGTGTTCCAGGGTGGCGGCACCGGCGCCGGTCACACCGGCCACCGACACGTAGTACACAAACCCGGAGCTGCCGTTGAGCACGGTTGGCAGGCGCACGTCATCGGTGGTCGGCGTGGTCAGGCGGATAAAGTCGATGCCCGCTGCCTGGGCCGGGTCGCACAGCTCGCCGTTATGCTCAGGCGGCATGTCGACCACGATCAGGCCGTCGACGCCGGCTGCTTTCGCGTCACTGATGAAGCGCGGCACGCCGTACATGTGGATCGGGTTGAAGTAGCCCATCAACACCAGCGGGGTGTCGCTGTTGTCTTTGCGGAACTCGCGCACCATCTGCAGGGTTTTCGCCAGGTTCTGCTTGGCGGTCAGCGCGCGGATGTTGGCCAGTTGAATGGCTGGGCCGTCGGCCATAGGGTCGGTGAAGGGCATGCCCAGCTCGATCACGTCGGCACCGGCGGCAGGCAAGCCTTTGAGGATTGCCAGCGAAGTGTCATAGCCCGGGTCGCCAGCGGTGACGAAGGTCACCAGGGCGGCGCGGTTTTGTTCTTTAAGCTGCGCGAAACGGGTTTGCAGGCGGCTCATCAGTGTTTCTCCTGCTTGGACTGCTCGTGTTGGGAGAGGTCCATGTGGTGCATTACGGTCTGCATGTCTTTGTCGCCACGGCCGGACAAGTTCACCACCATCAGGTGATCCTTCGGCAGGGTCGGTGCGCGTTTGAACACTTCGGCCAGGGCGTGGGCGCTTTCCAGGGCAGGAATAATCCCTTCCAGGCGGCAGCATTTGTGGAACGCATCGAGGGCTTCGTCGTCGGTCACCGAGGTGTACTGGACGCGGCCGATGTCATGCAACCAGGCGTGTTCGGGGCCAATGCCCGGGTAGTCGAGGCCGGCGGAAATCGAGTGGGCGTCGATGATCTGGCCATCGTCGTCCTGCAGCAGGAAGGTGCGGTTGCCGTGCAGTACGCCGGGTACGCCGCCATTGAGGCTGGCGGCGTGCTTGCCGGTTTCGATGCCGTGGCCGGCCGCTTCCACGCCGATGATCTCGACACTGGTGTCATCCAGGAACGGGTGGAACAGGCCCATGGCGTTCGAACCACCGCCGATGCACGCGACCAGGCTGTCCGGCAGGCGGCCTTCCTGGGCTTGCAGTTGAGTGCGGGTTTCCTTGCCGATTACGGCCTGGAAGTCACGCACCATCGCCGGGTACGGGTGTGGGCCGGCCACGGTGCCGATCAGGTAGAAGGTGCTGTCGACGTTGGTGACCCAGTCGCGCAGCGCTTCGTTCATCGCGTCTTTCAGGGTGCCGGTGCCGGCGACCACCGGGATCACTTCAGCGCCGAGCAGCTTCATGCGGAACACGTTGGCCTGTTGGCGCTCGATGTCGGTGGTGCCCATGTAGATCACGCAATCGAGGCCAAAGCGCGCAGCCACGGTGGCGGTGGCCACGCCGTGCATGCCGGCGCCGGTCTCGGCGATGATGCGTTTTTTGCCCATGCGCCGCGCCAGCAGGATCTGGCCGATGCAGTTGTTGATCTTGTGCGCGCCGGTGTGGTTGAGCTCTTCGCGCTTGAGGTAGATCTTGGCGCCGCCGCAGAACTCGGTCAGGCGTTCAGCGAAATACAGCGGGCTTGGACGTCCGACGTAGTCACGCTGGAAGTAGGCGAGTTCTTCGTTGAAGGCCGGATCGATCTTGGCCGCTTCGTATTCGCGGGCCAGATCAAGGATCAACGGCATCAGGGTTTCAGCGACGTAGCGGCCGCCGAACCCGCCAAACAGGCCGTTGGCGTCTGGGCCGTTGCGTAGATCGGTCTGGGACTGAGTCATGGGACGCTCCAGGAAAGAATGGGTGTGAGAAACAATGAGGGCCACTCTACCCGTGACGTTCTACGCTGAAAACCGATAAGATCGCCGCAACCTGTCAGGAAAACTCACAGATGAGCCGAGACCTTCCGCCCCTCAACGCACTGCGCGCGTTTGAAGCCACTGCCCGCCTTAACAGCGTGAGCCAGGCCGCTGACCAACTGCATGTAACCCATGGCGCCGTCAGCCGCCAACTAAAGGTGTTGGAAGAACACTTGGGCGTCAGCTTGTTCGTCAAGGACGGACGCGGCCTTAAACTCACAGATTCCGGCACCCGTTTGCGTGACGCGAGCAGTGAGGCGTTCGAGCGATTAAGGGATGTGTGCGCCGAACTCACCCAAAGCAGCGCCGATGCGCCGTTCGTGCTTGGCTGCTCGGGCAGCTTGCTGGCGCGCTGGTTGATCCCGCGCCTGGGCCGCTTGAACGCCGACCTGCCGGACCTGCGCCTGCACTTGTCGGCGGGCGACGGCGATCTCGACCCTCGGCGCCCCGGCCTGGACGCCTTGCTGGTATTCGCCGAACCCCCGTGGCCGGTGGACATGCAGGTATACGAACTGGCCAGCGAACGCATCGGCCCGGTGATGAGCCCGCGTTTTGCCGGTTACGAACGCCTGCGCCAAGCCCCCGCGTCGGCCTTGTGTGGTGAGGCGTTGTTGCACACCACCTCGCGCCCGCAAGCCTGGCCCAGTTGGGCGCAGCAGCACGGCATCGCGCCCGGCGCGTTGAAACACGGCCAGGGGTTTGAGCATTTGTATTATTTGCTGGAGGCGGCGGTGGCGGGGTTGGGTGTGGCCATTGCGCCTGAACCGCTGGTGGCAGAGGACCTGCGAGCGGGTCGCCTGGTGGCGCCGTGGGGTTTCAGTGAAACCCCGGCGCACCTGGCGTTGTGGCTACCCAAGCGCGCCGCAGACGGGCGCGCCGGGCAACTGGCGCAGTGGCTCAAGGCTGAGCTGTTGCGCCAGCCGCACTAACCGGTCAGTCAGTCACCGCGCTTGCACAGCAGGTAAGCCGCCAACAGGCCCAGCGCGCCAACGGCAACGCCGGCGGTCGTCCATGGGTGCTCCTGCGCGTAGTCCCGGGTGGCAACACTGGTTTCGCGGATTTTGACTTTGCTTTCTTCGTAAGCGTCGCTGATCAGGTGGCGGGAGTGCTTGAGTGCATTCTCGGCATTGCTTTTCAGGGCCTTCAACGTTTTGCGCGACTCATCGGACGCATCGTCCTTGAGGCTCTCAAGGGACTTGAGCAGGCTCGAAATCTCGGCTTCCATGCTTTCCAGCGACGCTTTGCGTAAAGAAGTGTTGGCCATTTGGACTCTCCTGAAGTGATTGAGTGGCATGTGTAGATACCGACTCCAGCGTTTTCAGAAAGTGCAGTAAATCTGAACTTTCACGTAGGAACGGTCGCCAGAAGCAGTACGAACATTGACTGCTACGCTCACTAAAGACCTCAGGAGAAACGCTATGTCTGATCACCACACGTACAAGAAAGTCGAACTGGTCGGTTCCTCGACCACCAGCATCGAAGACGCGATCAACAACGCCATCGCCGAAGCTCACAAGAGCATCAAGCACCTGGAATGGTTTGAGGTGACCGAAACCCGTGGTCACATCAAGGACGGCAAGGCCGCGCATTTCCAGGTCACGCTGAAGGTGGGATTCCGAATTGCCAGTAGTTGATCACGTCGGTTGAACTTGCTGACTGGCCGATTGCCATAACCTGCGCTACAACGTTGGGGTGCCGATGCGAAAGCGTCGGCACGTTCTTTTCGATCAGCGTAAGGAAGTAACGGATGAAGAAGTTTCTGTTAGCGGTAGGTTTGTTGAGCATTGCGGGCACAGCCCTGGCGGCGGGCAAGCCTTGCGAAGAGCTGAAAAGCGAACTCGCAGCGAAGCTTGACGCTAAAGGTGTTCAGCATTATTCGCTGGATGTTGTCGATAAGGGCGCAACGGCCGATGGCAAGGTTATTGGTAGTTGCGAAGGCGGCACCAAGGAAATCGTCTACAAGCGCGGTTAATCCCGTGCTCCAGACGTAAAAAACCGACGCGAGTGCGTCGGTTTTTTTTCGCCTGGGCTTTAGCCCTTCATCACCTGCGCCAACAGCTCGTAGGAGTGAATCCGGTCGGCGTGTTCGTACAGATCGCTGGTGAAAATCAACTCATCGGCGCCGGTTTGCTCGATCAGCACCTCCAGTTTGGCGCGGATCTTCGCCGGGCCGCCGACCATCGCCAGGCCGAGGAAACTGCCGACGGCGTCTTTTTCATGCGGCAGCCACAGGCCGTCCATGGTTTTCACCGGTGGGCGTTGCACCAGGCTCTGCCCGCGCATCAGCGCGAGGATGCGTTGGTACACCGAAGTGGCCAGGTAATCGGCCTGTTCGTCCGTGTCGGCGGCCACCAGCGGAATGCCGAGCATCACGTAGGGCTTGTCCAGCACGGCTGAAGGTTTGAAGTGATTGCGGTACACGCGAATTGCCTCATGCATCAACCGCGGTGCGAAATGTGACGCGAAGGCGTAGGGCAAACCGCGCTCACCCGCCAGCTGTGCGCTGAACAGGCTGGAACCGAGCAACCATACCGGCACATTGGTGCCGGTGCCCGGTACGGCGATGATCCGTTGGTCAGGCGTGCGTGGGCCGAGGTAGGCCACCAGTTCGGCCACGTCTTCGGGGAACTCGTCTGCACTGCCGGAGCGTTCACGGCGCAGGGCGCGGGCGGTCATCTGGTCGGAACCGGGGGCGCGGCCAAGGCCCAGGTCGATGCGGCCGGGGTACAGGCTTTCCAGGGTGCCGAACTGCTCGGCGATCACCAGCGGCGCATGGTTGGGCAGCATCACGCCGCCGGAGCCGACGCGAATGGTCGAGGTGCCACCCGCCAGATAGCCCAGCAATACCGAAGTCGCCGAGCTGGCGATGCCGTCCATGTTGTGGTGTTCAGCCACCCAGAAACGGTTGTAGCCGAACTTTTCCACGTGCTGGGCGAGGTCCAGGGAATTGCGCAGCGACTGCGCGATGCTCCCGTTGGCGCGCACGGGCACGAGGTCGAGGGTCGAGAACTTCACGTCGGACAGCGATTTCATAAGCCTGCTTCTCCATTAGGTGCGCAGGCTTATAGACGAACCAAAACCTGCCGCTTCATGTGCATGCTGTATGAAATGTGGGCATATACCCGAGATTCAATAGCAGGCCGGGAAATTTCCTACTGCATCACTAGGTTTCTCCGACAAGATGAACTTTGCCAGAGCTTCTATCCTCAGAACCTTACTGAAGCAAAACCACCGTTCGAGGAGACCGCTATGAGTATCGTAAAAAAAGCATCCGCGCATTGGGAAGGTGATCTGAAGACAGGCCTGGGTTCCATTTCCACGGAAACCGGCGTACTGCGTGAAGCGCCCTACGGCTTCAAGGCGCGGTTCGAGGGCGGCAAGGGCACCAACCCGGAAGAGCTGATTGGCGCAGCCCACGCCGGCTGTTTCTCCATGGCGTTTTCCATGATTCTGGGCGATGCCGGCCTCAAGGCCGACAGTATCGACACCCAGGCTGAAGTGACCCTGGACCAAGTGGAGGGTGGCTTTGCGATTACCGCCGTGCATTTGATCCTCAAGGCCAAGATCCCAGGCGCAAGCCAGGCGCAGTTCGATGAACTGAGCAAAAAGGCCAAGGAAGGGTGCCCGGTGTCCAAGGTGCTGAATGCCAACATCAGCCTGGATGCCACGCTGGTTAACTGACACAGCAATATCCAGTGTGGGAGCTTGGCTTGTGTGGGAGCTTCCACACACGCCGGCTCCCACATTTAGTTCTGCGTTAAATCAGAACTCGTGTTTCCCCTATGTGGTCCTATAGCCTATGCAGCCTAGGCGCACACTCGTGCGCATGCATTCAGGGAGCTTCACACATGAAACGTTTTGCCTTGGCGATCATCTGCGGTGTATTGGCCACATCGGCCGTGGCCGCTCCAAAAGATTGTGAAGAGCTCAGGAAAGAGATCGAGATCAAGATCCAGGCTAACGCTGTGCCGTCCTACACCCTGGAGGTGGTCAGCAAGGAAGAGGCCGACAAGCATGACAGCGCCATGGTCGTCGGCAGCTGTGAGTACGGCACCAAAGCCATCGTCTATCAGAAGAACAACGACTGATCAGAGGCAATTCACGCTGTGTTCTTCGGCCAGCAACTGCCGCGCTGCGTCATACAGCCGAATGTTGGGCGTGAAGGCCAGCGAGCGCCCTTCCAGCACATAGTGCTGGCCCGCCTGGAAATTGTTGTAGTTCAGGGTCATGAAACAGGTGCGGTCGCGCGTCTGGTCCAGCCCGCCAATCCCTGTGCCGGTGTTCACCTCGAAATCGAAACGCACCATCAGTTCATGGTTGCCCGGCGGCACCTGGAAGAAACGCCCGTCATTCAGGTTCTTGCCGTCCAGGCGCTGGGCCATCACCAGTTTGGCGCCGGGTGTCGGGGTGGCGAAATCGACCCAGGCCTGGTGCGGATCGGCCGGCGGAATCGGCGTCGAAGCACAGGCACTGAGAAGCAGGGCGGTGACGGGAAGCAAGAGCTGGCGCATGGCAGGCACTCAACGGAAGGAAAGAATTGAGCCCGGCGCCGACGACGACAGACTCCCTATGAGTATAAACACGCCAAGCCATGGAAAAATTCCGCGCAGGCAGGATAGTCTGGCGGGCCAATTACCCAGGAGTGGTCGAGGCATGGTCAGGCGTTTTCTTCCAGGGTTAGCGGTTGTGCTGCTCAGCGGCTGCTCCAGCGTCAGTTATTACAGCCAGTTGGCCAGCGGCCAGTGGCAGTTGCTGCGGGCCCGCGAGCCGGTTTCCGAGGTCATCGCCGACCCTTCCCGTCCACAGCCGTTGCGTGACCATTTGGTGCAATCGCAAAAGGCGCGCACCTTTGCCAGCGAACACCTGCACCTGCCCGACAACCAGAGTTACCGCTTGTACGCCGACATTGGCCGGCCCTATGTGGTCTGGAATGTGTTCGCCACGTCAGAATTTTCCCTGTCGCCTGAAACCCATTGCTTCCCGATCGCCGGTTGCGTCGCCTACCGCGGCTACTACAACCAAGGCGCCGCGCGGGGCGAAGCGGCGCTGTTGCAACAGCGCGGCATGGACGTGTCGATTGGCGGCGTGGAGGCCTATTCCACGCTGGGCTGGTTCAACGACCCGATCATGAGTTCAATGATGAGCTGGGGTGATGAGCGCCTGGCCACGTTGATCTTTCATGAGCTGGCGCACCAGCGGTTTTACGTGAAGGACGACACCGAGTTCAACGAGTCCTACGCCAACTTCGTCGAACAGGAAGGCACTCGCCAATGGCGCGCGGCGCGTGGGCTGGCGCCCATCAGCGACGCCGCGTTGCAGCAGCGCGACCAATTTATCCGCTTGGTGCTCGACACCCGAAAACGCCTGGAAGTGCTGTATGCGCAGCCGTTGGCGGTGGACGTGATGCGTCGGGCCAAAGCGGCGGAGTTCGAGCGTTTGCGCAGCGAGTATCGGCAGATGCGCGACAGCCAGTGGGGCGGCGACAAGCGTTATGACGTGTGGGTTAACCAGCCGATGAACAATGCGCGGCTGTTGCCGTTTGGTCTGTATGACCAGTGGGTGCCGGCGTTTGCGGCGTTGTTTCGACAGGAAGGTGGGGACTGGGTGAGGTTTTTTGCGGCAGTGGAGAAGATGGGCGGGTTGCCGGTGGAGCAGCGTAAGGCGGCGTTGAGGCAATTGGAAAGTGGTGGTCTTTAGGGCCTCATCGCAGCATAAGTATCTACACAACTTTCAAGGC
>NZ_JBARTQ010000127.1:0-2067 GCF_049645325.1 Pseudomonas sp. | reverse complement strand
GGCTTGCTCGCGAAGGCGGAGGGTCAGTCGACACATGTACTGGCTGATCTACCGCTTTCGCGAGCAAGCCCGCTCCCACATTGGTCTTGCAGTGTTCCTAAGTGACGCTGTTACGCACCTTGAATTGCGGCTGGTCCCAGGTGTGGTTGTCGAGGATTTCGCCGAGGATTTCCACGGCATCAAACACCTCGGTAAAGCTTGTATACAGCGGGGTAAAGCCAAACCGCATGATGCGCGGCTCGCGGTAATCGCCGATCACGCCACGGGCGATCAGCGCCTGGATAACGGCGTAGCCTTGCGGGTGTTCGAAACTCACATGACTGCCGCGTCGGGCGTGTTCGCGCGGGGTGATCAGCACCAGGCCGTGGGCGGCGCAGCGGGCTTCGACCGCGACGATGAACAGGTCAGTCAGCGCCAGGGATTTCACACGCAGGCTGGCCATGTCGGTCTGGGCAAAAATATCCAGGCCGCACTCCACCATCGCCAGCGAGGTGATTGGCTGCGTGCCGCACAAATACCGCGCAATGCCTGCGCTCGGCGCGTACCGGGCTTCCATGGCGAATTGGCGCGTGTGCCCGAACCAGCCCGACAACGGCTGGCGCACCACGTCCACCAACGCCGGGTTAACCCACACAAACGCCTGGGAGCCCGGCCCGCCGTTGAGGTATTTGTAAGTGCAGCCAATCGCGTAATCGGCACCGGCCTTGTGCAGGTCGATCGGCACCGCGCCGGCCGAATGCGCGAGGTCCCAGATGCTCAAGGCGCCGCATTCATGGCTCAAGGTGGTGAGCGCCTGCATGTCGTACATGTAGCCGGTCTTGTAGTTGACGTGGGTAAGCATCACCACCGCCACGTCCGCGTCGATGGCGTGCGGCAGTTCGTCCGGGCTGTTGACCAGCCGCAGGGAATACCCCTGTTGCAGCAGTTCGGCCAGGCCTTCGGCGATGTACAGGTCAGTCGGGAAGTTGCTCGCCTCACTGACGATCACCTTGCGCGTCGGCTGACGTTGGCGCTGCACGCTCAACGCGGCGCTGAGCACTTTGAACAGGTTGATCGAAGTGGTATCGGTGATCACCACTTCGCTGTCACGCGCGCCAATCAACGGCGCCAGGCGGTTGCCCAGGCGCTGGGACAAGTCCGCCCAGCCCGCGCTGTTCCAGCTGCGAATCAAGCCATTGCCCCATTCTTCGGCGATCACTGCCTGTGCCCGTTCCAGTGCCGCCACCGGGCGCGCGCCGAGGGAGTTGCCGTCGAGGTAGATCACGCCTTCCGGCAACGCGAACTGGTGGCGCAGCGGCGCCAGCGGGTCCTGGGCGTCGAGGGCTTGGCAGTGGCTTCGAGTGGTCATGGGCTGTCCTGGTTTTTATAAGTGACGATGGACCAAATAATGAACGAAGCTTTAGAGAATTTTCGTGCAAAGTGGCGGGCAACAGGCTAATTAAGCCGTAGGAAATTCGAATTTAACCTCCAAACACGCGGATTTATTCTAACCATGATTCTCGACGCCACCGACCTGCGCCTCCTGCATTTCCTGCAACAGGATGGCCGTATCAGCAACCAGGAACTGGCGGAAAAAGTCGCGCTGTCGCCTTCCGCCTGCCTGCGCCGTTTGCGCCTGCTGGAGAGCGAGGGAATCATCAGTGGCTACCGCGCGGTGTTGAACGCCGAGCAGTTGGGGATCGAGCTGGAGGCCATCGTGCACCTGTCGTTGCGCCAGGATGTGGAGGACTGGCACGAGACGTTTATCAAGAAGGTGCAGGGCTGGCCGGAGGTGGCCAGTGCCTATGTGATTACCGGCGCCAGCAACTATGTGTTGCGGGTGCAGGCGCGGAATTTGAAGCACTTCTCCGACTTCATCGTGAACCACCTGAACCGCACGGCCGGGGTGATGGATATACGCTCGGAGATTGTGTTGCAGAAGATCAAGGACCGCGATGAGGTGCTTGATCTGGTCATCCGCAAATAATCAGGCCCACCGCAAAACCCATGTGGGAGCTGGCTTGCCTGCGATAGCGGTAGTGCAGCCACTACTGCTATCGCAGCATAAGTATCTACACATCGTTGTAG
>NZ_JBARTQ010000126.1:0-4221 GCF_049645325.1 Pseudomonas sp. | reverse complement strand
CCCTCCGAACCAATCCTCCCGATTTTTTGTCCCGAACGCTGGCGATTAACTCATCTCGGCCGCCGCTGTTTTTCCTGCACCACATTCCGTCCATCCTTTCACTTGCCATTTATCTCAACTGCTGTTGATATAAATCGCGACTGGACGTAGGCTCCTGAAAAGCCGGATCCGTTACGTCGTCGACCTAAAGCTCCAGCGCGTGTGCCATTACAATAATAAGGACACAAGAGATGAAACGTTGGTCAGTACTTGTTGGGTGTTTTCTCGGAATGAGCATTGCGTCGCCGGCCATTCTGCTGATTCCGCTGGGCCTGTTCATGAAGGCGGTGACCGCCGAGTTCGCTTGGTCACGTACCGATTTTGCGATCATCATTTCTGTCGCGTCGATCTGCAATGCGCTGGTGATGCCACTGGCTGGATTCCTCGTTGACCGCTTTGGTGCGCGCCGTGTCGCGCTGGTCGGTACGGTGTTGGGAAGCGGCAGCTACATGTGCCTGTCGCTTATTCACTCGTTCCCCGCGTTCGTTGCAATCACGGCGATAAGTGTGGCGTTCGGCAATCTGGCGAGTTATCCGGCCTTCCTGTTTTTGACCCAGCGCTGGTTCGATAAACACTTGGGGTTAGCCTTTGCGATCACGTCGTCGGGCCTTGCGGTCGGCACCGGCGCATTCTCGTATCTGATTTCGCAAAACATCGTATTGAACGGCTGGCGCGAGGCGTTTCTGGTGGCTGGGGCGACCGCGCTGGCGATTGGTCTGGTCAATCTCGCAGTGTTTGTTCGTGACAACAACGGGCCGATCCCGGAGGCCGAACGCCGCGCTGAAAAAAGTCAGCTTGAGGTGATCGGCATGACATTGCGGGAGGCCATGGCCACTCGTGATTTCTGGCTGTATTCGTTGGCCTTTGTACTGGTGCTGTTTGGCGTCGTGGGGGCCAGCGTGCACTTGCCGGCAATGCTCTCGGATTGGGGCGCATCCGCCAATCAGATCGCCGGGATTGTTGCCGCGGGTTCTGCCGGATCGTTGTTCGGGCGACTGTTTGGCGGTGCCTTGCTCGATCATCTGCACACACGAACCGTGGCGGGGATTTTCCTCAGCTGCCAGTTGGTTGGCTTTTTGATGTTGCTGGACGGGCTGCACTGGGCGCTGGCCGCCAGTTTCCTGATTGGCGCGACCCAGGGCGCCGAGATCGACATTCTCGGTTATCTGATTTCCCGACGCTTTGGAAAATTGGCGTATGCGCGGATCTTTGGCAGCGCCTTTTCAGTGACTTTGCTGGGCGCCATTATCGGCCCGTTCGTGTTGGGCATGGTGTTCGATAAAAGCGGCTCGTACCGCACAGCTCTGGTGCTGTTTCCGATACTTCCAGTCGCGGCGTTTGGTTTGTTGTGCCTGTCTGCCAAGTCGCCCGGTCAACCACAGCGGGTGATCGCGCCTGAAGTCACTTAGTAAAAACAAGCAATACGGCCACCGTGCGTGACTGCGCCGTGGCCGGCTGTAACGCTAATGACTACCTAAAATAAGAATAAAAGGAAATTGTATGCGGCCCCATCAAAACGGGACGAACCGAGTCCGTAAGCATGCGCCTGAATTTGTCCGCGTGACGCTGGCGGCACTGTTGGCAATCTGGGCGGCTCACTCGCTGAATGCTCGTGCCGAAACAAACCCAACACCGCAAAACGTTGTGGGGCAGGTTGCCTCGGAATTGAAGCAACCGGCGAAAAACCTCGATCAGGCGGCTACCCAAAAAGCCTTGCCCGACAGCCAGCTGCTGGGCCACATCATCGAACGCAAAAAGCAGTTCGCGAAGATCGATGCACTGGTTGAACACGGTCAATTGACGGAGCTGCCGCCACCGTCGGAAAGCATCCTCGGTGACGCCGGCGGCTTTCGCAGTGATCTGGCTGATCACGGCATCGGTTTCAACATGTTGAACATGACCACCTTCGCCAATAACTACCTCGATCACGACCGTCATAAACCGCAAGCTTATAGCGGTGAGCGCCCGACGTATTCCTCAAATCTCCTGGTCGGATTCACCTACGATCTGGGCCGGGTCGGTCTCAATAATGGGCAGTTTATTTTTGGCGTCGGCAGCTATTACTCCAGCTGGGATGAAGTGAATCCATCATCGAAATTCAGCTTCACGCGCATCGCCTACTACCAGAGCCTATGGGATAAAACCGTCGAATTCAAAATCGGCGTGCTGCCAAACGATCTGGAATTTATCGGCCCGTTTACCGGCGGCACCTTGGTAGGTGGCACTCAGGGTTTACAAGCAGTGATCCCGTTTCAAGTGGGTTTGAGCCACGCGCCGGTGTCCAGCCCTGCAGCCAACGTCACGTTGAATTACGGCAACTTCTATAACAAGTTCGGCGTTCAACGCTCTATCAGCCCTGACGGTATGGGGCCGGAAATCGACCGTCATGCTGGCGAGCTCGATCTGCACGTCGATCACGCCGGCGCGCTGTACATCGATGAGCTCGGCTACAAACGCGCCTCTGCGCCGGGTACACCGTACGCGTGGCTGCGAGCTGGTTACATCCATAACACCTCGCAATACACGCAGTTCCTCAGCAACGAGCGCAGTGATGACAACTACGCCGGCTACGTGCTGGGCGACTATCAGTTTTATCAATTCGACAGCGCCATCGCTTCCCGTGGCCTGTACGCCGGGTTTACCTGGATGACCGCGCCTGAAGATCGCAACCTGTTTGACCTGTATTACGGCTTCCGCGTGTTTGCAAAAGGGCCGTTGGACTCGCGTCCATTCGACATGGTCATGCTGGAGTACGGCTACACCAGCTACAGCAATGACGCTAACAAAAAACTGGATTCGATCCATGTGTCCAATGCCGACGACTCGAAATCGACAACGCTCGCCTACAACATGCGCGTTGCCGCTGGCACCTATGTTCGCGCGGGGCTGAGTTACGTCGAACATCCGGCATTCAGTCCGGACGTCAAAGACGCCCTCAACCTGCAAGCCAGTTTCACGCTGTTTTTCTGAACATTGATTGACCCAAGCACTAATTGCCCCGGTGGATACCGGCGACAGAAAAGGGAGTCTCGCCATGAGTGATACGCAAAAAATCTATACACCTTCCACGCCACTGCCACCTGCCCGAACGGGCTTATTGACCGCTTTCGAGCCGGGCACGCGCACGCTGGAAAAAGGCTTTCAAATCGCCCCGCAGTTTCGCCCGATCCCCGTCGACATCGTGTTCGAGAAGGACGTCGCGGTGCAGTTGCGCGATGGTGTGACGATTTACGTCGACGTGTTCCGCCCGGCCGGTAGCGAAAAAGTGCCGGTGATTGTTGCGTGGAGCCCTTACGGCAAAGGGCAGGGCACCTCCGTCAGTGTGATGGGCGTGTTTGGTCTGGTCGGTTTGAACAACAACATCGTGTCCGGCCTGGCCAAGTTCGAAGCGCCGGACCCTGCGTATTGGTGCGCCAACGGTTACGCGATCTGCAACCCGGACATTCGCGGCTGCGTTGATTCCGAAGGCAACAGCGTGCTTTGGGATCGTCAGGACGGTCGCGATTGCCACGACCTGATCAACTGGCTCGCAGAGCAGTCATGGTGCAGCGGCAATGTAGGCATGAGCGGCACCTCGTACCTGGCCGTTTCCCAATGGTTTACTGCTGCTGAGCAACCTGCGGCCCTGAAAGCGATCAATCCGTGGGAAGGTGTCAGTGACGTGTACCGCGACCTGGTGCTGCGTGGCGGCATGCCTGATCTCGCCTTTGCCGGGCTGTTGCAGAACGGCAGCTTCTTCGGCAAGAACCACAAAGAAGACATCCTCGCTGAAGCCGCGCGCTACCCGCTGATGAACGAGCTGTGGGAGAACAAAATCCCCGACTTCTCACGCATCAATGTGCCTGCTTACATTGTCGCCAGCTATTCCAACACGCTGCACACTGCCGGTACCTTCCGCGGGTGGCGAAGAATTGCTTCGCAGGACAAATGGCTGCGGATCCACAACACTCAAGAGTGGCCGGATTACTACGACGAAGCGAACGTCGATGACCTGCGTCGCTTCTTTGACCGCTACCTAAAAGGCCAGGCTAACGACTGGGAATCCACACCTCGCGTGCGATACGCCGTGCACGACTTTAAAGGCGGCGACCAGGTTAACGTCGCGGCTGAAGAGTTTCCGCCTCAAGGCGCGGTATCGACCAGGTTCTACCTTGACGGTCGCTCGCGCACGCTGACGTCCGA
>NZ_JBARTQ010000125.1:0-26132 GCF_049645325.1 Pseudomonas sp. | reverse complement strand
GGCTTGCTCGCGAATACGGTGGGTCAGCCACCCATGTATTGGCTGACACTGCGCATTCGCGAGCAAGCCCGCTCCCACACTGTCAGCTTTTCGGCGCCCACAAAAAAGGGCGAAGCCATCACGGCGTCGCCCTTTTCTCTACCGCTCAGACCTTAATGGTGTTCGCGGGTCGCGCGGAATTTCACATCCGGCCAGCGCTCTTCCATCAGCGCCAGGTTGACCCGGGTCGGGGCCAGGTAAGTCAGGTGACCACCGCCGTCGACCGCCAGGTTTTCCACGGCCTTGTTGGAGAACTCTTCCAGCTTTTTCTTATCGCTGCACTCGATCCAGCGCGCGGAGTACACGGTGATCGGCTCGTAGGAGCACTCCACCTTGTATTCCTCTTTCAAGCGGCTGGCGACCACATCGAACTGCAGCACACCCACGGCGCCGAGAATGATGTCGTTGCTGCGCTCGGGGAAGAACACCTGGGTGGCGCCCTCTTCCGCCAATTGCTGCAGGCCCTGGCGCAGTTGCTTGGATTTCAGCGGGTCACGCAGGCGTACGCGGCGGAACAGTTCCGGGGCGAAGTGCGGGATACCGGTGAAGCCCAGCACTTCGCCTTCGGTGAAGGTGTCGCCGATCTGGATGGTGCCGTGGTTGTGCAGGCCGATGATGTCGCCGGCAAAAGCCTCTTCCAGCTGCTCACGCTCGGAGGAGAAGAACGTCAGGGCGTCGCCGATGCGCACGTCCTTGCCGGTGCGCACGTGGCGCATCTTCATGCCTTTTTCGTATTTGCCGGAGCAGATGCGCATGAAGGCGATACGGTCGCGGTGTTTGGGGTCCATGTTCGCCTGGATCTTGAACACGAAGCCGGTGAATTTCTCTTCAACCGGCTCAACGGTGCGCTCGTTGGCAACGCGGGCCAGCGGTTTTGGCGCCCAGTCCACCACGGCGTCGAGTACATGGTCGACACCGAAGTTGCCCAGCGCGGTACCGAAGAACACCGGGGTCAGTTGGCCGTCGAGGAACTCCTGCTGGTTGAACTCATGGCAGGCGCCCTGCACCAGCTCCAGCTGATCAACGAAGCGGTCGTACTCGTCACCCAGGTGGGCGCGGGCTTCGTCGGAGTCGAGCTTCTCGATGATTTTCACATCGGTGCGCTCGTGGCCGTGGCCGGCGGTGTAGACAATGATGTAGTCGTCGGCCAGGTGGTACACACCCTTGAAGTCGCGGTAGCAACCAATCGGCCAGGTGATCGGCGCGGCCTTGATCTTCAGGACGGCTTCGATTTCATCCAGCAGCTCAATCGGGTCGCGGATATCACGGTCGAGTTTGTTGATGAAGCTGACGATTGGCGTGTCGCGCAGGCGGCAGACGTCCATCAGCGCGATGGTACGTGGCTCAACGCCCTTACCGCCGTCGAGGACCATCAACGCCGAGTCCACTGCCGTCAGGGTGCGGTAGGTGTCTTCGGAGAAGTCTTCGTGGCCCGGGGTGTCGAGCAGGTTGACCATGTGGTCGCGATACGGAAACTGCATGACCGACGTGGTAATCGAAATACCCCGTTGTTTTTCCATTTCCATCCAGTCGGAGGTGGCATGGCGGTCGGACTTGCGGGATTTCACCGTGCCGGCCACCGCGATCGCCTTGCCCATCAGCAGAAGCTTTTCGGTGATGGTGGTTTTACCGGCATCGGGGTGGGAAATAATGGCGAAAGTGCGGCGTTTCGCGACTTCGGCGGCCTGGTGGGTCATGGGAAATCGCCTGGCAGGTGAGTCAAAAAAGGGCGCAGAGTATAGCGCAAACCCCAGGCGCCGGACCACCGTTCACCCGATTGGGGGTGGCTAAATGCTGCCAAGTGTGGAACCTTTTAAAAGGTCGAGACGTCCACTCCCCTGCTATCGCACTCGTAACAGGGGCTGAAAAATCAGCAAGTTAGCCTGACGAGGCTGCGCTCATGGCTCGAACTCATACCGCATTGCCGGTGTAGACGAGCTGCATTTCGCGACCACATTTGCCGACAGCCAGGAATGGCACTGCCGCTCGGAAATGTGGACGCCGACAGAAGAAAAAAAGGAGTCCGCCTGTGGCTATTCGCTATGGCAAAGGGCTGATAGGAGGCGTGGTTGTCGTCGCGCTCCTGGCCCTGCTGGTCCACTGGATCGGCATCAACACGATCGAACTGTACCGCGACGATTTGTTGTTTTACCTGCAAGCACACCTGATCCTCGTTCTTGTCTCCATGCTGGCCGCCCTCGTTGTGGGCATCCCCGCCGGTATCCTGCTCAGCCGACCGAACATGGTCGGGCGCGCAGAACGTTTCATGCAGATCTTCAACATCGGCAACACCGTCCCGCCCCTGGCCGTACTGGCCATCGCCCTCGGCGTCCTCGGCATCGGCAGTGGCCCGGCCATCTTCGCGCTGTTCCTCGCCTCCCTCCTGCCTATCGTGCGCAACACCTACGAAGGCCTGAAAAACGTACAGGGTTCCCTCAAGGAAGCTGCCACCGGCATCGGCATGACGCCGCGCCAGGTGCTGTTTCGCGTGGAATTGCCCAACGCCGTGCCGATCATCATCGGCGGTGTGCGCGTGGCCCTGGCGATCAACGTCGGTACCGCGCCGCTGGCCTTCCTGATTGGCGCCAACAGCCTGGGCAGCCTGATCTTCCCCGGCATCGCCCTGAACAACCAGCCGCAACTGCTGCTCGGCGCCGCGTGCACCGCGTTGCTGGCCTTGCTGCTCGACGGCCTGGTGACCATGGCCAGCCGCCTCTGGCTGGAACGCGGGTTGCGTCCGTCTTAAGGCTTGGCAAAGGAAATCACATGAAAAAGCTGACATTGATACTGAGCTGCGTCCTGCTGTTCGCAGGGTTTGCGCACGCCGCTGAAAAACCGGTGATCCGCATCGGCGCCCGGGTGTTTACCGAACAGACCCTGCTCGCCGAAATCACCTCCCAGTACTTGCGCACCAAAGGCTATGACACCCGCGTCACGGGCGGCCTGGGCAGCAACCTGGCGCGCAGTGCCCAGGAAAGCGGGCAACTGGACCTGATCTGGGAATACACCGGCGTGTCGCTGGTGGCCTACAACCACGTGGATGAGAAGCTCGACAGCGAACAGTCCTACGCCCGAGTGAAAGAACTCGACGCGAAAAAAGGCCTGGTCTGGCTCTCCCCGTCGCGCTTCAGCAACACCTACGCCCTGGCGCTGCCGGAAAAAGTTGCGCAGGAACACCCTGAGATCAACAGCATCAGCGACCTCACCCAAGCCATGGCGCAAGACACCAAGGAACACCGCCTGGTGGCCCTGGACACCGAGTTCGCCAACCGTTCTGACGGCCTCGCGGGCATGGTCAAGCTGTACGACATGAACCTGACCCGCAAGAACACCCGGCAGATGGACGCGGGCCTGGTCTACACCGCGCTGCGCAATGGCCAGGTGTTTGCCGGCTTGGTCTACACCACCGACGGTCGCCTGAACGCCTTCAAATTGAAGCTGCTGGCCGACGACAAGCACTACTTCCCGGACTACACCGCCGCGCCGGTGGTGCGTCAGGTGTATCTCGACGCCCATCCCGAACTGGCCGCCGACCTGAAGCCGCTGGCCGCACTGTTCGACGACGCAACCATGCGCCAGCTGAATGCGCGGGTCGACGTCGACCATGAAAGCCCGTCCGCCGTGGCCGCAGACTTCCTGCGCCAACATCCGATCAATCAATAAGAGGAGAAGACATGGAATTTCTGAACGCCTTTTCCCATCTTGATTGGGCCCAGGTCCTGCACCTGACCTGGCAGCACATCACCCTGGTCGGCATTGCCGTGATCCTGGCAATCGTCGTCGGCGTGCCGCTGGGCGTGCTGATGACGCGCTTCCCGACGCTGGCCGGCCCGTTGCAAGCCAGCGCCACCGTGCTGCTGACCGTGCCGTCGATTGCGCTGTTCGGCCTGCTGCTGCCGTTCTACTCCAAATTCGGCCAGGGCCTGGGGCCCATGCCGGCGATCACCGCCGTGTTCCTCTACTCCCTGCTGCCAATCATGCGTAACACCTACCTGGCCCTCACCGGCGTTGAACCGGGTATTCGCGAAGCCGCCAAGGGCATCGGCATGACCTTCGGCCAGCGCTTGCGCATGGTCGAACTGCCGATTGCGGTGCCGGTGATCCTCGCCGGTGTGCGCACTGCCGTGGTGATGAACATCGGCGTCATGACCATCGCCGCCACCATCGGCGCCGGCGGCCTGGGTGTACTTATTCTGGCTTCCATCAGCCGCAGCGACATGTCGATGCTGATTGTCGGCGCCGTGCTGGTCAGTCTCCTGGCCATCTTCGCCGACCTGCTTCTGCAATGGCTGCAACGCTCGCTGACTCCAAAAGGACTGCTCAAATGATCGAACTTCAAAACCTGACCAAGACTTTTCAAAGCAACGGCAAAACCGTATCCGCCGTGAACGACGTAAGCCTGACCGTCAACGAAGGCGAGATTTGCGTATTCCTCGGCCCGTCGGGCTGCGGCAAGAGCACCACGCTGAAAATGATCAACCGCCTGATCAAGCCCACCTCGGGCAAGATTTTGATCAATGGCGAAGACACCACCGACCTCGACGAAGTGACCCTGCGTCGCAACATCGGCTATGTGATCCAGCAGATCGGCCTGTTCCCGAACATGACCATCGAGGAAAACATCGTGGTTGTGCCCAAGCTGCTCGGCTGGGACAAGCAGAAATGCCACGACCGCGCCCGCGAATTGATGAGCATGATCAAGCTGGAGCCCAAGCAGTACCTGCACCGCTACCCGCGTGAACTGTCGGGCGGCCAGCAACAGCGCATCGGCGTGATCCGTGCGCTGGCGGCCGATGCACCACTGCTGCTGATGGATGAGCCGTTCGGCGCGGTCGACCCGATCAACCGCGAGATGATCCAGAACGAGTTCTTCGAGATGCAACGCGCGCTGAACAAGACCGTGATCATGGTCAGCCACGACATCGACGAAGCCATCAAGCTGGGCGATAAAATCGCAATCTTCCGCGCCGGTAAGCTGCTGCAGATCGACCATCCGGACACGCTGCTGGCCCACCCGGCCGACGAGTTCGTGAGCAACTTTGTGGGCCAGGACAGCACCTTGAAACGCCTGCTGCTGGTGAAGGCCGAAGACGCGGCAGACAACGCCCCGTCCGTGAGCCCGGAAACCCCGGTAGCCGAAGCGCTGGAATTGATGGACGAAACTGACCGCCGTTACGTGGTGGTCACCTGTGCGGAGAACAAGGCGCTGGGTTATGTGCGACGTCGCGACCTGCACCGTCAGACCGGTACGTGCGGCCAGTACCTGCGCGAGTTCAACGCCACAGCGGCGTATGACGAGCATTTGCGCATCCTGCTGTCGCGCATGTACGAGTTCAACCGCTCGTGGTTGCCGGTGATGGACGCGGAGCGGGTGTTCCTGGGGGAAGTGACTCAGGAGTCGATTGCCGAGTACCTGAGCTCCGGTAAGTCGCGTGGGGGCAAGACCAGTATTGTGTCGCCAGCAGAAACCGCGCTGGCCTGATCTACCGCCATCGCAGGCAAGCCAGCTCCCACAGTTGAAATGCATTCCCCTGCTGAAATGCATTCCCTGTGGGAGCTGGCTTGCCTGCGATGAATCCACCACAAACACTGCTGATTTACCCCATTCGGGGAACATCAATCCGTCACACCGGTCGGTTACATAAGTAGCTGCACGCGGTCCCGCGACGAACGCGTGCAAAAACGCGACATTTTTAGTTGATCTAAAGCCCCTCACGTCCTAAAGTTCGCGCCGAACGTCCATGCTGGAAACGATCCATCCGGCTCAAGTACTGACGACGAGACAGCAAGGCCAAGGGAAGCGGTTGATCCCATGGCCTTTTTGCTTTCGGCGACATGCCTTGGGAAGTAGGCGAACCAAAGTGGGGATACGGAGGACGTTCATTTGCACCCATTGATCAATTCAGTTTGCCCTTAGGAGTTCCCAGCATGTCGATCAACGTCGAAGATTATTTCGCGCGCGCCACTTTTGACAAAATGAAGGCGTTCGCCGACACGCAAGAAACCCCGTTCGTGGTGATCGACACCGCGATGATCAGCCAGGCCTACGATGACCTGCGCGCCGGTTTCGAATTCGCCAAAGTCTATTACGCGGTCAAGGCCAACCCGGCCGTCGAGATCATCGACCTGTTGAAAGACAAGGGGTCGAGCTTCGACATCGCCTCGATCTACGAGCTGGACAAGGTCATGGACCGCGGCGTCAGCGCCGACCGTATCAGCTACGGCAACACCATCAAGAAATCCAAGGATATCCGCTACTTCTTCGAGAAGGGCGTGCGCCTGTTCTCCACCGATTCCGAAGCCGACCTGCGCAACATCGCCAAGGCCGCGCCGGGCTCGAAAGTCTACGTGCGCATCCTCACCGAAGGCTCGACCACGGCTGACTGGCCGTTGTCGCGCAAATTCGGCTGCCAGACCGACATGGCCATGGACCTGCTGATCCTCGCCCGCGACCTGGGCCTGGTGCCGTACGGCATCTCCTTCCACGTCGGTTCGCAACAGCGCGACATCAGCGTGTGGGACGCCGCGATCGCCAAGGTCAAAGTGATCTTCGAGCGCCTGAAAGAAGAAGACGGCATCCACCTCAAGCTGATCAACATGGGCGGTGGCTTCCCGGCCAACTACATCACCCGCACCAACAGCCTGGAAACCTATGCCCAGGAAATCATCCGCTTCCTCAAGGAAGACTTCGGCGACGACCTGCCGGAAATCATCCTGGAACCGGGCCGTTCGTTGATCGCCAACGCCGGAATTCTGGTCAGCGAAGTGGTACTGGTGGCACGTAAATCGCGCACCGCCGTCGAGCGTTGGGTGTACACGGACGTGGGCAAGTTCTCCGGCCTGATCGAAACCATGGACGAAGCCATCAAGTTCCCGATCTGGACCGAGAAGAAAGGCGAGATGGAAGAAGTGGTCATCGCCGGCCCGACCTGCGACAGCGCCGACATCATGTACGAAAACTACAAGTACGGCCTGCCGCTGAACCTGGCGATTGGTGACCGGATGTACTGGCTGTCGACCGGTGCTTACACCACCAGTTACAGCGCGGTGGAGTTCAATGGCTTTCCGCCGTTGAAGTCTTACTACGTCTAACGACAGATGATCGTTCCCACGCAGAGCGTGGGAACGATCACTGAAGGGTTGTAGCACGTTGCTGGTAAGCGTCAGCCATGGCGCGGATCTGCGGATCATCAGCCGCCGCCAGCGCCGTGTGCGCCGTGCGCAGGAACTTCAGATTCCCCCCCGCCAACGCCTTGCGCAGCCACGCCAGCGCCTCGTCGACCTGGCCCCTGTCTGCCAGCACCGCCGCATAACTGAACTGCCCGCGAAAATCCCCGCCTTCGGCTGAACGTCGATACCACGTCACGGCTGCGTCCCGATCCTGAGGGCAAAACCGGCCGTCCTCCAGATAACGCCCCAACAGGTTCATCGACTTGGCGTGCCCCTGCTCGGCCGCCAACCGATAAAAGGCGAGTGCTTGCGATTGGTCTTCCACCACGCCGCGGCCGGTGGCCAGCAGATTGGCACAGTTGTACTGCCCCCAATCCAGCCCTGCCTCGGCTGCCAGGCGATAGTCACGCGCAGCGGCGGCCTCATCAACGGCGCAGCCCCAGCCATGCTCCAGGCAGCGCCCGGCCATATTGCGCGCCATCAAGTGCCCGCCCTGGGCCGCGATCTGGAACCAGCGCAGCGCCAATGCCTGATCGCGCGTAATGCCACGCCCTTCCAGCAGGATTTGCCCCAGCAGCGCCTGGGCATCCACCACGCCCTCTTTCGCCGCCACCAGGATCGCCTGGGCCGCGCGCACCGGGGAGTCGTCGAGCATGGACTGCAATTGCTCGACGTTGAGCACTTCTTCGCGGCGCAACAAAAAGCCCATGTCAGACCTCGACCCAGCGGCGCAGCAGGTTGTGGTAGGTGCCGGTGAGCTGGATCAGCGCCGGGTGGTCAGGGACGTCACGGGTCAGTTGCTGGATGGCGCCGTCCATCTCGAACAGCAAGGTGCGCTGGCTGTCTTCGCGCACCAGGCTTTGGGTCCAGAAGAACGAGGCATAGCGCGCGCCACGGGTCACGGCGTTGACTTTATGCAGGCTGGAGCCGGGGTACAGCACCATGTCGCCGGCCGGCAGCTTGATACGCTGCAGGCCGAAGGTGTCCTGAATCTCCAACTCGCCGCCGTCGTACTCCTCCGGGTCGCTGAAAAACAGCGTGGACGAGAGGTCGGTGCGCACTCGCTCGTGGCTGCCCCGCGCCTGGCGCACGGCGTTGTCGATGTGGAAGTCGAAACTGCCGCCGGCGGTGTAGCAATTGAGCAGCGGCGGAAAGACCTTGTGCGGTAACGCCGCTGACATAAACAGTGGATTTTTCCACAACCGTTCCAGCATCGCCGCGCCGACTTCCTTGGCCAGCGGGTGGCCTTCGGGCAGTTGCAGGTTGTGTTTGGCTTTGGCCGACTGGTGCCCGGCGGTGATTTTACCGTCGGCCCATTCAGTGGTCTCCAGGGCCTGGCGAATGCGCTGCACTTCCTCGCGAGAGAACAGGCCGGGAATGTGCAGCAGCATGGGCAGTACCTGATGTCAGAGGGATGCCAATGGTATTGATTCTTATCCTCCCTGTAAAACGCAGGGACGAACGAGTTCGTAAAAACCGTAAGCAAAAAGTGTAAAGAATGTAAATTCCTCGCGAATAGCAATGTATCGCAATTGTTATAGAGTCTTGTTCGCCCTATATTCCGCGGCCTCACCTCCTTGGGGAAAGGACAACTCATGTCGCGCAGCACACAAAAAACACCTATCAGTTCACCCCGCATGCTGGCTTCGGCCATCGGCGTAGCCCTCAGTGCCAGCTCTGCAGCCCAATTGGCGCAAGCGGCCGAAAGCACCGAACAAAAAGGCGAGCGCAACAGCATCTCCCTCGGCGCCACCAGCATTACCGGCCAGGAACAGGACAACACCTCCTACCAGGTTGAAAAGGCCTCATCGCAGAAGTACACCGCGCCGCTGGTAGACACCCCGCGCTCGGTGACCGTCGTGCCACAACAAGTGCTGAAAGACACCGCCGCCACCTCGTTGCAGGATGCCTTGCGCACCGTGCCGGGCATTACCTTCGGTGCCGGTGAAGGCGGCAACCCACAGGGCGATCGCCCGTTCATCCGGGGGTTTGATGCCCAGGGCGACACCTACCTGGACGGCGTACGCGACACCGGCGGCCAGAGCCGCGAGATTTTCGACATCGAATCGATCGAAGTCAGCAAAGGCCCGAACTCCTCGTTCGGCGGTCGCGGCTCGGCCGGCGGCAGCATCAACCTGGTGAGCAAGACGCCACAAGCGCGCGACTTCACCAACGGCGGCTTCACCTACGGCTCCGACCAGACCCGCCGTTATGTGCTCGACGTGAACCGCCAATTCCTCAACGACAGTGCCGCTTTCCGCCTGAACCTGATGAGCCACGAGCAAAACGTGGCCGGCCGCGATGTGATCGACTACGACCGTTGGGGCGTTGCACCGTCGCTGACTTTCGGCCTGGGCACGCCGACCCGCGTCAACCTCAGCTACTACCATTTGGAAAGCAATGACCTGCCGGATTCGGGCATTCCGTACGGCTACAGCTCGCCCACCGCCACCGCCCACGGGCATGACAAACCTACCGACGGCGGCGACAGCAATAACTTCTACGGCTTGAAAGACCGCGACTTCCGCAAGACCCGCGCCGACATCAGCACGGTCTCCATCGAGCACGACCTGAACGACAACATGACGCTGAAAAACACCCTGCGCCATGGCAGCACCGGCCAGGATTACGTGCTCACCCAACCGGATGACAGCCAGCGCAACGTCAGCCGTTTCGGCACTGTATGGCGTCGCGCCAACACGCGTGTCTCGACGACCGACACCACCACCAACCAGACCGACCTGTTTGGTAACTTCCAACTGGCGGGCATGAAGCACTCCTACTCCACCGGCCTGGAATTCACCGGAGAAGAAACCCGTGTCAGCGGCTACACCGTCAGCCCGAATGCCAACCCGACCTGCACCGTGGTCAAAGGCAGCCTGGGCGGCCAGTGCACCTCGCTGAGCAACCCGACGCCGGACGACGCCTGGACCGGCACCACCGCGCGCAACTACATGGGCACCAACACCAAGGCCACCAGCCGCGCGGCCTATGTGTTCGACACCATCGAGCTGGACCCGAAATGGCTGCTGAACGTCGGCCTGCGCTACGACACCTTCGACACTGAAGCCAACACCAACGCTGTGCCGAGCGCTACCGTCGCCGCCCGCAGCAAGATCAAGGACGACAGCCAGTTCTTCAACTGGCAGGCGGGCCTGGTCTGGAAGCCGCTGGAAAACGGCAGCATCTACACCTCCTACGCCACCTCCGCCTCGCCGGCAGGCGGCATGGTCGGTGAAGGCCAGGAAACCAACGGCTTCGTCACCGGCATCAACACCAGCGACCTGAAACCCGAAGAAACCGTCAACTACGAGCTGGGCACCAAGTGGGACCTGTTCCACAACCGCTTGTCGCTGACCGGCGCGATCTTCCGCACCGAGAAGAAAAACACCCGCATCCTGGTGGATTCCAACACCTACGAAACCGCAGGCGAATCGCGCGTGGATGGCCTGGAGTTGTCCGCCAGCGGCAAGCTCACCGACCAATGGCAAGTGTTCGCCGGCTACAGCTACCTGAAAAGCGAGCTGGTTGACCCAGGCAAAAACGGCAACCGCCAGGGCGTCGTGACGGCGGGCTCCAACAAAGGCAACCAAATGCCCAACACGCCGAAGAACACCTTCAGCCTGTGGACCACGTATGACGTGACGCCGAAGCTGACCATCGGCGGCGGCGCGTTCTACGTCGATCAGGTCTACGGCGATGCGGCCAACACCGTGTACGTGCCGTCCTACACCCGTTACGACGCCATGGCCAGCTACAAGCTGACCAAGAACGTCGACCTGCAACTGAACGTGCAGAACCTGACCGACAAGACCTACTACGACAAAGCCTACGCGGCGCATTTCGCCAACCAGGCCGCCGGTCGTACGGCGCTGTTGACCACCAGTTTCCACTTCTAAACGCGGCAAACGCATGGCCCAGAGCCCCACGCATCGGTTGCGTGGGGCTTTTGCGTGTAAAACAGAATATTTCTCGTTAACCCACGGCATAATGCGCGCCGTGACGTATATATCCAGATAAGCGAGGCGGTCCGACGTGTTGAAGAAAACCCTGTTCCAGTTGCACTGGTTCTTCGGCATTACCGCCGGGCTGGTGCTCGCGTTGATGGGGATCACCGGGGCTACGGTCTCGTTTCAGGATGAAATTCTACGGGCGCTCAACCCCACCGTATTGAGCGTGCAGAAGCGCGAAGCCGGCGTGCTGCCGCCTGCTGAACTGGTGCGCAAGCTCGAAGCCACCGAAGGCAAGACCGTGTCGATGCTCTGGGTGGAAAACGAGAGCGGCAACGCTGCGCGCGTGTTCTTCACCGCCCCGCCCGGCGAACGCCGTGGCCAGATGCGCTACTTCGACCCCTACACCGGCGACTACATGGGCGACGCCGTCGGCCAGGACTTCTTCGGCTTTGTGCTGCAACTGCACCGTTTCCTGGCCATGGGTGAAACCGGCCGGCAAATCACCGGTGCCTGCACGTTGATCCTGCTGTTCTTCTGCCTCTCCGGCCTGTACCTGCGCTGGCCGCGACAAGTGGCGAGCTGGCGTGCCTGGCTGACGCTGGACTGGCGCAAAAAAGGCCGCAGCTTCAACTGGGACTTGCACTCGGTGTTCGGCACGTGGTGCCTGCTGTTTTATCTGTTGGCCGCGCTGACCGGCCTGTCCTGGTCCTACGACTGGTACAACCAGGGCCTGACCAAACTGCTTTCCGACGCCCCGCAAAATGAACGCATGCGCAAGCGCGGCCCGCCGCCCGAAGGCCCGGCGCCGGTGGCCAACTACGACGCCATCTGGAGCAGCATCTACAGCAATGCCGGGCCCGGCCTGAGCGCCTACAACATCCGCATGCCGGCCGTCGCCGGGCAACCGGCGATTGTGTATTACCTGCTCACATCTTCACCCCATGACCGCGCAACCAACCAGATCAACCTCGACCCGGCCACCGGCGAGGTCAAATTCCATGACAGGTATGCCAGCAAAAGCCTCAAGTCGCAGTTGCTGACCAGTATTTACGCGGTGCACACCGGCAGCTACTTCGGCTGGGTAGGCCGCATCGTCCTCACCCTCAGCGCGCTGTGCATGCCGTTGTTCTTCATCACCGGCTGGCTGCTGTACCTCGACCGTCGCCGCAAGAAACGCCAGGTGCGCGATGCACGCAAAGGCCTAAGCGCCAACCACAGCAGTGCGCCCGCCTGGCTGATAGGCTTCGCCAGCCAAAGCGGTTTCGCCGAGCAGCTGGCGTGGCAGACGGCCGGGCAATTGCAGGCCGCCGGCTTGCCAGTGAAGGTGCAGCCTTTGGGGAGTGTCAGCCAGAACGACCTGAGCCAGTCGGAGCATGCGCTGTTTGTGGTCAGTACGTTCGGTGACGGCGAAGCGCCCGACAGCGCCCGTGGTTTTGAGCGCAGCGTGCTCGGCCAGGACCTGTCCCTCAAAGGCCTGAACTACTCGGTACTGGCCTTGGGCGACCGCCAGTACGAACACTTCTGCGGTTTTGCCCGGCGCCTGCATTTCTGGCTGACCCACCAGGGTGGCAATGCGCTGTTCGCCCCGGTGGAAGTCGACAGTGGCGACCCCGAGGCGCTACACACCTGGCAACAGCAACTGGGCCAACTCACCGGTCACGCACCTGCCGCGGCGTGGCAGGCCGCCCAGTACGACAACTGGCCCCTGAGCCACCGCACGCTGCTCAACCGTGACAGCGTCGGCGCAGGCGTCTATATGATTGGCCTCACACCGCCCGCCCCACGCACCTGGCTGGCGGGCGACCTGGTGGAAATCCTGCCGCGCAACGGCCCGTGGGCCATCGAACACTTCCTCGCCGGCCTGGGCCTGGCCGGCAGCGACGGTGTGCTGGTCGACGGCCTGACGCAAACCCTCAACCAGGCCCTGGCCACGCGCCAGCTACCGGACAACCGCGCCCACTTGGTCGGCCTGCACGCCCAGGCACTGGTGAACGCACTGGTGCCGTTGGGCATGCGCGAATATTCGATCGCCTCGATTGCCAGCGACGGCGAGCTGGAGTTGATCGTGCGCCAGGAACGTCACCCCGACGGCAGCCTGGGTCTGGGTTCCGGCTGGCTGACCGAACACGCCCCGCTTGGTTCCGGCGTCAGCCTGCGCCTGCGCCGCAACAGCGGCTTCCATCTGCCGCAAACACCGGTGCCGCTGATTCTGCTGGGCAACGGCACCGGCCTCGCCGGCCTGCGCAGCTTGCTCAAGGCCCGGATTGCCGAAGGCCAGCAGCGCAATTGGCTGCTGTTTGGCGAGCGCAATATCGCCCACGACTTCCTGTGCCAGGACCAACTGCAAGGCTGGCTCGCCAGCGGCGACCTGGCCCTGCTGGACCTGGCGTTTTCCCGCGATCAAGCCGAGAAGATCTACGTGCAGGATCGCCTGCGCGAATCGGCGGATGTGCTGCGTAAATGGCTGGCGGAGGGCGCGGCCATTTATGTGTGCGGCAGTTTGCAGGGCATGGCGACGGGGGTTGATCAGGCGCTGCACGACATACTCGGCAGCGAAGCGGTCGAGCGTTTGATCGAGCAAGGCCGCTATCGTCGGGATGTGTATTGATAACGCCTAAACACTGAAGCTCAAACCTGTGGGAGCTGGCTTGCCTGCGATAGCGATTTATCAGACAACAATGATGTTGAATGTGAGTCAGTCATCGCAGGCCAGCTCCCTCAGGTTTAACCGCCTTTCAAATCAGACCGGCTGCAACTTCTGCTCAAACACTGACACCCCATCCAGATCGCGCAGAATGACCGTCAACTCCGCCGTCTGCCCGTCAATCTGCACTTCGCCAAAAAACTGAAAGCCCGCAAACGGCGAGGTGTTTTGCGCAGGTGGCGCCTTCTCGAAGACCACCTGCGGGCCAAAGGTTTTATCCAGCGGATTCGGCCCGAAGCTGCCCGCATTCAACGGCCCCGCCACAAACTCCCAAAACGGCTCGAAATCCTGAAACGCAGCACGGTCAGGGTGGTAATGATGCGCTGCGCAGTAATGCACGTCCGCCGTCAGCCACACATGATTGCGCACCTGCTGCGCGCGCAAAAAACCCAACAGCTCGGCAATTTCCAGCTCACGACCTTGCGGCGCACCCGGGTCGCCGTTGGCGATGGCTTCCCAGCGCGGCACACCAGGGCTGACCTCACCGTCGGGCACGCCGAGGCCGATGGGCATGTCGGCGGCAATCACCTTCCACTGCGCCTGGGATGCCTTGAGCTCGCGCTTCAGCCAGTCCAGTTGCTCGCGGCCCATGAAGGGTTTTTCGCCGCCCAGGTTGTCATCGTTGGGGCCGCGATAGCTGCGCATGTCCAGCACGAACACATCCAGCAACGGGCCGTAGCTGAGCTTGCGATAAATCCGCCCACCGCCGTCGGCGCTCTGTCGGCGCATCGGTGAATATTCCAGCCAGGCCTGGCGCGCGCGGCCCACCAACGTAGTGATGTCCTTGGTCTGGTAACGCTCGTCCAGCTGCTTGCTCGGCGACCAATTGTTGATGACTTCGTGGTCGTCCCACTGCCAGATCTGCGGCACCTCGGCGTTGAAGCGGCGCACGTTTTCATCGAGCAGGTTGTAGCGGTAATTGCCGCGATATTCATCCAGGGTTTCGGCAACTTTGCTCTTGGCGTCGGTGGTGATATTGCGCCAGATGCGCCCGTCTTCGACGGTCAGTTGTGCGGGCACCGGGCCGTCAGCGTAGATGGTGTCGCCGCTGTGGATAAAGAAGTCCGGCAGGCGCAGGCGCATGGCTTCGTAGATGCGCATGCCGCCGATGTCCGGGTTGATGCCGAAGCCTTGGCCGACCGTATCGCCGCTCCACACAAAACGAATGTCACGCCGCTGCTGCGGCACGCTGCGCAGGTGGCCGAACCACGGCTCGCTGGCAACGCCGGTCTGGGCGTCTTCAAAGTGCACGCGGTAGAAAATCGCCTGGTCGGCGGGCAGCCCGGTGAGTTCGACGCGGGCAGTAAAATCCGTGCGGCTGTCGGCCAACGGAGAGATGAATCTGCGCGGGTTGCTGAACACGCTGCGGGTGTCCCACTCCACCACCATGCGGGCAGGGCGGTCGCTGCGGCTCCAGATCATTGCGCGGTCGCCGAGCAGGTCACCGGACTGCACACCGTCGGTGAGTTGCGGGCGGTCTTTCACCGAAGCGATCACCGCTGGGGCCAGGCCCGGCAGCAACAGGCCAGCGCCGACGGCTGCATCACGCGGCGACGGCCGAGGTCGAAGTGGCTCATGCAGGTTCCCTCTTGAGCATCAAAAGGGAAACTTAAACACGGGCGGATGAAGCAGAGATGACACCGCCACAGACACTGGGGATCCAGTGTGGGAGCGGGCTTGCTCCCACACTTTTAAACGGTGTCAGGCCTGAGCCGGCGCTACCGCGAGTTCCACCACGTCCGGGCGTTTGATCAACGCATACACCAACCCGGTCAACAAGCTGCCGGCGACAATCGCCAGCAAATACAGCAGCGCATGGTTCATCGCGTTCGGAATAATCAGCACAAACAACCCACCATGCGGCGCGGCGAGTTTGCAGCCGAAATACATCGACAATGCGCCGGTCAACGCGCCACCGGCGATGCTGGCCGGGATTACACGCAACGGGTCTTTGGCGGCAAACGGGATCGCGCCTTCTGAGATAAAGCACAGGCCAAGGATCATCGCGGCCTTGCCGGCCTCGCGCTCGGTCTGCGCGAACTTGCGTCGCGCCAGGAACGTGGCGATGCCCATGCCGATCGGCGGCACCATCCCGGCGGCCATGGTGGCGGCCATCGGCGCACCGCTGGACGCCGCCAGCAAGCCCACCGAAAACGCATACGCCGCCTTGTTGATCGGCCCGCCCAAATCCACGCACATCATGCCGCCGAGCAAAATCCCCAGCAGCACCGCGTTGGTGGTGCCCATGGTGCTGAGAAAGTCGGTAAGGCCGGTAAGCAACCGCGCGACCGGCGGGCCAACCAGGTAAATCATCGCCAGCCCCGTGAACAGGCTCGCCAGCAACGGGATGATCAGGATCGGCTTGAGCGCCTCCAGGCTCTGCGGCAACTTCACCGCGCGGGTGATCAGCTTGACGCAGTATCCGGCGAGAAAACCGGCAAAGATGCCGCCGATAAACCCCGCGCCCAAGGTGCCCGCCAACAAGCCGCCGATCATGCCGGGCGCAATGCCGGGACGGTCGGCAATCGAGTAGGCGATATAGCCCGCCAGCAGCGGCACCATTAGCATGAAGGCCTGGTCGCCGACGGTTTTGAGCGCCGCCGCCAACGTGCCTTTTTCTTCAAACGCATGAATGCCGAACACGAACGACAAGGCGATCAACAGACCGCCCGCCACCACCATCGGCAACATGAACGACACCCCGGTGAGCAGGTGTTTGTAGACGCCGGTTTTTTCCGATTTTTTGGCCACCGCACCGCTGGCGGCGCTTTCCACCGCGCCTTCGGCCAATGCCTTGTTGAGGGTCGCCTCGGATTGCTTGAGGGCAATGCCGGTACCGCAACGGTAGATTTTCTTGCCGGCGAAGCGCTCGGTGGCAACTTCGATGTCCGCCGCGAGCAGCACCACGTCAGCCTCGGCAATCGCCTGCGGGCTCAATGGCGTGCGGGCGCCCACCGAGCCTTGGGTTTCGACCTGCAGGTCGTAGCCCAAGCGCTTGGCGGTTTGTTGCAAGGCTTCGGCGGCCATGAAGGTGTGCGCCACGCCCGTCGGGCACGCGGTAATCGCGACAATGCGAGGGGCATTTTTCGCTGCGGGCGCTGCTTCGCTGGCCACATACACCTGGGCCTCTTCCGCGCCCCGGCGCAATACCGCTTCAACATCCGCCAACGCCTGGGCCGGCGTGCTCTGGAACACGCGCTTGCCGACAAACCGCTGCATGTCCACCGGCGTGCTGCTGACCAGCAGCACCCATTCGGCGGCATCGAGGGTGGCCTGCGACAACTGGCGTTCCGGGTGCTGCACATCCACCACTTCGACGCTGGTGTGCAAACCCATGCGCTGCGCGGCGGCGTCCAACAAGCGGGCGCACAGCACACTGGTGACCATGCCGTTCGGGCAGGCGGTAACAATGGCTAACTTCATCACAAACCCTCTTATTGTTCTGTCAGCGCGCGCACATGGACGCCGCTTTCGAGGCGCGCCAGTTGCGCGTCATCGCTGATGCCGAAACCGATCTGCGTGACGGCCATGGCGGCAATTGCCGTGGCCCGGCGCAGGGTGGTTTCCGGCAGATCAAAACTGAGCAACCCGTGCAGCATCCCGGCCAGCAGCGAGTCGCCGGCACCCACCGTGCTGGCAACGCTGACCTTGGGCGGCGTGGCATGCAGCGCGGTGCCGGGGCTGAACCAACTCACGCCCGCAGCGCCGTCAGAAACCACCACATGCTCCACACCTTGCTGATGCAGTTGGCTGACGGCATCAGCGGCATTACCCAAGACTTCGGCCAGCTCTTCGGTGTTGGGTTTGACCAGCCAGGGGCCGGCCTTCAAACCGGCGCGCAAGGCTTCGCCGCTGGTGTCCAAAGCGACTTTCAAACCGAGCACTTTCAACGCTTCCAACAGCGCTTGAAACCACTGCGGGCTGATGCCGCGCGGCAAACTGCCGGCGACCACTACCGCATCGAATTCAGGGCCGATGACTGCCAGCAGCTTCAGCAATTTTTGCTGCGCCTGCTCGCTCACGTGCGGCCCTGGCGCATTGATGTCCGTGACGCGGCCATCCTGTTCGGCGATCTTGATATTGCTGCGGGTTTCCCCCGGCACACGGATGAACGCGTCACCAAACCCACGGCGAGCGATCAGTGCGTCGAAAGCCTGCGGGTTTTCCGCGCCGAGAAAACCACCCACGGACACATCGTGACCCAGGTCCGCCAACACTTGCGCCACGTTCACACCCTTGCCGGCAGCATGCGTGAGCATCGCTTCGCTGCGGTTGACTTCGCCCGGTTCCAGGCGCGTCAGGCGTACGGTCAGGTCCAACGCCGGGTTCAGCGTCAGGCATAAGATATTTGCCATTTACGCGGCCTCCACAAGGGCTCGCACTTCGGCGGGCGAACCCACCGCCAGTGCTTTTTGCGCCAGGCTCTGGGCCTCGCTCAGGCTGAATTCGCGCACGCGCGCCTTCACTTCGGGAATGCTGCGGGCCGACACGCTCAACTCATCCACCCCCAGGCCGATCAGCACCGGCACCGCCAGCGGGTCCGCCGCCAACTCGCCGCACACGCCGACCCATTTGCCATGGGCATGGGCGGCGCGCACGGTGATGTCGATCAGTTGCAACACCGCCGGGTGCAAGCCGTCAGCCTGGGCTGACAGCGTCGGGTGGCCACGGTCGATGGCCAGGGTGTACTGGGTCAGGTCGTTGGTGCCAACGCTGAAAAAGTCCACTTCCTTGGCGAGTACCGGCGCCAGCAATGCGGCGGAAGGCACTTCGATCATGATGCCCAGTTGCAAGTCCGCCACAGGGATTTCCAGGCGCAGGCGCTCGGTCATGTCGCGGGCTGCGCGCCATTCATCGACGCTGCCGACCATGGGAAACATGATGCGCAGTGGACGGTTGTCCGCCGAGCGCAACAGCGCCCTTAACTGCGCCTCCATGACCTGAGGGCGTTGCAGGGTCAGGCGAATGCCGCGCACGCCGAGAAACGGGTTTTCTTCCTTGGCGATCGGCCAATACGGCAGCGGTTTGTCGCCGCCCACGTCGAGGGTACGCACCACCAGCGGTCGCCCGCCGAGGCCGTCGAGCACGCGGCGGTATTCGGCTTCCTGGGTGGCCTCGTCCGGCGCTTGCGGGTGGGCCATGAAAATCAATTCGGTACGCAGCAGGCCGATGCCCTCAGCGCCATGCTCCACAGCACTCGCCACACCGGCGCTTTCGCCGATATTGGCGAACACTTCCACGGCGTGGCCATCGCGGGTCAGCGCAGGTTCGTGGCGTTGGGCTGAAGCCGCCTGCAGGCGTTGCTCGCGGGTGTCGCGCTCAACCGTGGCACGTTGCAAGGTGGCCGCGTCGGGGTCGACATGCAGGCGACCGCGCTGCCCATCGAGCAGCAACGGCGTGCCGCTCGCCAGCAGCAGCACGCCCGGGCCCGCGCCGACCAGCGCCGGAATCCCAAGGGCGCGGGCGACGATGGCGCTGTGGGCCGTGGCGCCGCCACGCGCGGTGAGGATGCCGGCAACGCGCGTCGGGTCCAGGCGCGCGACGTCTGAAGGCCCGACCTCGTCCATCACCAAAATGTACGGTTCGCGCGGTTCCTCGGCAGTGTCGACGCCGCACAGCTGCGCGAGCACACGGCGGCCAATGTCGCGCAAGTCGGCGGCGCGCTCGGCGAGCAAGGCGTCCTGCAACGACGCCTGCTGCTTGGCGGCGGCTTCGATCACACTCATCCACGCCGCCTGGGCGCTCTCGCCCTGCTTGAGGCGGGTGTCGACGTCGTCGGTCAGTTCCGGGTCGTCGAGCATCTCCTGGTGCGTGATGAAAATCTCGCGGATGGCCTTGGACTGGCTGCGTTCGATCAGGCCCTGGATGTCGCGGCGCACATCGGCCAATGCTGTGTGCAGGCGTTGACGCTCAACCCCGGCGGACTCGCCGCGCAATGGGTAATCAAATACCTGCTGAACCTGGATATGCGCCGGGCCAATGGCGATGCCCGGCGCGGCAGCAATGGCCTGCACCTGGCTGCCGGCTGTTGGCGCGCTGACAACGGGCTCGGTATCAAAGGTGGCCGGCTGGGCGCTCGCTGTCGGCACCGGCTCTACGGTTTCCCCCAAGCCTTCTTCGACCGCGGCAAGCAACGCCGGCAAGGCATCGCCTGCAATGGCCGGCTCGGCGACAAACTCCAGCACCTGACCGCGACGCGCACCCAGGCTCAGCAACTTGCTCAGGCTTTTCACCGACACGGCGCCCACCGGGCCATCAACGATGCTCACGCGGATATCGCCGTCAAAACTTTTCGCCAATTGCGCGAGAATCTTCGCCGGGCGCGCATGCAGGCCATGGGCGTTGGCCAGGGTAATGCGCACGCTCGGCCAATCCGGCGGCAATTCACCACCGAGCACTTCAAGCACCGCGCGGCTGCTGGTGGCACGCCCCAATTCCTGGCCGCGCCCTTCAATCAGCAAGGCGCACAGGCGCTCCAGCAGTGTTTGGTGCGCTTCACCCAAACTTGCCAGGCAAAACAGGCCGTTAAGCGGCTGGCCGAGGTAGCGCATGGGTTTGTCCGGCGTGACAAACGCCAGGCCCGGGCGCTTGACCGTCTGCTCGCTGTGCAACCACCACAGGCCATCGCCCAGCGGCAGCGCGTCGACTTGTTGCAACACGGCGGCGAAACCGTTGCTCACACAATCGGCCTGACGCAACAGGCGGGCGCCGCGCCATACCAGTTCTTCGAAATCATCGGCCGACACGCCAAGGCTGATCATCTGCGCATCCAGCGCCAGTTCCTGTGGCGCACCTTGCAACAATTTGAGCAACGCCTCGGCGGACCCGGCACGGCGCAGCGCCTGGCCCAAATCGGTTTCACCGAGGGCGCGGGTCAGCAGTTGCAGCAAACGCAGGTGTTCGTCGGATTTGGCGGCAATGCCGATCGCGAGGTAGACGATCTGGCCGTCACCCCAATCCACCCCTTCGGGGAACTGCAGCAGGCGCACGCCGGTGGAAAACACCTGGTCGCGGGTTTCGGGGGTGCCGTGGGGAATGGCGATACCTTGGCCGAGAAAGGTCGAGCCCTGGGCTTCACGGGCTTGCAAGCCACTGAGATAACCGTCGGCGACCAGGCCATCGGCCATCAGTTTTTCAGCGAGCAGGTGCAAGGCAGCAGATTTGTCCACAGCCACCTGGCCCATGGAAATCTGCTCTACAGTGAGCTCAAGCATGCCGTTCTCCTAGTTAGTGCGATGGGCGCACTAGGTATTGTTTTGAATAAATCAGCGCAAAAGTGTTCAAAAATAACTGACTGAGTGGTCAATTGGCAGTCACCATCCAGTCGCGAACGTCGTAAAAATACGCCAGCTGAAACGTTTAATCTAGAATTTATGGCAGATTACGCGCTAATTATGCAAGCTTGAAGGACCACTCGGCGCCTACGCTCAGACAATAGTCGTATGCAGTAATCGGTTACGATTGGACAAAGTGTCGGGGCAAGCTCTAAAAAACAAGGAAATCCCGGTTTGAAACTCAGTGATATCGCACGTCTGGCCGGTGTGTCCGTTACCACCGCCAGTTATGTCATCAATGGCAAGGCCGAACAGCAACGCATCAGCAGCGCGACTGTCGAGCGTGTACGTGCCGTGGTCCAGGCCCATGGCTTTACTCCCAACCCCCAGGCGGCCGGGCTGCGCAGTCGGCATACGCGCACCTTGGGCTTTATCCTGCCGGACCTGGAAAACCCCAGTTACGCGCGCATCGCCAAGCTGTTGGAACAAGGTGCGCGGGCCAGAGGTTACCAGCTGTTGATCGCCAGTTCCGACGACGAGGCCGACAGCGAGCGTCAACTGCTGCAACTGTTCCGCGCGCGGCGTTGTGACGCGCTGTTCGTCGCCAGCTGCCTGCCGGCCAGCGATGACAGCTACCGCGAGTTGCAGGCCAAGGGCTTGCCGGTCATTGCCATCGACCGGGTAATGGAGGCGGAGCAGTTTTGCTCGGTGGTCAGCGATGACCGCCAGGCCTGCCAGCAACTGACCAGCAGCCTGCTGCAACCGGAGCCCAAGCAAATCGTATTGATTGGCGCACGGCCGGAGTTGAGCATCAGCCAGGAACGCGCCGCCGGTTTCCGCGAAGCGCTGAACGGGTTCACCGGTGACGTGATCGTCGAACACGGCGAGGCCTTCAGCCGTGACTGCGGCCGACAGCTGATGGAGCAATTGCTGCAACGCCTGGGGCATTTACCTGATGCGCTGGTAACGACTTCCTACGTGCTGTTGCAAGGTGTGTTTGATGCACTGCACGACTTCCCGCTCAAATCGCGGCCGCTGCGCCTCGGTACGTTCGGCGATACCCAATTGCTGGACTTCCTGCCGCTGCCGGTCAACGCCATGGCCCAGCAACATCAGTTGATCGCCGACACCGCCCTGCGCCTGGCCCTGGCTGCGATTGAAGAAGAACAGTATCAACCTGGCGTGCACGCCATTGGCCGCACCTTCAAGCAGCGCATTCACGAGGCTTGAGCGTGGAGCTGATCGACACCCACACCCACCTGGACTTCCCGGACTTCGATGACGATCGCCGGGACGTCCTCGCCCACAGCCGCCAACTGGGCGTGTCGCGCATGGTGGTGTTGGGGGTGTATCAGCAGAATTGGCAACGCGTGTGGGACCTGGTGCAGGAGGACGAAGGTTTATTCGCCGCCTTCGGCCTGCACCCGGTGTACCTCGATGAGCATCGCCCCGCCGACCTCACCGCGTTAGGCGATTGGCTGACCCGCCTGCGCGGCCATCGGCAAGTCTGCGCGGTCGGCGAAATCGGCCTGGATTACTTCCTCGAACACCTGGACCGCGAGCGTCAGCAAGCGCTGTTTGACGCCCAATTGAAACTGGCAGTGGACTTCCAATTGCCCGCGCTGCTGCACGTACGCCGCAGCCACGCGGCGGTGATCGCCACCCTCAAGCGTATTCGCCTGCCGCGCGGCGGCATTATCCACGCCTTCGCCGGCAGCCTTGAGGAAGCCCGCGAGTACATCAAGCTCGGTTTCAAACTCGGCTTGGGCGGCGCGGCTACCTGGCCCCAGGCCTTGCGCATGCATAAGGTGCTGGCACAACTGCCCCTTGAGGCCGTGGTACTGGAAACCGACTCACCGGACATGGCGCCCGCCATGTACCCCGGCCAACGCAACAGCCCGCAACACCTGCCCGCCATCTGCACCGCGTTGGCCGAGTACATGGGCATTAGCCCTTCAAGGCTGGCCGAGTCGAGCACACGCAATGCGTGTGAGGTGTTCAACTGGTAGCCGCCTGACTGCCTGCAGGTTCACCGTCATCCGTTGTCGGTGACGGGCATAACGCAGTGCCAGGAAGTGCACCAGCACCACCACCAGTGAAATATTCAGTTGCCCAATCACGCTGACCAGGCTCATCCACTCCGCCACCAGCGCAACAATCAGCACCACACAGGTTAAAACCACCATGCTCGGCGGCACCATGGCCCAGTGGTCCAACGCCTTGAACCGGCGTTGTTGGCGCGGGCAGTTCAACTGCAGGGCATGCTCGCAGTAAGGGCACTCGAAGGGCTCATGAATGGCGATGGCATTCAGTTGCCAAGGCTTGAGTTCAAAGGTGATCTCGCAGTGGGCGCAGCGCCCCTTGATGCCGATTGCTGCGGTCATCGATGTGCCTCCTTTGGACGGTGACGAGTTGAAACAAATTCTCACCCATTCACGCCGTGAAAAGAGACACACCGGGAAATCAGGACAGGCACCACAGCCAATATCGCCCTCTCCTACTCACCCGTCCTACACACGAAACGCCCCGATCAATTGCTTCAACTCGATGACCTGCTGCGACAACTGCCGGCTGGCGGCCTCGGTCTGATGCGCGCCCTGGGCCGCGTGCTCGCCTGCGCGATTGATTTCGACGATGTTCTGGTCGATGTCGTGGGCGACCGCCGTTTGCTGCTCGACCGCTGCCGCGATCTGCTGGTTCTGGTCAACGATCATGCCCACAGCCCCAAGGATATTTTCCAGCGCCTGCTGGACCTTTTCCGACTGCCCCACGGTGCCATTGGCCATGGCATGACTGGTGCCCATGGCCTTCACTGCCGCGCCCACGCCAGCGTGCAATCGGCTGATCATCTGTTCGATTTCTTCGGTGGAGTGTTGGGTGCGCCGAGCCAGGGTACGCACCTCATCGGCCACCACCGCAAAACCACGGCCTTGCTCGCCCGCACGCGCGGCCTCGATCGCCGCGTTGAGCGCCAACAGATTGGTTTGCTCGGCGATGCTTTTGATCACTTCCAGCACGCTGCTGATGGCCTGGCTGTCGGTGGCCAGTTGATTGATCACCCGCACCGACTCATCGATCTCCGACGCCAGGCGCGCAATGCTGCCCTGTTGCGATTGCACCAGGCCACGGCCGCTGACGGTTTCGTCATTGACACTGTGGGCACTGCTGACCGCTGCCGCCGCGCTGCGCGCCACTTCCTGGGCGGTGGATGACATCTGGTTCATCGCCGTCGCGACTTGTTCGATCTGGCGGCGCTGGCCGGAGACCGCCTTATTGCTTTGAGCCGAAACAGCTTCCACCTGGCCGGCTTGCAACTCGACCTGGCTGACGGTGTGCCCGACACGCTCGATCAAATCGTGGATTTTGGCCACGGTACCATTGAACACCTGGCCCAAATCCCCCAGCTCATCGCGGCTGTGGGCCACAAAGGTGACCGTCATGTCGCCGGCCGCCACTTTTTCCATCATTGCCCCAAGGCGTCGCAAAGTAGTGCGGGTCGAGGCGTAGAAGCCGGCATACAAATAGAAGATCAGCAAAAACACCGCGCTCAGGGCTGAAACCAGCAGCACCATGTGCATGCGATTCTGCGCCAGGCGTTGTTCCAGCTGCTGGCCAAGGAATGTCAGGGTGGCGTCATCCAAGTGATAGGTCTGGGCCATCAACTGGCTGACTTCGTCATAGAACGCCTGCCACGGCGCGTCCAGGGTTTCGGCCATCACCACCTGTTCTTCAAACACTTCACTGCCTCGCTTGAGACTGGCCGCACTGGCCTGGGCCACGCCATCAAGCGCCGCATGGGCGGCATTGCTGGCGCCCAGGGCGTCCTGCAATTTCAGACCGTATTCAGCCTGGAGTTTTTCCAGTTGCTGCTGCAGCTCTTCAAAGCGCGTGCTGGACGATGAATTGAGAAAACCCTGGCCCAATGAGTACGCGCCCATGGCCCGGCCTTCGCCCAAGGTTTGCGTCACCTGCGGCGTGACGCCGGTGACCAGTTCACTGAGTTGGCGTAAATCACTCTGGGGGTCACGGCTCAAACCGGATTGGCTGGCGATGATCTGGCTGAGCATCTGGGCCTTGTTGAGCAACTTGCCGATAAGCGCGCTTTTGCTCAGCAGCGAGGTTTCCTGTTGCTGCGCCTGGAAGGCGGCGATCAATTCGTCGCGCTTGCCTTCAAAGGCAGCGATTTGCGCCGAGTCGGTGGCCATCGCGTTGAGGTTTTGCAGGCGACTCAGCAGGCTTTGCTCAAGGGCACTGATTCTGGCGTCGAGGTCGCCGGCCTTGCCAGCCTGCCCGAGGGTCGCGTTGATTTGCACCTGGTTGTTCAGGGTTTCCAGGTCGCGGCGCAGGGCCAGGCTGCTGCCGAGCAGGTCGAGGCTTTGCAGTTCGATGCGCGTGCCCTGGAATTCGCGCCAGGAATCGCGCACCAGGAAATAGTTGGTTGCCAGCATGGGCAGCAGGAACAGCACGCTGATCAGGCTGAATTTCATGCCGAAACTCAGGCGATTCATTAACGCGACGGCGGGATAGAGCAAGCTCTTCACGGGTGAACTCCCTTTCTTTTATTTTTATTGAGGCGCAGGGGTGGGCGGCAGAAAGCCACTATTTGGCGCTCTGCTTGTATAGCTTAATTTGTGGGGGAGTTTTGTAACGTAAGGTTAATGGCGGGGGATTTTTTTGGGTTGAGGGTGGGTGGTGCATATCCGGTATTTGGGTGAGGGCTTATATGGGTTCCGCCCTTACGGCGGGTCACTTTTGATAGAGCGCAAAAGTAACCAAAACGCTCTTGCCCCTCCACTCGGTGCCTCGCCTAGGCTCGGCATGCCCGCACTCCGGCTTGAATCCGTGGGCCGCCGCGACGGGCCATCCATGGCCCAACACGGCTAACCCGGCGTCCTGCCGGGTTGCCCACGGATTCAAGCCTGCGTGCGGCCATCGTGGTTAACGGGGCGCTCTGGATCAAGATCACAAGCAAGATCAAGAGCAGAGCACGGC
>NZ_JBARTQ010000124.1:0-2272 GCF_049645325.1 Pseudomonas sp. | reverse complement strand
TCAGTGAATGTGTTGGGGCGCCGCTTAACCAGTCAGGCCTGCGACCCGCCTCGATTACCAATGCTGAAGCTCCTGTACGAGGGCCCCCATGACGGCGAAGATTGATTTCTTAAAAGCAATCGCCAGCGAAGCGCAGGCCAAACGCTCGATCACCGCGGGTACGGAAATGCCAGCGTCTGAAAAGACAGACGATCTGGGTATATCCCCGCCAGATGATCAATTCACGACGAAAGAGTTCCAACCACCGACGAACGGCTCACCGAGTTCCGTGCCACACCTCGCCCGGGCGCCCGCTGTTTCTACCGGGACCCACTCTTAGGCGGGGGCGGAGCTCAACCCCGAAGACAGTCCGCTTGACGGCTCGGTGCCATGGCCATAGCGCAGATACAGCGCCGGTATCACGAACAGATTGAGCAGTGTCGACGTCGCAAGCCCGCCGAGGATCACGACCGCCATTGGATGCTCGATCTCGTGGCCGGGCAGATTGCCGTAGACCACCAGCGGCGCAATCGCCAAGGCCGTCGTGATCGAGGTCATCAGGATCGGCGCCAACCGCTCACGGGCACCGCGCAGCACGAGTTCCGGTCCGAACCCGACGCCTTCGACGTGCTCGAGATGCTGGCAGTGGTCGATGAGCAATATACCGTTGCGCGCCGCGATGCCCAGTACGGTCAGGAAGCCGACCAGTGAGCCCAGCGAGATGACGCCGCCGCCGATGTAGGCAGCGATCACGCCACCAACCAATGCTGCCGGCAGGAGCATGAACGCCAGCGTGGCCAGCCGCCAGCTGCCAAATGACATCTGCAGAAGAAAGAAGATGCCGATAACGGCAGCAATAGTGGCCAGCGACAGCGCATTCGTTGCCGCCTTGCGCTCGGCGTATTCTCCAAGCTGCTCGACGTGGTAGCCAAGCGGGAGACTGATCGTTTTCAGCCGCGCATCGACATCGCGAACGATAGAGCCAAGGTCGCGGCCATGCACGTTTGCATTTACGTCCATGCGGCGCGAGACGTTTTCACGCTTGATGATGTTGGGCGTTGGTTTTATGGCGATTTCCGCCAGATCCTGCAGTCTGACGTAATCGCCCGCCGGTGTGTCGATGAGCATGTTCTTGAACTGGGTGAGGCTGTGGCGCATGTCTGGAGCGGTCCACACGAAGACATCGTATACTTTGCCCTCGCGGTGAATGTCGGTTACCTCGATGCCAGCCATCACGGCGGCTGCCTGGCGCCGGATGTCTCCGGGTTTGAGGCCGACCGAGCGGGCCTTGGCGATATTAACGCGCACCTGCACCTGTGGGATCAGATTCTGATACTCTTCATGCAGGTCGATCAGACCGTCGATGCCCGTCAGCGCCGTCTTAACTTCCAACGCCTTGGCTCTTAGCACCGCAAGATCCGGGCCATAGATGCGCACCACGATGGACTCACCAGACCCCGTCAGCACTTCTTTAATGCGCTCACGCAGGTAGGTCAGAACGTCCCGGTAGAGACCCGGATAACCCGCCACGACCTCTTCAACTTTTTTGCGTGTGGTGGCGAGGTCGACTTTGGGATCGACACTGATCCAGTTCTCCGTAAAGTTGATACCGTATGGCTCGTCGCCACCCACGGCACGCCCGATGTGGGCACCGAAATTTCGCACGCCCGGAATGGCTCGCAGTTCCTTGCTCGACTGCACGGTAATTCGATACATCTCTTGACGTGACGTCCCGGGTGGCGTGACCCAGTGCATCAGGAAGTCACGTTCCTGGAATTCAGGCAGCAGCGACTGGCCGAGTATCGGCCAGATGCCTGCGCCGATCAGGGCGGTGACGATCGTTGCTGCAAACATCGATCGAGGTGCTCTCAGGATTGGCGTGAGCAGTCTTGTATAGCGCGCCTGCAGCCAGGGCACGATCGGTGATTCCCGTTCCGTCAGCCCCTTCTCGCCGAGCAAAATCAGCGCCAATGCCGGCGTGACGGTCAAAGCCACGATCATTGAAGCCAGCATGGCGAGCAGGTAGGCGACTGCGAGCGGCGTAAAGAATGCGCCTGAAAGGCCACCCATGAAGAACACCGGTGTAACGGCCAGCACGATGATCAAGGTCGCAAAGAGGATCGGGCGGCGAATTTCCAGCGAAGCCAAAAAGACAACGGAAGCGGTTGATCTCGGACTAGCCTGCCGGCGGTTTTCACGCAGGCGGCGGACAATGTTCTCGATATCAATGATGGCGTCATCGACCACCGAGCCGAGCGCGATGATCAGTCCCGCCATTACCATCGTATTGATG
>NZ_JBARTQ010000123.1:0-20013 GCF_049645325.1 Pseudomonas sp. | reverse complement strand
GCGTGAGATCAGTCACATTGCTATCGCAGGCAAGCCAGCTCCCACATTTTTAATCTCGCTGCGTCTGATCCTCCTGCTTCGGCTCGCGAATCTTGTACCAGGCCACATAAAGCGCCGGCAGGAACAGCAGCGTCAGCAAGGTCGCAATAATGATCCCGCCGATCATCGCGTACGCCATCGGCCCCCAGAACACTTCGCGGGCAATCGGGATCATGCCCAGGCTGGCCGCCGCCGCCGTGAGCAGGATCGGCCGGCGCCGATGCTCGGTGGCTTCCACCACCGCATCCCACGGCGTGTAACCGTCGCGCTCGTAGGCGTCGATCTGCGTCACCAGGATCACCGAGTTGCGGATGATGATGCCGATCAGCGCCAAAATCCCGAGGATCGCCACAAAGCCCATGGGCGTGCCCGTGGGGATCAGCGCCAGCACCACGCCAATCAGCCCCAGCGGCGCGACACTCGCCACCAGGAACATCTTCTGCACGCTGTGCAGCTGGATCATCAGGAAGGTCGCCATCAGGAACAGCATCAGCGGCACCACCTTGGCGATCGGGCCTTGGGCCTTGCCGCTTTCTTCCACGGTGCCGCCGGTGGCGACCTTGTAACCCACCGGCAGGCCGGCACTGAATTTCTCGATGGTCGGCGCCAGCTGCTTCACCAGGTCGGTCGGCTGCATCTCGTCACGCACCGAGGCCTTGATGGTGATGGTCGGCTTGCGGTCGCGGCGCCACACCAGCGGCTGCTCCAGCTCGTAACGCACCGTGGCAAAGGCCAGCAGCGGAATCGAAGTGCCGTTGGGGGTGACAATCTGCAGGTTCTGCAAGGTTTCCGGCGTGCCACGTTCGGCGTCTTCGGCGCGACCGACCACGTTGATCAAGTAGATATCGTCGTGCACCTGGGTCACCGACGCGCCGCTGACCACGCTGTTCATCAATTGCGCCACGTCTTCCGACGACAGCCCCAATTGCCGCGCCTTGTCCTGGGCGATGTCCACGCGCAGCACTTTGCCCGGCTCGTTCCAGTCGTAGATTATTTCGCCCAAGTGGGTGTTTTGATCCAGCAAGGTCGCCAGTTCGATGGCGTGCTTGCGCACCTGGTCGATGTCTTTGCCCGACACCCGGTACTGAATCGGCCGCCCGACCGGCGGGCCCATTTCCAGCGGCTGCACAAAGCTGCCGATGCCGACAAAGTCGTCACGCAGGCGTTTTTGCAGGCGCGCAATCAAGGCGCCACGTTCTTCCAGGCCTTTGCTGACGATCACCAACTGCGCGTAATACGGGTTTTCCAATTGCTGGTCGAGGGGCAGGTAGAAACGAATCGCGCCCTGGCCGATATAGGTGCTCCAGCGCGCGATGTCCGGGTCATCCTTGATGATCGCTTCGAGGCGGTCGACGGCTTTGCGGGTCTCGTTGATCGAGGCGTTTTGCGGCAGGTTGAGGTCGACGAGAATTTCCGGGCGGTCCGACGACGGAAAGAACTGGTTCTGCACAAACTGCATCGAGAACACCGACGCCACAAACAGCCCAACCGTGATGCCGATCGCCCACCAGCGGTTGCGCATGGCCCACAGCATGCCGCCATTGAAGGCGCGACCAATGCGCCCAGGTTCGGCGTTATGCGGCTTCACGTTGGCACTGAGGATATGCACGCCAATCACCGGCGCGAACAACACCGCGACCACCCACGACACCAGCATCGCCACGGCAATCACCGCAAACAGGGTGAAGGTGTACTCGCCCGCCGAACTGGCGTTGAGGCCAATCGGCACAAACCCCGCCACGGTCACCAAGGTGCCGGTGAGCATCGGGAACGCCGTGGAGGTGTAGGCGTAGGTCGCGGCCTGCTCCTTGGTTTCGCCTTTTTCCAGGCGCGTGATCATCATCTCCACGGTGATCATCGCGTCGTCCACCAGCAGGCCGAGGGCGATGATCAACGCGCCCAGCGACACTCGCTGCATGGTGATGCCGCTGTACTCCATGAACACGAACACCAGCGCCAGCACCAACGGAATCGAGCACGCCACCACCAGCCCGGCACGCATGCCGAGGCTGATGAAACTCACCACCAGCACGATGATGACCGCCTCAAACAGGGCGCTGGTGAAGCCGCCGACGGCTTCCTCGACCACTTCCGCCTGGTCGGAGACTTTGTGCACGCCCACGCCCACCGGCAGGTCGGCCGTCAACTCGTCCATGCGCGTATGCAGGGCCTTGCCGAAGGACTGGATATTGCCGCCCTTCTGCATGGCGATGGCCAAGCCAATCGCCGGCTTGCCATTGAAGCGGAACATCGGCCGCGCCGGGTCGACGTAGCCACGGCTGATCTCGGCGATGTCCGCCAGTCGATAGAAACGGTCATTGAGCCGCAGGTTGACGTTGGCCAGATCCTTCTCCGAGGCGAACTGCCCCGAGGTGCGCACGGAAATCCGTTCGGGCCCGGCCTCGATCACCCCGGCCGGCGTCACGGCGTTTTGCGACTGCAAACTTTGCACGACCTGGCGCTGATCAATGCCCAACGCAGCCAGTTTGCGCGTGGAAAAATTCAGGTAAATCACTTCGTCCTGCTGGCCGATCATCTCGACCTTGCCCAACCCCGGCACCGCGCGAATCTCGGCGCGCACTTGCTCTACATAGTCGCGCAACTGGCGCATCGACAAGCCATCGCCGGTAAAGGCGTACACCGAACCGAACACGTCACCGAACTCATCGTTGAACGACGGCCCCTGCAAACCCTGGGGGAAGGTGCCGCGAATGTCGTCGATCTTCTTGCGCACCTGGTACCAGATTTCGGGGATGGCCTTGGCGCTGGTGGTGTCTTTGAGGAACACGAATACCGTGGACTCACCCGGCCGGGTGTAGCTTTTCACGTAGTCGAGGGAGTCGAGTTCTTCGAGTTTTTTCTCGATGCGGTCGGTGACCTGCTTGAGGGTTTCTTCCTGGGTCGCACCCGGCCAGCGGGTCTGGATCACCATGGTCTTGATGGTGAAGGAAGGGTCTTCCTCACGGCCCAGGTTCATGTAGGAGAACACGCCCATCAGCAGCGCGACGAACATCAGGTACCAGACGAAGGACTGATGCTTGAGGGCCCAGTCGGATAAGTTGAAGCTCCCTTTCATCGCGGGCTGTCCTCGTCGATTTTGACTTTTTGCCCGGGTTTCAGGCTGTTCACGCCGGCGGTGACGATGCGTTCGCCGGGTTTGACGCCGCCGTTGAGCAAGGCGCTGCTGGCGTCACGGCTGAGCACGGTGACGTCGCGCGGCTGCACGGTCTGGCTTTGGGTGTCGAGCAGCCAGATGCGGGTTTTGCCATCGACTTCCTGCAATGCGCTAAGGGGCAGTTCAATGCGCGGCGCGATGGCGCTGCTCAAGGTCACGCTGATGGCGGTGCCGAGGCGAAACGCGGCGGGCGTCTCGGTCAGGGTCAGGCGCGCACGCCGGGTACGCGTGGCGCTTTGGGCCTGGGGCTCGATCTCACGCACGATGGCGGTGGTGTTGACGCTCGGGTCGAGTTGCCCGGCGACCAGGAACACCACGTCGGGCGGCAAGCGCTCGGCGAGGCCGGCAGGCAGGTCGATCACCGCTTCCTTGATGTCCGGCCGCGCCAGGGTCACCACTTGCTGGCCGGCGCTGACCACCTGGCCCGCCTCGGCGTTCCAGGCGGTGACGATGCCGGCGTGGTCGGTGCGCAACTCGGCGTAGTTGAGTTGGTCTTTGGCCTGGTTGACCGAGGCCTGGGCTTGGTCGAGGGAGGCCTGGGTGGTTTTCAGGTCGGTCTGGGCCACATCCAGCTGGGCCTGTGCGCCGACGCCACGGTTGAACAGTTCTTGCTGGCGCCGCGCATTCGCCTGGGCGTTGATGAATTGCGCCTGCACGCGGGCGAGGTCGCCCTGGGCGGCACGCAATTGGTTTTGCTGGTCGGTGGGGTCGAGCACGGCGAGCAACGCGCCCTTCTCCACTTCGGCGCCCACGTCCACCGCGCGCCGGGCGATACGGCCCGGCACGCGAAAGCCCAGGTTGCTTTCATAACGGGCCTGGATGGTACCGGCGAAGCGGCCGAGGTTTTCCTGGTCTTCGGACTTCACTTCCATCGACAACACCGGGCGCACGGGCTCAGGCGGCGGTTCTTGCTTGGAGCACGCCGCGAGCAACAGGCTGGCGGCGAGTACTGCCATCAGGCGCTTCATGGCTGGGCTCCTTGCTGGGCGATCTCGACGATCATGCCGGGATGCAGCAATTGCCCCCCGGCCACCACGACTTTTTCGCCACCTTTGAGCCCGTCGCCAATGATCACATTGCCGGTCAGGTAACGCGCCACCGTGACCTTGTGCAGTTGCGCCTTGCCGTCGCCGTCGATCAGCCACACGGCAGGTTCGTTGATGTCCTTGGTCAAGGCCGACCAAGGCAATTCGATGCTGGCCTTGGCCGGGCCATTGGCGGTGGCGCTGACCACCGAGCCTAGTTGCATGCCTTTGGGCAGGCTTTGCAGGGCGATTTTCACTTGCACGGTGCCGGTATTGGCGGCCACGGCGGGGGTCACTTCGCGGACTTTGCCCACGGCCTTGATGCTTGGGTTCTCCAGCAGGCTGACGGTGATGGGCGCATCCGGCGGCGGCTCGACCAGCAGCGACTCATAGACGTTGAACACCGCATCGCGCTCGCCATCGGTGGCCAGGCTGAAAATCGGCACCGTGGCCTGCACCACCTGGCCCACTTCAGCCTGGCGCGCGGTAATCACGCCGGGCGCATCGGCGATCAGCGAGGTATAACCGAGTTGTTCACGGGCGTTCGCCAATTGGGCTTGCGCGGCGGCCAACGCGCTTTGGCTGCTGCGCAGTGCGGCCTGGGCGGCGTCGTATTCGCTGCGGCTGGTGTAGCCCTTGGGCAAGAGTTTTTCCTGGCGCACAAAGGCGGCGGCGGTCTGTTTGACCCGCGCCTGCTCGGCCACGACCTGGGCCTGGGCGGAGTCGACGTTGGTCTGCAAGTCTTTGGGGTCGAGCTTGGCCAGCACTTGCTTGGCGCTCACCCGGTCGCCGACGTCGACCATGCGCTGGATGATCTTGCCACCCACGCGAAAGGACAGGTCGGTTTGCACACGCGCCTGGATGTCCCCGGTCAGCGTGACCGCCGCCGCGAAGTCCGCTGACTGCACGGTCTGCACAAACACCCGCGAGTGTTCCTTGGGTTCGGTCTTTTCCTGACCACAGCCACTCAGCAGCGCCAACAGGCCAAGGCTGAGTAAAAATCTCGAAGTGCGACCGCCCATGCAGGCTCCTTTTGCGTGACGCGATGTGCCAGTGAGTATGCGACTGTGAGCTTAGATCAGGGTTCCTTATCTGCATGGAGGATCCCATACTCCAAGGGTTCCCACACCGACTGAATACACATGCTCAAAACCCTCGCGGTGGCCAACTACCGCTCGATCAACACATTGGTGGTGCCGCTCGACCGGCTGAACCTGGTCACCGGCCCCAACGGCAGCGGCAAGTCCAACTTGTACCGCGCCCTGCGCCTGCTGGCCGAAACCGCCCAAGGCGGGGTGATCAATGCGCTGGCCCGTGAGGGTGGGCTGGACTCGACCTTCTGGGCCGGGCCGGAAACCATCAGCCGGCGGATGCGCAATGGCGAGGTGCCAGTGGAGCCCATCGTGCGCCAAGGTGTCAAACGCCTGCGCCTGGGGTTTGCCGGGGACGATTTCAGCTATGCCATTTCCCTCGGGCTGCCGGAACCCGGTGGGTCGTTCTTCTCCCTCGACCCGGAAGTGAAGAAGGAATGTATCTGGGCCGGCCACCTTTACCGGCCCGCCAGCCTGCTGGTGCAGCGTTCCGGGCCGATGGTGCGCGCCCGCGACGGACGTGCCTGGGATGTACTGGCCCAGCACACCCCCAACTACCACAGCCTGTTCGACCAGGTCGGCAGCCTGCGCGGCTCGCCGGAAGTGTTGCTGCTGCGCGAAAGCATTCGCGGCTGGCGCTTTTATGATCACTTTCGCAGCGACGTGGACGCCCCCGTCCGCCAACCCCAATTGGGTACGCGCACGCCGGTGCTGCACCACGACGGCCGGGACTTGGCGGCGGCGCTGCAAACCATCCGCGAAATCGGCGACCCCGAGGCGCTGCAACAGGCGGTCAGTGATGCATTCCCCAATGCGCGCTTGAATATCCAGCCGTTGCAGGGCGGGCGTTTTGCGATTGAGTTTTACCAGGAGGGCTTGCTGCGGCCGTTGTCGGCGGCAGAGTTGTCGGACGGGACGTTGCGTTACCTGCTGCTCATCGCTGCGCTGCTGACGCCAAGGCCGCCGACCATGATGGTGCTGAACGAACCGGAAACCAGCTTGCATCCGGATTTGCTGCCGGCGCTGGCGCGCTTGATCATCCAGGCGTCGCAGCAGTGCCAGGTGTGGGTGGTGTCGCACGCGAGCCGGTTGATTGCGGCGCTGCAGCAGGATGAGGGGTGTAATTCGATTGTGCTGGAGAAGGTGATGGGCGAGACGCGGATTGTGGGGCAAGGGATTTTGGACGCGCCGGCGTGGCATTGGCCGGAGTAGGTGCAGTGACTGCACTGGCCTCTTCGCGGGCAAGCCCGCTTCCACATTTGGAATGCGTTTCCCAGTGGGAGCTGGCTTGCCTGCGATAGCGGTGTGACAGTCAGCGCGGGATCAGCCCTGCCACTTCCCGCCTTCAACAATCACACTCTCAGGCTTGGTGTCATCGCTCAGTTCTTTACGCACATATTGGTCGTACAGCTTGAGCAGAAACTTCTCCTCACCCAACTTCGCCAACTCGGTATTCACCCAGTCACGCAGTTCGACGTTGCCCTTCTTCACCGCGGGCGCAATCGGCGCTTCATCACCAAGCTTTTCGTCCAGCACGCGGTAGCCCGGGTTCTGCTTGGCCCAGCTGAACAGCACCAGGTTGTCTTGGGCATAGGCATCACCACGGCCAGCCGACAGGGCTTGCAGCGATTCGGAGTTTTTTTCGAACTTGAGCAGTTTCCAGTCCGGGTGGTTCTTGGTCAGCCAGATATCGGCGGTGGTGCCGGTGGTGACGATGGTGGTGCGGGTGGCCAGGTCATCCAGGCTTTTCACCGAGCTGTCCTGTGGCACCAACGCCTGTACCGCGACTTTCAGGTTGGGGTTGGTGAAGTCCACCGCTTCCTTGCGCTCGGGGGTCACGGTCATGTTGGCAAGGATCAGGTCGACCTTGTCGCTTTGCAGGAACGGGATGCGGCTGGCCGGTTCAACGGCGACGAACTCGACTTTGTTTTCATCGCCCAGCAGGTCCTTGGCGAATTGGCGACCGATGTCAGTATCGAACCCCACGTAGCGACTGGCTTCGTTCACAAAGCCGAACGGCGGCTTGTCGGTGAATACGCCGACGATCAGCTTGTCGCGCGCCTTGATCTTGTCGATGTAGCTCGCGGCGGCAACGGGTTTTGCAGGCTCTTCGGCCTTTTTATCGCAGCCGGCCAGTACGGCGACGGCCAACAGTGGCAGCAGTAACTTTTTCATAGCAGCTCCAGTTCCTTGGTTTTCTTGGGCAGTGTTGAAACAAAGGAGAACTTCTCCAGGAACTGCTGCGCGCGTGCGGTTTGCGGGTTCGTAAAGAATTCTTCGGGGGTGTTGAGTTCGAGAATGCGACCGGCCTCCATGAACACCACGCGGTCGGCGACGGCGCGGGCGAAGGCCATTTCGTGGGTGACGATCAGCAGCGTCATGCCATCGCGGGCAAGGCCCTGGATCACTTCCAGCACTTCCTTGACCATCTCCGGGTCGAGGGCGGCGGTGACTTCGTCAAACAGCATGACCTGGGGGTTCATGCACAGCGAGCGAACGATGGCGATGCGTTGCTGCTGGCCGCCCGACAGCTGACGCGGGAAGGCGTCGCGCTTGTCGGCAAGGCCTACACGCTCAAGCAGTTTTTCGGCCTGGGCGCGGGCTTCGCGCGGCTCGCGTTTTTGTACTTTCAGTGGGCCGAGCAGGATGTTGTCGAGCACGCTCATGTGCGGGAACAGGTGGTAGCTCTGGAACACCATGCCCACGTCCTGGCGCACCTGGCGCCAGTCGGTGGCTTTGTCCAGCAACTCCTTGCCGGCAAAACGAAGGCTGCCGCTGTGGGCCACTTCCAGCCCGTTCAGGCAGCGCAGCAAGGTGCTTTTGCCACAGCCGCTGGGGCCGAGGATCACCACCACTTCACCGCTTTGCACACTCAGGTCGATGCCTTTGAGCACCTGTTGGTCGCCGAAGTATTTGTTGAAACCCTGGAACTCGATCAATGCGCTCATGCTTGGGCCCAGCGCCGTTCCAGCACCTTGGAGGCGGCCGACAACGGGTAGCAGATAAAGAAGAAAAACAGGAACAGCGCGCCGTAGATCAGTACCGACTCATAGGTGCGCTCGATGATTTGCTGGCCGACCTTGATCACGTCCACAACACCGATCAGCACCGCCAGGGAGCTGGTCTTGATGATGCGCGTGTAAACGTTGATGGTCGGCGGCGTCATGCGCTTCAGCGCCTGGGGCAGCAGCACGTAGCCGTACAGTTGCGGGTCGGACAGGCCAATCGACAGGCCCGCCTCACGCTGGCCGCGCGGCAGCGAATGCAGCGCGCCGCGCACCACTTCGCCGACTTCACTGGCGCCCCACAGCGACAGCACCAGCACCGCGCACCAGAAGCTCGGAATGCTCAGGCCGAAGAAAATCGGCAGCCCGAAAAACAGCAGGTACAGCCACACCAGCACCGGAATCGCGCGGAACAGCTCCAGGTACACCCGCAGCACCCCATTGATCACCCGGTTATTCAAGGTGCGCAACACGCCGTACAGCACGCCGCCGACGGTACTGAAGGCAATGCTCAAGAACGAAATCGACAGGGTTTGCGCCGCGCCCTTGCCCAATTGCGGCAACGACACCCACAACAACTCAAGACCCGAACTGGCCATGCTGGAGCCTCCTTTCCAGGCGGCTGAGCAGCAGCGACAGCGGCAAAAACAGCAACACACAGATCAGCGTCAACACGGCGAGCATTTCGTAAGTCTTGTAGTAGAGGGCGATGTAGCTCTTGGCGGTGTAGAGAATCTCCGGCACTGCCACGGCAGACACCACCGTGGTTTCCTTGAGCAGGAAGATGAAGTTGGCGAACAGCGCCGGCAGGCTGAGGATGCCGGCCTGGGGCAGAATCACGTGGCGCAGCAGTTGCCAGTCGGACAGGCCGATGGACTTGCCCGACTCGATCTGCGCCAGCGGCACCGCCTCCACACCCGCGCGCAGCACTTCGGTGAGGTAGGCGCCGCCGAGGAAGGTCATGGTGATGATCGCCGCCCAGAACCCGGAAATATTCACGCCCAGGGCCGGTAACGCGAAGTACACGAAGAACAGTTGGATCAGCAGCGGCGTGTTACGCGCCAACTCCACATACAGCGCCACCAGGCGTGACAGGTACGGCGTGCGAAACACCAGCAGCGCCGCGTTGATCAGCGCCACCAGCAAGGAGGTGGCAATGGCGATCAGGCCCACTTGCAGCGTCACCCCCACGGCCTTGAGAAACGCCGGCAGGGTGCTGAGGATAAAAGCAAAATCGAAGGTCATCGTGAGTCCATGACGCCGCACGGGTAATGCAGCGAAGGCAGTCCAGTCCGACGTGGGTAACGCCGGGTAGCGCGAACTTTAAAGGTATAAAAAGCAAACTTTAAATACCCAAATAGCATATTGATATCACCCAAAAAGATAACCGCCGGGTTCGCGGGTTTGGCGGGTGGCAGCTATGGTCTTGGGGTCGAAAGATTCGAGGGATCGAACAATGAACGAAGTGAAACCGATTGATCCGCAGGAGCTGGTGAAGTGGCTGGTGGCGTTGCGCAAGGCCATCAATAGCCGCGCTATCTGACACGCCGCCGTCCAATGTGGGAGCTGGCTTGCCTGCGATGGCATCAACCGAGTCCGCCTGAGATACCGAGGTGCCTCCATCGCAGGCAAGCCAGCTCCCACACAAGCCAGCTCCCACAGTTTGTTGATTGTGTTCCAAGCGGCCTTAAAAAAACGCCGACGCTATAAAAGCCGTCGGCGTTCAAACCTTGAAGGGGGTTTTGGTTACATCAGAACGCAGGCACTACCGCGCCGTTGTACTTCTTCTCGATGAAGGCTTTGACTTCAGGGCTGGTCAGGGCCTTGGCCAGTTTCTGGATAGCGTCGCTGTCCTTGTTGTCTGGGCGAGCGACCAGGAAGTTCACGTACGGCGACTTCGAGTCTTCGATGATCAGTGCGTCTTTGGCCGGGTTCAGGCCAGCTTCCAGGGCATAGTTGGTGTTGATTATGTCCAGGTCAACCTGATCCAGCACGCGTGGCAGCAGGGCCGATTCCAGCTCTTTGAATTTCAGGTGTTTCGGGTTACTGGCGATGTCTTTCAGCGTGGACAGCGGATTAGTCGGGTCTTTGAGCGTAATCAGACCATTCTTTTGCAGCAACAGCAGGGCACGGCCACTGTTGGAGCCTTCGTTCGGGATGGCCACGGTGGCGCCATCTTTCAGGTCTCCAATCTTGGTGATCTTTTTCGAGTAACCGCCGATGGGTTCAACGTGCACACCCACTACGGTGACCAGGTTGGTGCCCTTGCCCTTGTTGAAGTTTTCCAGGTACGGCAGGGTCTGGAAGTAGTTGGCATCCAGACGTTTCTCTGCAACCTGCGTGTTGGGTTGTACATAGTCGGTGAAGACTTTGATTTCCAGGTCCACGCCTTCTTTGGCCAGGGTCGGCTTGACCAGCTCAAGGATCTCGGCGTGCGGGATCGGGGTCGCGGCCACGACCAGCTTCTCGTTGGCTTGGGCGAAGCTTGCAGTCAGGGCAGCCGCCAGTGCGGTAAACAACAGAACCTTTTTCATGCAGTGTCCTTATCGAAATTCCGGGTCGTCTCTGACGGCCGCTTTTTTGTGGTGTGCCAGCGAAATGCTATCGCGGCGTGGAACGGACAATACCTAGATTTTTTATTCCCGAACAATATCTTTTATTCACTTTGATATTCCATTTTGCTCATGCAGAAATTTGCGCAAGGTTTCCTGCTCGGCCGGGCTGGCCGCTGCGAAAATCCGCTGCACCTGCTCCAGCGGCGAGCCCGCCACCGGCAGGTTTAAATGTTCGGGCAAAATCTCGTCGCCACTGCTCACCAGCAGCGCAAAGTGGATGACGTTTTCCAGCTCGCGGGTGTTGCCCGGCCAGCTGTGGTGTTCCAGCACGCGTTGGGCCGCGTCGCTGATCAGCGGCACCGGCAGGTCCAGGCGCTGGCTGTAGATGCCGAGGAAGTATTCCGCCAGGGACAGGATGTCGCCAACGCGCTCGCGCAGGGCAGGCAGGTCAAGTTGGCCTTCGCTCAGGTAATGGAACAGGCGCTCGTTGAACTTGCCCGCCGCCACGGCCTGGGCCAGGTCGATGCTGGTGGCCGCCACCAGGCGCACGTCCACCGGGCTTGGCTGATGGGCGCCGACGCGGGTGACTTCGTGGTTCTCCAACGCGGCGAGCAATTTGAGCTGGATCGGCAACGGCAAGTCGCCGATCTCATCCAGGTACAAGGTGCCGCCGTTGGCCGACCCAAACCACCCGGCCCGGCTGCTGGCCGCGCCACTGTGGGCTCCGGCGGCATAGCCGAACAATTCCGCGTCGGCGTAGGTCGGGCTGATGGCGCCGCAATTGACCGACACAAACAAGCCTGTGCGGTCGCTGCCCCGGTGGATATGCCGCGCCAGCAGCTCTTTACCACTGCCGGTCTCGCCACGAATCAGCACGGGCAAGGCGCGCGGCGCCAGGCTTTCCAGGTCTTCGCGCAACTGGCGCGAGCGTGGGTCGACAAACACCAGGGCCTTGGCGCGGATGCTCAGCGGGCTTTTTTCGGCGTCGGGGAAGGTCAGCAGTGGCTGGCCGTAGGTTTCATGCAGGCTCATGGCAGGCTCCCGCCCCCAATCCACTCAGGGACGGGGCGTTCAAAAATGTCAGGCACGACGACGGGCGTGGTGCTCAAGGCGGTTTTGCAGGCGGTAGAGGTACGCGAACCCCTGTTCCCAGCGCTGATGGCCGGACTTCACATTGATATGGCCAGCACCGGACAAAATGCCCGCTTCGGCGCCCCAGTGACGCGCCAGCTCCAAAGCCCGAGGGGCGCTGACGGCGCTGTCGTTGTCGGAGCTGACCACTTGGCTTGGAAACGGCAGCAGCGTGGTCGGGATCGGGCCAAAGTTACGCAACGCCGGCGCACAGGCCGGGCGTTCGACGTCCGCCGGAGCCACCAGCAACGCGCCGCGCACTTGCCGCAAAAACTGCACAGGGGCGGTGGCGGCCCAGTGGGCGACGGTGATGCAGCCCAGGCTATGGGCGATCAGGATGACGGGGGTGCTGTCGGCAGCGATGGCCTCGGCCAACGCCGCCACCCAGTCTTCGCGGCGCGGTGTGAGCCAGTCGGCCTGCTCCACGCGCGCGCTGTTGGGCAGGCTGTTCTGCCAATGACTTTGCCAATGATCTTCTGGCGATCCTTGCCAGCCCGGCACGATCAAATAACGAATCGACTCGCTGTGCATGGGTGTGCCCTCCTGCAGCGTTTAACGTTGCTGGTGAGTATAGGCACGCGGTATATATTCGTTAAGGAATAAGAAGCTATTTATTAATAACCAAAACGCAGCATCGAGGACGTGCGGCGTTTTGCATCAAGGCAAAGGTCATTCACCCAGCCGATGTCATTCAGCCTCGATTCCAGGGTGGGGGCAGGAGGGATGAATGGGATCGGATCGAGCTGGCGGAGGTGGGAGACGCGTCAGGAAAAGCGACAAGCTGAAAAAACGGCTCGTGTTCCTGTCCCTGGCTTTGGGTGGGCGAGCCCGTCCGCGCGTTGCCCTCATTACGATAAGACGCAAATTGCCAGTGTTGAGGAGATACGTCAGATGCAGGTCGATTGCTGCTGGGGGTTATACCAACGCCTCGCAACTCATGTTCAACCGTCTTGATCATCCCGCGCAACTTGCCCATGTACTGAGGGCTATAGGTGTTATCCGGGCGGTCAGGCTTGGCATAGATAGTAAACTGCGCACCCAGCGTCACCCGCTGTTGTTCGGGAGACATGTTCGGGTGCATGCGGCTCATATCAGTGACTTTCCACTTATCCACAGGGCCATCTTCGGCTTGCAGGATCTTGGCAATGGCGTTGAACGCAGCTTCTACGTGTTGCGGCGCGACACTGAGGTGGATTTTGTCACCGGCAAAATCGCCCTGGCTTTTGGGGCTGACGCGGTCCATGTGAATAAACGCATCGGTACCGGTCAGTGCTGACTGATTGAACGTGGACCAACCGGCATGCTGCTCACCGCGCCCGCGCATGGCCACGTCATACGTGGGTGCACCATGATTCAACGCAAAACGGGTTTGGGTGTTCGCGGCGACATCATTTCGGGACATGCCACGCAACTCGGCGGACGCGTTTTTTTTCGGTGGGGGCGGGGCCACCGACATGTTCAATGACAAACCGAGTTTGGGTCTAATTCTTTGCATGGATTTAATACCGACTTTTTAGGGGGAAAATCGGGGCCGACGGTCCTCGCTGAAAACCCGTCGCATCCATGCAAACTTTTCACGGAACCTGACTTAGCATCGGCACCCTAGCTCGCGAAACTTCCTACAGTGAGTGGAACAAGATCGAAAGAGGTTCCAACGGCCTTTTTGCCAGGCAAAAAAAAGGCCGCACCCTGCCAAGGAGACGGCCAAAAAATTGTCGAGGCATTTGCAACTAACGTGCGGTAATCACCGACAGCTTGGTAATGCCCGCGCGCTCGATAGACGCCATGGCTCGCGCCACTTCGCCGTAATTCACTCCATCGTCAGCCTGCAGTTGCACCCGCACATCGGGGTCCTTGGCCTTGGCCGACTGCAGGTTGAATTCCAGCAGGTCCGGCTGGATTTCGTCCTTGTTGATAAACAATTTGCCGGTGCCATCAATACTCACCACCAGCGGGTCTTTCTGCTCCACCGGGGCCACGGCCTGGGTCTTGGGCAGGTTGATCGGAATCGAGTTGGTCAGCAGCGGCGCGGTGACGATAAACACCACCAGCAGCACCAGCATCACGTCCACCAGCGGCGTGACGTTGATCTCGCTCAGCACCTCATCACTGTCCTGCGTGTAGAAGGCCATCTCAGGACGCCTCCTTCACTTTTTGCGGGTTGCCGGCAGCCGCTTTGTTCAGCGTCGGGTGCAGCAGCACACGGAACGAATTTTTCTGCGCCAGGCTGTAGAAGTCGTGGGCGAAGTCATCCAGGTCGGCGGCGGTCAGCTTCAGGCGACGCAGGAAGTAGTTGTAGACCAGCACCGCCGGCACCGCGACGGCAATACCGACGCCGGTGGCGACCAGCGCCGCACCGATCGGGCCGGCCACGGTTTCGAGGCTGGCGGAACCGGCGGCGCTGATCCCCTTCAGCGCTTCCATAATTCCCCACACGGTGCCGAACAGGCCGATAAACGGCGAGGTGCTGCCGATACTGGCGACCACGGCCAGGCCAGTTTCCAGGGAGCGACGTTCACGCACGATCTGCTGGCGCAGGGCGCGTTCGAGGCGGTCCTGGTGGTTGATGGCCTGGCTCAAGTCCGCCGCGTGCGGCGCGTCACCGACCTGGATCGCGGCATAACCGGCCTGGGCCACCCGCGCTGCGGCGCCGGGCCGGGTTTCCGCCAGTTCGGCGGCAGCGTCGAGACTCGACGCCGCCCAGAACTGTTTGTGGAATTTGCGATCCTGCGCCTTGAGGCGCCCGAACTGCAGGCCTTTGAGCAGGGCAAAGCCCCAGGTCGCGACCGAAAAGACCACCAGCAGCCAGATCACCGCGCTTTCGATGGATTCAAGTGGAGATGCTAATGCCATGATGTTTTCCCTCTGTGCAGGTCGCGGCGTGTCCAACACACCGCTGCCGAATAGTTAGTGAATCTTGAAATCGATCGGTACGCTGACCCAGCCGTCCTGCGCCACTTCGCCCTGCTTGGCCGGCACGAAGCTCCAACGCTTCACGGCGGTCAATGCGGCGTCGTCGAGTTGCTGGCGACCGCTGCTTTTCTGAATCTGGATCTCCCCCGGCTTGCCGCTGGCCAGTACCTGCACTCGCAACAACACCGTGCCTTCCCAACCGCGACGCTGTGCCAGTGATGGGTACTCCGGCGCCGGGTTTTTCAGGTACGCGGCGTTGGCCGAGGCCGGTGTTACCGGGGCGGGCGACGGCGGTGCAGCCGGCGCGGCGGGTGCAGGTGGCGCAGGCTTCGGTGGCGCGGGCGGCTGCTCGACCGGTTTGGGGGCGGGCTTGGGCTCAGGCTTGGGCTCAGGCTTCGGCACCGGCTTTGGCTTGGGTTTGGGAATCGGTTTCGGCGGCGCTGGCTTGGCGGCCAACTCATCCACCAGCGGCGGCGGTGGCTCGACCACGGGCGGCGGTGGTGGTGGCGGCACAGGCGGTGGCGGTTCAACCACCGGCGGCGCCGGCTGGGAAAATTCGATGGTCATCGGCGGGATTTCCGGCGGCACGATCGGCAGCACCGGCGTCGGCTTCTGGCTCACCCAATAGATCACCGCGCCGTGCAGGGCCAACACCAGCAACCCGAGCAGAATCCCTTCGCGGCGGCTCGAAAAGCGCTTGGGTTTTTTTTGTAGACGCAATTGCCCCAACGGCGCGCGGTGCGGCCGGCCAAGGTCGACCAACTCACCACCCGGTGCCTGGCGCCACTGCGCCTCGGGTGCACTGGCGGCGGTCTGGACATTGCCCATTGATTCACTCCCTACGGTTTTGAAACAAAAAAACCGACAGGCCTGCGTGGGGAGGCCGTCGAGGGCTGAATCATCGGGGCCAGACGCTTATCTCTTAAAGTAATCTTTAAAGTTATAGATAGATCTAAATTGAATAAACGAAACATTCGGAAACGTCAAAGCCACGGCCTGCGGGGCCTGGCGCGCAGGGGCATTTTTTCGATGCTTTTCAGGCATACAAAATATTCAGTAAAGGCATGGCTCAGCCCGGGCTGTTTGCACATAAATCGAGCAATTGGCGCTGCAGCGTCTGCCCGGCGGCGCCCAAGCCACTGCGACCATACAAGGCCAGGCGCACGCCTTGCACCCGCGGTAAACCGCTGTCCTCACCGAGGATCACATGCCCGGCCTGCACCACCCGTCGTGGCAACAAACTGATGCCCAACCCTGCCGCCACCGCCGAACACACACTGGCCAGGCTCGCGCTGGAATACCCGATGCGCCAGCGCCAGCCACTCACTTCAAGGTGGTGCAGCATTTCATTGCGGTACAGGCCGCCCACTGGAAACGCCACCAACGGCAGCGGGTCACGCCCCATAGACGGTGTGTTGCGGCTGTCCACCCAGCACAACGGCTCCGGCCATGAGGCCAGGCAGTCATCGCTGTCGCCCATTTGCTTGACCAGCAACACGTCGAACTCGCCACCCCGGTATTGGCGCTGCAATTCCGGGCCGAGGCCGCTGGTGACTTCCAGGCGCACCCGTGGGTAGGTCACGACAAATGCCGACAGCAACGGCATCAAGCGTTCGGCGGCAAAGTCTTCCGGCACACCCAGGCGCAGCACGCCGTCGCTCTGCTGGTTGATCAACACGTCGGCGGCTTCCTCGTGCAGCGCCAGGATGCGCCGCGCGTAAGCCAGCAAGCGTTCCCCTTCGGCGGTGGCCACCACGCGGCGCTGGTCGCGGTCGAGCAGCTGGCACGCCACCGCGTCTTCCAGGCGGCGAATCTGCTGGCTGACCGTCGATTGGGTCAGGTGCAAGCGCTCGGCGGCGCGGGTGAAATTGCCGCAGTCCACGACGGCGACAAAACTGCGCAGCAACACGGGATCAAACATGGGTATCACCATTCCATTTGCCACTGATTATCATGGTTATATTTAATTTCAGAATACCCCGAGGGCTGCCCATACTTCACGCTCGATTCTGCCCGGAGGGTGTTCCATGACCGACGACCATCAACACCTGCAACGCGCGATTGCCTTGGCCCACGCCAACGTGGCCCGAGGTGGCCGGCCCTTCGGCGCGGTGCTGACGCGTCACGGTGAAGTCTTGGTGGAGGCCGTGAACGAGATCCACCTGACCCAGGACCCCACCGCCCACGCCGAGCTGCTGGCGATCCGCGCCGCCAGCCAACAGTTGGGCGCGCGCCTCGACGGTTGCGTGATCTACGCCTGCGGCCAGCCCTGCCCGATGTGCCTGAGCGCCCTGTACCTGTGTGGCGTGGAGCGCGTGGTGTTTGCCGCCAGCAACGCCATGGCCGAGCCGTTCGGGCTGTCGACGGCGGCAATCGGGCAGCAAGTCGGCTTGCCACTGGATCAGCAGCGCCTGCCGATCCAGCATCTGCCCGACGCGACCATGACCGCGCTGTATCAGCAGTGGAAAACCCTGCATGACCCTGAATAAATCCTTCGCCGGCTGGGGCCTGCTGGTGGTGCTCGGCCTGAACCTGCGGCCGATCCTCAGCTCCATCAGCCCGCTGCTCGGCGAGATTCGCCAAGCCACCGGCTTAAGCTTCCAGAGCAGCGCCCTGCTCACCAGCCTGCCGGTGGTGTGCATGGGCCTGGTGGCGCTGGTCGGCGTGCGCGTGGAAGCGCGCCTGGGCGAACGACGCGGCATTGCCCTTGGCCTGATGATGATTCTGCTGGCGTGCCTGGCGCGCTGGCTGATGGGCCAGGCGTCGGCGCTGCTGGTCACGGCGTTGCTGGGCGGTGCCGGTGTGGCGCTGATCCAGGCACTGGTTCCGGCGATGATCAAGCGCGAATTTCATCACCGCGTGCCGGTGGCGATGGGCGTGTATTCGGCCTCACTGATGGCCGGTGGCGGGCTCGCTGCATTGCTCAGCCCGGTGGTGGCCACGCATTTTCAGCAGTGGCAGGCGGGGTTGGGCGTGTGGCTGTTACCGGCGTTGGCGGCGCTGTTGCTGTGGGCGTTTGTGCCGCTGGGCGCAGCCAAAAGCGCCAAGCTGATACCCGCCTTTAAAGGCCTGCGAAACCGCCGTGCCTGGCTGCTGGCGTTGTATTTCGGCTTGGTGAATTGCGGCTACATGAGCATGGTGGCGTGGCTGCCGGCGTTCTATCAGCAACTGGGCTGGGGCGTGTTGCCGAGCGGGTCGTTGCTGGCCTTCATGACCATTTTCCAGGTGCTCGCCGCGCTGCTGATGCCAGTGCTGGCGCAACGCGGTATCGACCGCCGCCCATTGCTCGGCATCAGCCTGCTGGCACAGGCCGTGGGTTACTTCGGCCTGATCCTGGCGCCGCTGCAATTCCCGCACCTGTGGGTGGCGCTGTGCGGCTTCGGCCTGGGTGCGTGTTTCGCCCTGAGCCTGCTGCTGACCCTCGACCACCACCGTGACCCACGCCAAGCCGGGCAACTGGCGGCGTTCGTACAGGGCGTGGGCTTTCTGATCAATGCGATTTCGCCATGGCTGACCGGCTGGCTGCGCGAACTCACCGGCAATTTTGTCAGCGCCTGGGTGGTGCTGGCCGTGACGGTGGTGGCAATGCTGGTAGTGACGCGGGTGTTCAGCCCGGCCACCTACCGCACGGTGCCTGCTCTATAGATATGCATTTACGGTCTAGATAAAACCATAAAGCTTCATTGACGGAATAAGTCATCGCCTTAAAATCCCGGTTCCCCAACAGGATGCCGGGCACACCATGGACCTTCGCCAACTGCGCTATTTCATCGCGCTTATCGAGCACCGCAGTTTTGTGCGCGCTGCCGACGCGATAGGCATCACTCAGCCGGCGTTCAGCCGCAGCATCCAGGGCCTGGAGCAAGAGTTCGGCTGCGTACTGGTGGACCGCGCCGATAAAGAACTGCGCCCCACGCCCGAAGGCCAAGTGGTGCTGCAACATGCGATGAGCCTGGTGCAGGGCGCGGCGCTGCTCAGTCACGAAGTCACGCGCATGACCAAGTTGGACGCCGGCGAGGTGCGGTTTGGCGGCGATGCGGTGGCGGCGGTAAGCCTGGTGCCTCAAGCCATCGCCCGGTTCGTCACGGCCTACCCCAAGGTGCGCACGGCGTTGCAGGTGGATAACTGGGAAAAACTCGGGCGCAGCCTGGCCCGTGAAGAGATCGAATTTTTTATCGCCGATGTGCGCCACTTCGAGGCCGACCCGAACTACCAGACCCAAGCCCTGACGCCTCGCCGCAGCGTATTTTTCTGCCGCGACGGGCACCCGCTGCTGGCCAAGGACAGCCTGTCCACCAACGACCTGTTCGACTACCCGCTGGCCACGCCGATGATCGCCCCTGGCATTCGCAAACTGCTGGCCAACCTCAGCGGGCGCATCGACTTTGCGCCCGTGATCGAGCTTGAACAGTTCACGGCGCTGGCCAGCATCGTGCGCCAGTCCGACGCCATCGGCCTGGGCACCGAAGAGGCCTTCGTCGATGCCTTCACGCGTGGCGAGCTGCAAGTGCTGCACTGGCGCAACCTGCCCCACGCCCTCGACAGCTTGAACAACCGCTGCGGCATAATCAGCCGCACGGGCGCACGCCAGTCACCTGCCGCGAAAGCGTTGATCGAGACTTTTTTTGCGGTGGAAAGCCAAGCCATTAACGTCGCCAGCTAGTCCGCCATCACGGCACAGGTCTTGGAAATGCATTCAGGCCGCTGGCATGCCTGCAATTGAGTGTCACTGACAGACCGAGGTGCCTGCATCGCAGCGGTGCGGCGACCCGACAAGCCAGCTCCCACAGAAAAGCAGCCCTGCTTTTGATTCTGCTTCTGCTTCAACCACTCAGGTCGGCTTTCAGGCCGCCGTGCTGTGCTTTTGATCTTGCTTGTGATCTTGATCCAGAGCGCCCCGTTAACCACGATGGCCGAACGCAGGCTTGAATCCGTGGGCAACCCGGCAGGACGCCGGGTTAGCCGTGTTGGGCCATGGATGGCCCGTCACGGCGGCCCACGGATTCAAGCCGGAGTGCGGGCACACCGAGCCTAAGCGAGGTGCCGAGTGGAGGGGCAAGAGCGTTTTGCTTACTTTTG
>NZ_JBARTQ010000122.1:0-21514 GCF_049645325.1 Pseudomonas sp. | reverse complement strand
AGAATGCCGCCCACAGACGCGGGATGGAGCAGTCTGGTAGCTCGTCGGGCTCATAACCCGAAGGTCGTCGGTTCAAATCCGGCTCCCGCAACCAAACATCAAAAAAGGCTACTCGAAAGAGTGGCCTTTTTTGTATCCGGTGAAAAAGTTGTTCTGAAACAATGAGATGGCATCTTTCATGAAACCCTGTGCGGTTTGTTGAGTCCATCTCTTTGCAAGCTATGCTCAATGCTCAAGCGCTACCCTCTACGACCAATGGCCGCAGTCGCCGCACCCGGCGATACGCGTTAATATTTGTAATTATTTTGTCCATAGGGATTGGTAACTTGGCTGGATACATCCATCCTGTCGCGCACAATCCACGAGGTGATTGATGCGCGCCAACTCGTCTGAACCACAAGACACCGTCACAGCGACACAACCGATCACTCCCACCCGCTTGCGTTGGCTGGATCTGTTGAGCAAATACCGTCAGCCCATCGGGCTGGCCGTTACCCTGTTGCTGTTCGCAATCGCCCTGATCGCCTGCCGACACCTGCTGCTGGAACTGGACCTTTACGCCCTCCACGACTCAATCCTGGAAGTGCCCAAGCCCGCTCTGCTCGGTGCGTTCGCCGCAGCTGTGGCCGGCTTCATCATTCTGTTGGGCTATGAGTTTTCGGGCGCCCGTTACGCCGGCGTCGACCTGCCGGCCAAGACCCTGGCGCTGGGTGGGTTTACCGCCTTTGCGATCGGCAACGCCATTGGCCTGTCGATGCTCTCGGGCGGTTCGGTGCGTTACCGTTTATATGCACGCCATGGCATCGGGGCTTCGGAAGTGGCCCACATGACCGTGTTCGCCAGCCTGGCCCTGGGCACTGCCCTGCCGCCGCTGGCCGCATTGGCGACGCTGAGTAACTTGCCGGCGGCGTCCACCTACCTGCATTTATCCCAAGGTGTACTCGGCGGCATCGCCGGCGCGGTACTGCTGCTGTCGGTCGCGTTGTGCATCGGCATTTACCGTCGCCGCCTGCCGGAACAACCCTACCCGGACAACCTGCTGGTCAAGGCCGGGCGCCGCACCTTGCGCCTGCCCGGCCGCCGCCTGACCTTCCTGCAACTGATCATCACCGCGCTGGACGTCGCTGCTGCCGCCACCGTGCTTTATCTGCTGCTGCCGGAAGCGCCGCCGTTTGGCCCGTTCCTGCTGGTGTACCTGCTGGCCCTGGCTGCCGGTGTACTCAGCCATGTACCAGGTGGCGTGGGGGTATTCGAAGCGATTCTGCTGGCCGCCTTCGCCGACAAACTCGGCGCTGCGCCATTGGCCGCTGCGTTGCTGCTGTACCGGATGATCTACGTGGTGCTGCCGCTGTTGATCGCCTGTGTGTTCCTGCTGGTCAACGAAGCCCAACGTTTGTTCCAGACCCAGCAAAGCCTGCGGGTTGCCTCGGGATTGGCGGCACCGGTGCTGGCCGTACTGGTTTTTTTATCCGGCGTGGTCCTGCTGTTTTCCGGCGCGACGCCGGAAATCGACTCACGCCTGGAAAACATCGGCTTCCTGATTCCCCACCGCCTGATTGACGCCTCGCACTTTGGTGCCAGCCTGATCGGCGTGCTGTGCCTGCTGCTTGCCCAAGGCCTGCGCCGACGTTTGTCGGCAGCCTGGATGCTGACCATGGTGCTGCTGCTGACGGGCGCCCTGCTCTCGCTGCTTAAAGGCTTCGACTGGGAAGAAGCCAGCCTGATGATCATGACAGCGGTGCTGCTGGCGATCTTCCGACGCTCGTTCTACCGCGCCAGCCGCCTGACCGAACTGCCCTTCTCGCCGCTGTACCTGGTGGCCAGCGTGTGCGTGCTGGGGGCCTCGATCTGGCTGCTGCTGTTTGCCTATCAAGACGTGCCGTACAGCCATCAACTGTGGTGGCAGTTCACCCTCGATGCCAACGCCCCACGCGGCTTGCGCTCATTGCTGGGGGCGGCGGTGCTGCTGGTAATCGTGTCGCTGACCTGGCTGCTGCGTACCGCGCGCCCGGTCATTCACCTGCCGACGCCGGACGAGCTGGAGCGGGCCACCAAGATCCTGATGGCTTCGTCCCAACCCGACGGTGGCCTCGCCCTGACCGGTGACAAGGCGCTGCTGTTCCACCCTAACGACGAAGCGTTCCTGATGTATGCACGCCGTGGGCGCAGCCTGGTGGCGTTGTACGACCCGATCGGCCCGACGCAACCGCGCGCCGAGATGATCTGGCAGTTCCGTGACCTGTGCGACATCCATCACGCGCGCCCGGTGTTCTACCAGGTACGCGCCGAGAACCTGCCGTACTACATGGACATCGGCCTGACCGCGATCAAGCTGGGCGAAGAAGCCCGCGTCGACCTGAAACGCTTTGACCTGGAAGCCAAGGGCAAAGAGATGAAGGACCTGCGCTACACCTGGAACCGTGGCACCCGGGACGGCTTGTCCCTGGAGATCTTCGAGCCGGGCCACGCGCCGATGGATGAGCTCAAGGTTATTTCCGACGCTTGGCTGACCGGCAAGAACGTGCGCGAGAAAGGCTTCTCGCTGGGTCGCTTCAGCGACGACTACCTCAAGCACTTTCGCATCGCGATCATTCGCTTCGAAGGGCGCCCGGTGGCGTTTGCCAACCTGCTTGAAACCTACAACCACGACCTGGCCAGCCTCGACCTGATGCGCGCCCACCCGGACGCGCCCAAGCTGACCATGGAATTCATGATGGTTGGCCTGATTCAACATTATAAGAACCACGACTACGCCCGCTTCAGCCTCGGCATGGTGCCGTTGTCGGGCCTGCAACCACGCCGTGGGGCGCCACTGACCCAACGTTTGGGCTCAATGGTGTTCCGCCGTGGCGAGCAACTGTATAACTTCCAAGGTTTGCGCCGCTTCAAAGACAAGTTCCAGCCTGACTGGGAACCCCGTTATATGGCCGTGCCCGCAGGACTTGATCCGCTGGTGGCACTGGCCGACACCGCCGCCCTGATCGCGGGCGGCTTGACTGGATTGGTGAAACGCTGATGATTCGACGCTCCTGGCGGTATGTATTGGCCGTTGTAGTGCTGCTCGCGCTGATCGCGGGTGGTGGCTTCTGGTACTGGAACCGCCCTGCCCCACAGCCGACCCTGGAGCAATTGCCCCAGGCCGATGGCTCGGTAATGACCCGTGTAACGCCCAACGGCTCGACCAAAGCCCGTGTGGCGGTGGCCGTGATGGCCGATGAAACCCTGACCGACAGCCAGCTGATTGCCCTGAGCCAGGGCGGCTCGGCGCAAATCGTCCAGGTGATCCTGCCCAAGGATGACTGCACGCTTCAGGAGCAAGCGCTGCAAAGCGCCCTGGGCCAGCTTAAAGGCCCGGCGACGCTGGTCAGTGGCATCGGCCCTGGCGCTGCACTCGCCTGGCGCTGGCTGGCCACACAGAACGACGACAAGGCCAACGCCATCTCCGTCGGCTTCGCCCTGGTACAGGAAGGGTGCAAGGACCCACTGCCGAAAACAGCCGCGCATGGCAACTGGCTGGTGGCGTGGAACGACAACCCTGACGATGAAAGTGCCAGTTTCGTACGCGATACACCGCGCGCGACTACAAGCATCAGCGACTACGACATTCACTACCCGCAAGTGCTGAACAACGAATTGCGCAAGCAACTGGTCGGTTCGGACAACGGCGGCCTGGCGATTCCGGTGGTTGAAGTACCGGCCGGGCAAGCCAAGGACACCGTCACCCTGTTCCTCTCCGGTGACGGCGGCTGGCGTGACCTGGACCGCGACGTGGCCGGTGAAATGGCCAAGATCGGCTACCCGGTGGTCGGCATCGACACCCTGCGCTACTACTGGCAGCACAAGACCCCGGAACAAAGCGCCAAGGACCTGGCTGAACTGATGCAGCACTACCTGCAGAAATGGGGCACCAAGCGCTTCGTGCTGACCGGCTATTCGTTCGGCGCCGACGTGTTGCCCGCTATCTACAACCGCATGCCGGAAAGCGAACAGCAGCGCGTAGACGCAATCATCCTGCTGGCGTTTGCGCGCACCGGCAGCTTTGAAATCGAAGTGGAAGGCTGGTTGGGCAACGCCGGCAAAGAAGCCGCTACCGGCCCGGAAATGGCCAAGCTGCCAGCCGACAAGGTGGTGTGCATCTACGGCGCGGAAGAAGTCGACGAGAGTGGCTGCACCGACAAGACCGCCGTGGGCGAAGCCGTGAAGCTGCCAGGCGGGCATCACTTTGATGAGAACTACCCGGCGCTGGCACAGCGCTTGGTCGACATCATCGTCAAGCACCAGGCCAAGGATAAAGCTGAGTAACGCGCGGCAATGAGATGGCCTTGCTGCAGTAAGCAGGGCTTTTTGTGGTGAGCGGGCTCACCCCGCGCTGGGTGGCGCAGCCGCCCTGAACGCAATCGCCGCATTCTGCCTGACGGAATGCGGCGTTTTTATTGGGGCCGCTTCGCAGCCCGGCGCGGGGCAAGCCCGCGCACCACACGAGCCAGCTCCCACAGTTGATTTTGCGGTGTGAGTAAGTGCTAGCGCGGTTCGATGTGCGCAATCATCAACTGCACGGTTTCCTGCCCACGGAATTCGTTCACGTCCAGCTTGTAGGCCAATTCCACCCAACGCACCGTCGGGTTAGGCCACACCTCGCGGTCCACGCCGAACGCAATGCCGTCGAGCTTCACCGACCCGCATTCGCTCCTGAGCACCACCTTCAGGTGCCGCTCGCCGACCACACGCTGTTCCACCAACTGAAACACGCCGTGAAATAACGGCTCGGGAAAGTGTTGCCCCCACGGCCCGGCATGCCGCAGTGCGCGCGCCAGCTCCAGGTGAAACTCTTCCACTGCCAAGGTGCCATCGGTCAGCAAGCGCCCGGTAAGGTCTTCCTCACAGAGTTGCCGACGCACTTCGGCATCAAAGGCTTCGGCAAACAGTGGGAAATTTGCCTCGGGCAACGTCAGGCCCGCCGCCATGGCGTGGCCGCCGTATTTGGCGATCAGGTTGGGATGCTGGCTCGCGACCACCGCCAGGGCATCACGGATGTGAAAACCCTGCACAGAGCGTCCTGAGCCCTTGAGCAGGCCATCACCGGCATCGGCAAAGGCGATGGTCGGGCGGAAATAGCGCTCTTTCATGCGCGACGCCAGAATCCCGATCACCCCTTGGTGCCATTCGGGGTCGAACAGGCACAAGCCGTAAGGCATCGATTCCACCGGCAAATCCTTGAGCTGGGCGAGCGCCTCGCGCTGCATGCCCTGCTCGATGGATTTACGGTCCTGGTTCATGCCGTCCAACTGCGCCGCCATTTCGCGCGCAGCCGCCACGTCGGTGGTGAGCAGGCATTCAATACCCAGGCTCATGTCATCCAGGCGTCCGGCGGCGTTCAGCCGAGGCCCGAGGATAAAGCCGAGGTCGGTGGAGGTGATGCGCGCTGCATCGCGCTTGGCCACTTCCAGGATCGCCTTGATCCCCGGCCGCGCACGACCGGCACGAATACGCTCCAGGCCCTGGTGCACCAGGATGCGGTTGTTGGCGTCCAGCGGCACCACGTCGGCGACGCTGCCGAGGGCGACCAGGTCGAGCAATTCGCCGATGTTCGGCTGCGGTTTGTTGTCGTACCAGCCGAGGCTGCGCAAACGCGCGCGCAGGGCCATCAGCACGTAGAAGATCACGCCCACGCCGGCCAGCGCTTTACTCGGGAACTCGCAGCCAGGCTGGTTCGGGTTAACGATGGCATCGGCCGCCGGCAACTCGTCACCCGGCAAGTGGTGATCGGTGACCAGCACTTGCAACCCTGCCGCTTTCGCCGCCGCCACGCCTTCGACGCTGGAGATGCCGTTGTCCACGGTGATCAGCAACTGCGGCGCTCGCTGCAAGGCCACCGCGACGATTTCCGGGGTCAGGCCGTAGCCGTACTCGAAACGGTTCGGCACCAGGTAATCGACATGGGCCGCACCCAGTAACCGCAAACCGAGAGTGCCAACGGTACTCGCCGTGGCGCCGTCGGCGTCGAAGTCGCCCACGATCAGGATGCGCTGGCGCTGCTCCAGGGCCGTCACCAGCAGGTCTACCGCTGCGTCGATGCCTTTGAGTTGCTGATAAGGAATCAGCCGCGCCAGGCTTTTATCCAGTTCGGCCTCGGACTGCACCCCGCGCGCGGCGTAGAGACGGGTCAACAGCGGTGGCAACTCACCAAGAAACGGCAGGACAGCAGGCAACGGGCGGGGATCGATACGCATGGGGTGGCGGGAGCTTCTCTTCTGATACAACGGTTAAACAAAGCGATTGAAAACGATACAGATCAAATGTGGGAGCTGGCTTGCCTGCGATGCAGACGCCTCGGTAAATCAGTGACACCGCGGTGATGCTTTCGCGAGCAAGCCCGCTCCCACGCACGCCAGCACCCACATGTTCAATCGCGCTCGCCGACCAACCATTCCAGCTGCACTTCATGCTGGCCACGGTCGTCGGTGACGAAGATCGTGCCTTCACTGATCATCACGTCCCACTTGATAACACGCGGCATGTCCTTGGCCAGGGTTTCGAGGATTTCCTGCGGCACGGCGGCGATGTGCACGTTTTTCAGGTTCTTGGCCACCGGGACCACCTTGCCTTCCCAAACGCGCAGGCTGCCGTAAGCCAGCAGGCTGGTGCGCTCGGTACGGCGGGAGCACCAGGTCAGGCGGTCGGCGTCGGGCTGGCCGACTTCGATCCAGTGCAACACCCGATCATCCAGGCTTTTTTCCCACAGGGCTGGTTCGTCTACATCTGACAGGCCACGACCAAACGCCAATTGCTCATTATAAAAAAGGGCGTAGGCCAACAGACGCACAGTCATACGCTCTTCGGTTTCGGAAGGATGGCGGGCGATGGTCTGCTTGACGCTCTCGTACACCGAACGGTCAAGGTCGGTGAGGTTGAGTTCGAATTTGTAGGTCGTGGACGGCTGGGCCATGAACGGGCTTCTAGAGACAGGGAAAGGCGGCCAGTCTAACCGATGGCGAGGCCATTCACCGAATACTGCGCTGCATCATCCTTATCCCTGGGCCTCTCGCCTATGTTAAAAGGCATCACACCACTGCCCCGCTGGAAAGGATCCTCATGTCGTTTAATGCCAAACCGCTCGCTGGCCTGAAAGTCATCGAACTGGGCACCCTGATCGCCGGCCCGTTTGCCTCGCGTATCTGCGCCGAATTCGGGGCACACGTAATCAAGGTCGAATCGCCAGACGGCGGCGACCCGCTGCGCAAATGGCGCAAGCTGTATGAAGGCACGTCACTGTGGTGGTTCGTGCAGGCGCGCAACAAAAAGTCGCTGACCCTGAACCTCAAACACCCGGACGGCCTGGCGATCCTCAAACAGTTGCTGGCCGACGCCGACATCCTGATCGAGAATTTTCGCCCCGGCGTGCTGGAAAAACTCGGCCTGAGCTGGGAAACCCTGCACGCATTGAACCCAAAACTGGTGATGGTGCGTCTATCGGGCTTTGGCCAGACCGGCCCGATGAAGGACCAGCCGGGTTTTGGCGCCGTGGGCGAGTCCATGGGCGGCCTGCGCTATATCACCGGTTTTGAAGACCGCCCGCCGGTGCGCACCGGGATTTCCATCGGCGATTCGATTGCCGCCTTGTGGGCGGTGATCGGCGCGCTGATGGCGCTGCGTCACCGTGAAGTCAACGGCGGGCTTGGCCAGGTGGTGGATGTGGCGCTGTACGAAGCCATTTTCGCGATGATGGAAAGCATGATTCCGGAGTTCGATGTGTTCGGCTTTATTCGCGAGCGTACCGGCAACATCATGCCGGGCATCACGCCGTCTTCAATCCACACCAGCGCCGACGGCAAACACGTGCAGATCGGCGCGAATGGCGATGCGATCTTCAAGCGCTTCATGTTGGCGATTGGCCGTGAAGACTTGGCAAACGACCCCGAATTGGCCAGCAATGACGGGCGTGACGCTCGCCGGGATGAGCTGTATGGCGTGATAGATCGCTGGGTTAACTCGTTGCCGCTGGAGCAGGTGGTCGAGCAGTTGAACAAGGCCGAAGTGCCGGCAAGCCGCATCTACAGCGCCGAAGACATGCTCGGCGACCCGCAGTTTCTGGCGCGGGAAATGTTCCTCAAGGCCAAGCTGCCCGGTGGCAAGGACTTCAAAATGCCCGGCATCGTGCCCAAGCTCTCGGACACACCGGGCAGCTGTGAATGGGTCGGGCCGCAATTGGGTGAACATAACAGCGTGGTGCTTAATGAGCTGGGCTACGACACGGCAGCCATCGCCCGCTTGCGTGAGGATGGCGCGATTTGATCGTTCGCCATGCCCGGCGCGGGTTGATTCACCTCTGTTTCGGCGCAGTGATAGCAGGCGGCTGGCCGCTCAAAGCCGATGCCGCTGACACGCTGTCATGGTTGCTGCGCGACTTGCCGCCACTGACCATTTTCGAAGGCTCACAAAAAGGTCGCGGTGCGCTGGACCAACTGATGCCGATACTTGAGGAGCGCCTGCCGGAGTATCGCCATCAGGTGTTGCACGTGAACCGCGCCCGGGGTATCCAGATGCTGCGCGACCCTTCGCTCACCTGTGATCCATCATTGGTGTGGACACCGGAGCGGGCAAAATACGTGGCGTTCTCGGCGCAATCTTATGCCGTGCTGAGCAACGGCGTGATGATCCGCCGTAGCCAACAGGCGGCGATGGCGCCGTTTATCGCCGAAGGCCACTTTGACCTGCAGGCGTTTCTGGAAAGCCCGAATGCCCGCCTCGGCGCCGTCGCCGAGCGCAGCTACGGGACGGCGATTGATCAACGCCTCAAGCTTGCCGACACGCACAGACTGGCCCTGCATTACGGCAACGACGCGTTGGGCAGCCTGATGCAGATGCAGCGCCTGGGGCGGCTGGAAGCGGTGCTGGGTTATTGGACAGAGATCCGCTATCAGGCAAAGCAACAAGGCATCGACCCCACAGACCTTGTGTTCCTGCCGATAACAGGTGCAGCGCCCTACCAGCGCGTCTATATCGGCTGCTCCGATACGCCTCAGGGGCGTCAGGCGATCGAGCGAATAAACCAGGTACTGCGTGACATCCCACAGGCGCAGTTACAGCAGTCCTACGCCCAGTGGCTGGACCCGCTCACGCGCGCGCAGTACTTGCAGGACAACCCGAGTTTTTTCCAGGCTTCGCCGCCGCCCTGACAAATCCCAGGCAAAAAGAAACCCCGAAGAGTGGGGAGACACTTCGGGGTTAAACGTGGCCTACAAAGACCAGTACAACAAGCCACAAACACCGGAGCACAATGTTTGCTCTTGCTGTTACGAAATCTGACCGGCCATGCTGTAGGAAGTTTCCAAGATTAAAGATTTCTTCATGCAATGGCCGCGCTGCGGGTCTGGGCGGCGTTACGCAGGGCGGCGATAACTGAGGGTTCCAGGCGCCCTTCGGCGATCTTGAGGTCACGCAGCAGGCAGTCCACCACATCCACCAACGCACGTTTGTCAGTCAGTTGTGCCCGGTCAACTTCACGCTCGACGACAATAGCGCCAGCGGGGTTCTTCACGGTCACCAGGCACTCGTCCTGCACACCGGAGGTGGTCAGCGTAACCTGATAAGGGCTCAGTGCTTCTTCGAGCAATAGGCTGATACTTTCCATCTCGATCACCACTCAATAGTTCGGGAACAATCGTTTCAACGGGAGCTGCATCTATCCTAAGTGACTGTTTGTGACGTAGGAAAGTTCGCTTTATCGTCTTTATGGGGCCCTCAGGGAGTGACGAGAACCAGCATGCGCTTGCAACATGACAACGAAAAAACGTCCGCACATAACTGCTTACGCAATGGGTGGTTGTTTTGGGGTTTGCGGGCGGCTGAGGCCGAGGGTGAATCCTATACTCGGTAAGCGCTGGTCAGGCTGCTATGCAGGCAAAAGCGTATGTCAAAAGGCCCTTATTGCGAAGGATGAGGATGATGGTGGAAAACAAAGAGCAGCAGGCGACGATGGAGAAAATGAACGCCGATGTATGGCGCATCTATGCCGAGATATCACGTATGCACGCAGAACAAGACAAACTCAAATCAGAAGCCCTGAAGATAACCTGTGAGACGTTCTGGTACCCGGTGGCTATCGCAACAGGCTTCTACGCCGCTGTCGGCACCGTCATAGTGGTCGCACAGAAGCTATTCTCGTAACGCTCGACAGGGCCTGCCGGAAATAAAAAACGCCGCTGACCCAAGGAAGGGAAAGCGGCGTTTTTGTAGACGCGGTACGCCTTACAGCGGCTTGCCACGGTTGCCATGCTGGCTGACGAACGCCTGCACAGCCTTCAGGTCATTGGCCAACACGGTGCAACGCTCTTCACGCTCAAACAGGTCAGCCAAGTGCTCCGGCAATTCCAGCGCCTTGCCAACGCCCGCCTTCTCCACCGCTTCCGGGAATTTGACCGGGTGGGCGGTGCCGAGGATCACCATCGGGATATCAAGGCTGCGACGGCATTCGCGCGCGGCCTTCACGCCGATGGCGGTGTGCGGATCGAGCAGTTCGCCGGTCTGGGCATAGACCTCGGCGATGGTCTCGCAGGTCTGTGCATCGTCCACGGCCAGGGAGTCGAACAGCTTGCGGGTTTCGGTCCAGCGCTCTTCATCAACACTGAAACCGCCGCCACGCTTGAAGTTGTCCATCAAGCCGGCAATGGCCGCGCCGTTGCGCCCGTGCATGTCGAACAGCAGGCGTTCGAAGTTCGATGACACCATGATGTCCATCGACGGCGACAGCGTGGCGTGCAGGGTTTCCTTGACGTACTGGTTGCCGCTCATGAAGCGGTGCAGGATGTCATTTTGGTTTGTGGCGACGATCAACTGGTTGATCGGCAGGCCCATGTTGCGGGCCAGGTAGCCGGCGAAGATATCGCCGAAGTTGCCGGTCGGCACCGAGAACGACACCGAACGCGCCGGGCCGCCCAACTGCAGGGACGCGTGGAAGTAGTAGACGATCTGGGCCATGATCCGCGCCCAGTTGATCGAGTTCACTGCCACCAACCGCGTGCCCTTGAGGAAGCTCTGGTCAGCAAAGCTGTTCTTGACCATTTCCTGGCAGTCATCGAAGTTGCCTTCGATGGCGATGTTGTGGATGTTCTCACCGAAGATGGTGGTCATCTGGCGACGCTGCACTTCCGACACACGCTTGTGCGGGTGCAGGATGAAGATGTCGACGTTTTCGCAGTGCTTGCAGCCTTCAATGGCAGCCGAACCGGTATCACCCGAGGTGGCGCCGATGATCACTACGCGCTCGCCGCGCTTTTCCAGCACGTAATCGAGCAGACGACCCAGCAGTTGCAGGGCGAAGTCCTTGAACGCCAGGGTCGGGCCGTGGAACAGCTCCAGTACCCACTCGTTGCCGTTTAGCTGACGCAGTGGCGCGATGGCGCTGTGGGAAAACACGCCATAGGTTTCTTCGAGGATTTTCTTGAAATCGGCGTCCGGAATACTGCCAGTGACAAACGGGCGCATCACCCGGAATGCCAGCTCGTGGTACGGCAGGCCGGCCCACGAAGCGATTTCTTCCTGGGTGAAGCGTGGCAGGTTCTCCGGCACGTACAGGCCGCCGTCGGTGGCAAGGCCTGCGAGCAAAACGTCTTCGAAATTCAGGGCCGGTGCCTGGCCGCGGGTGCTGATATAACGCATGACTGGCTCCTCTAAAACATTCTCGAACAGAGGCCGCCGAACGGACGGGGCCCCTGAAAATATCGGTTAGTTCAGGTGTTCAACACGAATGCGCACCACCGGACCAACCACGCCCTGCAACGCTTCGAGCGCGGCGATGGCATCGTTCATGCGCTGTTCCAGCACACGGTGGGTCAGCAGGATCATCGGCACCTGGCCGTTTTGCTCCTCGACTTCCTTCTGCATGATCGACTCGATGTTGATACCGCGCTCCGAGAGAATGCTGGCCACTTGAGCCAACACGCCCGGATGATCCTGAGCCTGGATGCGCAAGTAGTAGGCACTTTCGCACGCTTCGATTGGCAGGATCGGGTGAGCCGACAGCGAATCCGGCTGGAAGGCCAGGTGCGGCACGCGGTTTTCCGGGTCGCTGGTCATGGCGCGAACCACGTCCACCAAGTCGGCAATAACCGACGAAGCCGTAGGCTCCATGCCGGCGCCAGCACCGTAGAACAGGGTCGAACCGGCAGCGTCACCATTGACCATCACGGCGTTCATCACGCCATTGACGTTGGCGATCAGGCGGTCGGCCGGGATCAGCGTCGGGTGTACACGCAACTCGATACCCGCCGGGGTGCTGCGCGCAACACCCAGGTGCTTGATGCGGTAGCCCAGGGCTTCGGCGTAGTTCACGTCGGCAGTGGTCAGCTTGGTGATGCCTTCGGTGTAAGCCTTGTCGAACTGCAGCGGGATACCAAAGGCGATGGACGCCAGGATGGTCAGCTTGTGCGCCGCGTCGATGCCTTCCACGTCGAAGGTCGGGTCGGCTTCGGCGTAACCCAGCGCCTGGGCTTCGGCCAGCACGTCTTCGAAGGTACGGGCCTTCTCGCGCATTTCGGTGAGGATGAAGTTGCCGGTGCCGTTGATGATGCCCGCCACCCAGTTGATACGGTTGGCAGACAGGCCTTCACGGATCGCCTTGATCACCGGGATACCACCGGCTACGGCGGCTTCGAACGCCACGATCACGCCCTTCTCACGCGCCTTGGCGAAGATCTCGTTGCCGTGCACGGCGATCAACGCCTTGTTGGCGGTAACCACGTGCTTGCCGTTCTCGATGGCCAGGAGCACCAGGTCGCGGGCCACGGTGTAGCCGCCGACCAGCTCGATGACGATATCGATTTCAGGGTTGGTGGCCACGGCGAAGACATCGTTGGTAATCGCAATACCGGTCGTTTCGAACTGAGGCTTTGGCGAACGCGTGGCAATTTGCGCCACTTCAATCCCACGCCCTGCACGGCGGGAAATTTCTTCAGCATTACGCTGAAGTACGTTAAAGGTGCCGCCACCGACGGTCCCTAACCCACAGATGCCTACTTTGACCGGTTTCACTGAAGAACTCCCCATGAAACGGCCGACTCAAGGTCGGCCGTGAAAAACAGCCGCACAGCTGCGGCTCTCAATTAATGCCCCGACGACGGTTCGCGGGGCATGATCGTCAAAGGCTCGACGATGACTGCTTACTGTTGTGCACCCAGTGCCAGTTTGGCAACTTGTGGCGCAGGCTGGTAGCCCGGAATCACTTGGCCATCAGCCAAAACGATGGCCGGTGTACCGTTCACGCCGATGGACTGGCCCAGGGCGAACTGCTTGGAAACCGGGTTGGCGCACTTGGCGGCCTTGATTTCCTTGCCATCGACCATCTTGTCCATGGCGGCTTTCTTGTCGGTCGAGCACCACACGGCTTGCAGCTGCTCGTCACCTGGCGAACCGAGGCCCTGGCGCGGGAACGCTACGTAGCGCACTTCCACGCCCAGCTTGTTCAGCGCCGGCACTTCGGCGTGCAGCTTGTGGCAGTAAGGGCAGGTGGTGTCGGTGAACACGGTGATGTGGGTCTTGGTTTCGCCAATGGCCGGGTACACCACGGTTTCAGCCACTGGAATGCCGTTGATCAGCTTCGACACGCCCAAGCGCTCGGCTTTCTCGGTCAGGTTGACCGGCTTGCCGTCCTTGAGCTGGAACAGATAGCCCTGCACGATGTACTGGCCATCGGCGCTGGCGTACAGCACACGGCTGCCCTTGAGCTTGACTTCATACAGGCCGGCCATCGGGCTGGCGCTGATGCTTTCGATCGGGGTGTCGAGCTGCAGGTTGGCCAGGCTCTTGCGAATGGTCTGCTCGGCGGCGTCATCGGCGACAACAAAGGTGGAAACCAACGCAATCGCTGCGGCGGCAATAATCTGGGTCAAGCGCATGGGAACTCCTGAAGGCAGATGCAGGGACGGGAAGGAACACCGCTTGGAAACGCGGGGCTGTAAATAGAAGTCTGGCCGTCCCCTTTGCTAACCGGCAAAGCCTACCACAGTTGGGCCGCGGGTCAGCCCGCGGCGGGAGAAATTGGCCCTTTTCAGCCTCGCGGGTGATGTTTGGCGTGCATATCCTGCAAGCGTGCGCGCGCCACGTGCGTGTAGATCTGGGTTGTGGATAAGTCGCTGTGCCCGAGCAGCATTTGCACCACGCGCAAATCCGCGCCGTGGTTGAGCAAATGGGTGGCAAACGCATGGCGCAACGTATGCGGTGAAAGGCTCTTGCCGATCCCGGCCACCTTGGCTTGATGCTTGATACGGTGCCAGAACGTCTGGCGCGTCATCTGATCACCGCGCAGGCTGGGAAACAGCACATCGCTGGGCCGCCCACCGAGCAATTCGCCACGGGCATCACGCATATAGCGCTCGACCCACACAATCGCCTCCTCGCCCATCGGCACCAGCCGCTCCTTGCTGCCCTTGCCCATGACGCGCAGCACGCCCTGGCGCAGGTTGACCTGCTCCAGAGTCAGGCTGATCAACTCGGTCACCCGCAGGCCGCACGCGTAAAGCACTTCAAGCATGGCGCGATCACGCTGGCCGATGGCTTCGCTCAAGTCGGGTGCGGCGAGCAACGCCTCTACGTCAGCTTCCGACAGGGATTTTGGTAATGGCCTACCGAGTTGCGGCATGTCGATTTGCAACGTCGGGTCGAGGGAGATCAGTTTTTCCCGCAACAAATAGCGATAAAAGCCGCGCACACCCGAGAGAAATCGTGCGGTGGAGCGAGGTTTGTAGCTTTGCTCCAGGCGCCAGGCCAGGTGATCGAGGATCAGCTCGCGGCCGGCATTGATCAGTTCGAGGTTCTTCTCCTGCAACCAGCCATTGAACAGCGCCAGATCACTGCGATAGGCCTGGCGGGTGTTGTCTGACAGGCCTTTTTCCAGCCACAGGGCGTCGAGGAAGCGGTCAATCAGGGGGTGGTCAATGGCGGGCATAGAGGCTCAGGCTAATTACTGGAGTGTCTGGTAGATCCTATCGCAGGCACGTCGAATCGTCGCACCGCAACTCCCACATGGGTTTTGTGTTTTGCTTGATAGCATGATCAACACCGATCAAATGTGGGAGCTGCGGTGCGACGATTCGACTTGCATGCGATGGCCGCGACTCGGTTTGCGGTCAGTCAACAAACCCAGGCAACACCGGCACCGGGCGCTTGTCGGTATCAATCGCCACAAAGCTGAACACGCCCTGGATCGCCCTTTCACGGCCATCAGCGCTCATGCTTTCCACAAACACTTCGACTTCAACCTTGAGGCTGGTGTTACCCACTTTGATCACACGGCCAATCAACTCGACGATGGAACCGGCCGGTATCGCGTGGTTGAAATCGATGCGGTCGGTAGACACCGTCACCAGCGGCAAACGGCAAAAGCGCGTGGCGGTGATGAACGACACTTCATCCATCCAGGCCAGTGCGGTGCCGCCAAACAACGTGTTGTGGTGGTTAGTGGTCGGCGGGAAAACGGCTTTGGTCACGTGAGTGACAGAAAGGTCAGTGCGGCGCTGGATTTCTTCAAGGCGGGTGGTCATGGGCAAATACCGGCAAATAGACAAATTTCAGGCACAAAAAAGCAGCCCGTAGGCTGCTTTTTTCTGCATCGGGAAGCTGGACTTAAGCCAGTTTTTCCTTGATGCGAGCTGCTTTACCGGACAGGTCACGCAGGTAGTACAGCTTGGCTTTACGTACGTCACCGCGACGTTTAACGGCCATGCTGTCGATTTGCGGGCTGTAGGTCTGGAAAGTACGCTCTACGCCAACACCGTTGGAGATTTTACGAACAGTGAAAGCACTGTTCACACCACGGTTACGCTTGGCGATTACCACGCCTTCGAACGCTTGCAGACGCGAACGGTCGCCTTCCTTCACTTTCACCTGAACGACAATAGTGTCGCCCGGGGCAAAGGTAGGGATCTCTTTGGTCATCTGCTCTGCTTCGAGTGCAAGGATGATTTTGTTAGTCATGCTGTGCTCCTAAGGTAAGTCAATGGACCTACCATCGATACGTTGTTAACTATCGTCCCGCGCGAGGATGTATTCCTCGAGCAGCTTCTTCTCTTCTCCAGAAAGCGAGCGGCTTTCCAGAAGATCGGCGCGTCGTTCATAGGTCCGACCAAGGGACTGCTGTAAACGCCAACGCCGGATGTGTGCGTGATTGCCACTTAGCAATACGTCGGGAACACGCTGATCCGCATACACCTCCGGTCGGGTGTAGTGCGGGCAATCCAGCAAACCATCCGTGAAGGAATCTTCCTCCGCGGAGTCCGCATGCCCTAAAGCTCCAGGCAGCAGTCGTGTAACCGCATCTATCAGGACCATCGCCGGCAGCTCGCCGCCAGACAGAACATAGTCCCCAATCGACCACTCTTCATCGACATGAGCATCAATAAAACGCTCGTCAATGCCTTCATAGCGACCGGCAATCAGGATTAATGCTTCCTCATTCGCCAGTTCGCGAACCCCAGCCTGTTTCAGCTGACGGCCTTGAGGGGACAGGTAAATTACCTTCGCCTTCTCCCCGGCAGCTGCCTTGGCCTGAACCAATGCGTCTTCCAGGGGCTTGATCTTCATCACCATGCCCGGGCCACCGCCAAATGGGCGATCGTCCACAGTGTGATGTCGATCCGTCGTGTAGTCTCGCGGGTTCCAACAGGTGAGCTGCAACAGCCCCTGTTTCACCGCCCGACTGGTGATGCCGTACTCGCTGATGGCGGAAAACATCTCGGGAAACAAACTGATCACTTCAATGCGCAAATTAGCCACGCTTAGAAGTCCGCGTCCCATTCCACCTTCATCTCGCCCGCTGCCAGGTCGACGGCCAACACGCATTGCTCGGTATACGGCAACAGGCGTTCGCGATCATCCAGGCTGCCAGCGCAAGGCTTGACCACCATTACATCATTGGCGCCGGTTTCCAGAAGATGATCGATTTTCCCGAACAATTGTCCGAGTTGATCAATAACCTTCAGACCTTCCAGCTGGTACCAGTAGTACTCGCCGTCGGTCAATTCAGGGAACAGGTCTCGCGGCACGCAGATCTCATAACCGGCCAGAAGACGAGCTTCTTCACGATCATCAAGACCCTTGAGCTTTGCGACCAGGAACTTATCGCTCCCGCGTCCACTGACCAGCTCGACCTGTTTCACACTACCTTCGCGCTTGAGCGTCCAGGTTTTGTACTGCAACAGGTTTTCAGTCGGATCAGTAAAGGAATACACCTTCACTTCGCCGCGAACGCCATGAACAGAGTAAATCTTGCCGATAACGATCAAATCATCAGCAACAGTTGGCGTCGCGTTCATATTGCTCAGGCTGCGGCCTTAGCCGAGTCCTTCAACAACTTGGCAACACGCTCAGACGGTTGTGCACCAACGCTCAGCCAGTAGGCTACGCGCTCTTGGTTCACGGACAGACGAACTTCTTGACCACGAGCGATCGGGTTGAAGAAGCCAACTTGTTCCTTGTGAGAGCCGTCACGTGGGTTGCGGCTGTCAGTTACGGTCAAGTGGTAAAACGGGCGCTTTTTGGAGCCGCCAAGGGCAAGACGGATTGTTAGCATGTGAACATCGTTCCTGTAGTCGGTGCTGCAAATCTAAATGCACAGCGGGCATAGGTGCCCGAAAGGCCGCATATTCTAAGGAATATCCGGACTTTTGCAAATGTCTTTTTCTGGCGCCTATCAGCGGGCCACTCAGATCTGCTATAGAGCCGTCGGTTAAAACGGCGAGTCAGCGCCCGCCAACGGCGGGTTTGCTGGAGATCCCACATCCCTGTGGGTCGGAGCGAGAGCTAGCCCCCGCTCGAATTCTTTACATCTTTGGCATGCCGCCGCCGGGCAACATACCGCCCATGCCGCGCATCATCTTGGCCATTCCGCCTTTTGCGGAGAATTTCTTCATCATCTTCTGCATCTGCTTGTGCTGCTTGATCAAGCGACCGATGTCCTGCACCTGGGTGCCGGAACCCATGGCGATCCGACGTTTGCGCGAACCGCTGATCAGCTCAGGGTCGCGGCGCTCGGCCGGGGTCATGGAGTTGATGATGGCTTCCATCTGCTTGAATTGCTTCTCTGCCGCGCCCTGGGCATTGCCCATTTGCGCCAGGTTCACACCGCCGATGTTCGGCAGCTTGTCCATCAGGCCGCCAAGGCCGCCCATGTTCTTCATTTGTTGCAGCTGGTCGCGGAAGTCTTCGAGGTCGAAGCCCTTGCCCTTCTTCAGCTTCTTGGCCAGTTTATCGGCCTTGTCCTTGTCGAGCGTGGCTTCGGCCTGCTCGATCAGGCTGAGCACGTCGCCCATGCCGAGGATGCGCGAGGCGATACGCTCAGGGTGGAACGGCTCGAGCGCTTCGCTCTTCTCGCCCATACCGATGAACTTGATCGGCTTGCCGGTAATCGCACGCACCGACAGCGCAGCACCGCCACGGGCGTCGCCGTCGACCTTGGTCAGGATCACGCCGGTCAGCGGCAGTGCATCACCAAAGGCCTTGGCGGTGTTCGCCGCATCCTGGCCGGTCATGGCGTCGACCACGAACAGTGTCTCGACCGGGTTGATCGCGGCATGCAACGCCTTGATCTCGCCCATCATCTCTTCGTCGATGTGCAGACGACCGGCGGTATCGACGATGACCACGTCGATGAATTTCAGCCTGGCTTCTTTAATAGCCGCGTTGGCGATGTCGACCGGCTTCTGGCTCAGGTCGGACGGGAAGAAGGTCACGCCCACTTCGCCCGCGAGCATTTCCAACTGCTTGATGGCCGCCGGACGGTACACGTCCGCCGACACCACCATCACGGATTTTTTCTTGCGCTCTTTAAGGAAGCGCGCCAGCTTGCCGGCGGTAGTGGTCTTGCCCGCACCTTGCAGACCGGCCATCAGCACGACGGCCGGTGGCACGGCGCTGAGGTTCAAATCTTCGTTGGCCGCGCCCATCAGGCTTTCGAGTTCGGCCTGGACGATCTTCACGAATGCCTGGCCCGGCGTCAGGCTGCGGGACACTTCGGTGCCCACCGCGCGCTCTTTGACCGAGTTGACGAAGTCCTTCACCACCGGCAAGGCGACGTCGGCTTCCAGCAACGCCATGCGCACTTCACGCAGGGTGTCTTTAATATTGTCCTCGGTCAGCTTGGCCTTGCCGGTTACGTGGCGCAGCGTCTGCGAGAGACGGTCAGTCAGGTTTTCAAACATGCGCGATCCTTTCAGGCCCCATTCATCGAAATGCATTGGTAGACCGAGGTAATGACGGCCCAGGCTGTGGTAAATCGCTATTAAAAACAGCGCTCGGCGAGCCTGCGGCGTGGGCAGGTCGCGGATTATAGCGAAGACTGCGTCCATGCACACCCGCTGTCTGGCCCGGGAGTCTTTCGTGGAACGCGGCGGTATGCCAAACTCAGCGCCTTTCGGGCTTGTCTATCAGGATTTATGGTCCCCTTGTCACCCAGTTTGCTACCCAGCCTCGCCGCCGCCATTTTGTACGCCGCTGCGACTCTCTATCAGGGCACTCGTCTGGCCCAAGGCACCATGGCGGACAAACGCCTGCTGGTCGGCCTTGGCGTCCTGGCCCTGCTGGCCCATGCCGCCAGCCTGTTCACCCACCTGATGACGCCGGTTGGCCTGGGCCTGGACTTTTTCAGCGCCGCCAGCCTGATCGCCGCCGCCGTGATCGCGCTGACGCTGATGGCCTGCTATCGGATTCCCGTCGAAAACCTGCTGGTGCTGCTGTTCCCGCTGGGCGTGCTGACCGTCCTGCTCGCGCAATTCGCCCCGACCGGCACCGTGCAGGTCATCGATGAAGAGCCGGGCATTCTCGCCCACATTCTGTTATCGATCCTGGCCTACGGCATGTTCACCATCGCGGTGTTCCAGGCGTTGCTCGTGCTGTTGCAGGACCACCAACTGAAAAACAAGCACCCGTCCGGCCTGATCAAGAACTTCCCGCCGCTGCAAACCATGGAAAGCCTGCTGTTCGGTTTCCTCTGGGCCGGCTGGACGCTGCTGTCGTTGTCGCTGATTTCCGGCTGGCTGTTCGTCGAAAACCTGTTCGCCCAGCACCTGGTGCACAAGACCCTGCTGGCCTGCCTGGCCTGGGTGGTGTTCAGCGTGCTGCTGTGGGGGCGTAACCGCCTCGGCTGGCGCGGGCACAAGGCGATCCGCTGGACCCTGGCCGGTTTCTGCCTGCTGATGCTGGCCTATTTTGGCAGCAAGCTGGTTCGCGAATACATCCTGCATATCTGACGGGCAGCGATCATGGACAACTTGCCCTTAGGGCCGATGCTCGCCGTAATTGCCTTATTGGTGTTATGGGCGGCGCTGTTTACCGCCATCGAAGCCGCACAACAGCACCTGCTGGCCCTGCGCCCCGGCACACGCCAGGGCGACAAGGCGGCCGCCCGCCTGAATTTCCCGCGTAACAGCCTGATCCTGTGTAACAGCCTGTGCCGCGCGGCGGTGGTGATCCTCTGCACCTTGCTCGCGATCTATGCCTGGGCGTTAAACGGCCCTTGGCTCGGCTGGCTGATCTCCTGTGCCATCTTGCTGGTGCTCGCCGACTACCTGCCCCGCGCGCTGGCCGTCCGCCACCCGCAAGCGGTGCTGGGCTTCGGCAACACACTGCTGGGCGTGCCGCTGAAAATCCTCTACCCGCTGGCCTGGTTGCTCAACGGCATCAGCCTGCTGTTGCTGCGCCCCTTCGCGCGTAAATCCGGCATGGTGAAAAAGAGCGACGAGCCGCTGCCCGACCATGACGACGAACCGGAGCCCGAGGCCGACGAAAGCCGCACCCCCGGCATGCCCGGCATCCATGCGCTGGACAACATCACGGTCAATGACATCCTGGTGCCCCGCAGTGAAGTGGACGGCATCAACCTGGATGACTCGGTCGAAGACATCATCGAACAGCTGCGCACCTCCCAGCGCACTCGCCTGCCGGTCTTTCACAGTGACATCAACCAGGTCGAGGCGGTGCTCAACACCCGGCAGATCCAACACCTGCTGCCGGACGCCAGCCTGACCAAGGAAGCCTTGCTCGCCGCGTGCCACGAACCCTACTTCGTCCCGGAAAGCACGCCTCTGCAGCTGCAACTGTTGAACTTCCACAAGCAGCAACGGCGCTTGGGCATGGTGGTGGACGAATACGGCGAAGTGCTGGGCATCGTCACGCTGGAAGACATTCTTGAAGAAATCGTCGGCGAATTCGAAAGCGAGCAGAGTGCGGATAACCCGCATATCGAGGCGCAACCCGACGGCCGCTACATCATCGACGGCGCCGCCTCGATCCGCGAGCTGAACAAGAGCCTGGGCTGGCACCTGCCCAGCGACGGGCCCAAGACACTCAACGGGTTGGTGACGGAGGCGCTGGAGACCATTCCCGACTGCGCGGTGTGCCTGAAAATCGGTCGCTACCGGCTGGAAATCCTTGAGACCGAGGATAACCGTGTGGCCAAGGTGCTGATCTGGCACACCAGCCGGGTGCCGGTTGCGGCTTGATTTGTGTGCCTGGGGGGTTGTGGTTG
>NZ_JBARTQ010000121.1:0-6831 GCF_049645325.1 Pseudomonas sp. | reverse complement strand
AGCTCCCACATTGGGTTTACGTGTCGTCAGTTATTGAACAGTCCCGCCATCGCCTTCAGCCGCTTTTTGTACACCCGCCGCGCCTCCAGCGCGTCTTCCAGCGTCACCGCCACAAACCCCGCCCTTTGATTCGGCTGCATCTGCCCGATCAAGTCCAGGTCCGCACTGATCACCGTGCCAATCATTGCGTAGCCACCGCCCGAGACCGCATCGCGGTGCAGCACAATCGGCTCCAGCCCGGCCGGTACCTGGATCGAGCCGATGGGGTAGCAGCTGTCGACGATATTCGACGGGTCCGAGCCCGCGCCGAACGGCTGCTCGCGTGGCTGAAAACTCAATGCACTGCCGCCCTTGAAGCGGTAGCCAATGCGGTCTGCCTCGGAACCCACGGTCCATGGCTCGGCAAAAAAGCTGCTTTTGGCGGCGTCGGTCAGGCGTTCGTAATACAGCCCCGGCACCACCCGCAGGGTCACATCGCCGCCGACCGAGCGGCGCAAGGCCATGGGCAAGCTGTTGCCCGCACGCCCCAATCCGCTTGGCTCGCCGATGGGCAATTCATCGCCCGCCTGCAAACGCCGACCGTGGAACCCGCCCAGCGCACCGAGGGTGTAGGTCGAGCGGCTGCCCAGCACCACCGGCACGTCTATGCCGCCCGCTACCGCCAAGTAAGTGCGCGCACCCGCCTTGGGGAATTCAAAGCGCAGCACCTGCCCGGCGCGTACCTGGAAGGCGGTGTCCTGATGCACCACTTCACCGTCCAGGCGCGGCGACATCAAGGCACCGCTGAGTGCCACCAGCGCGTCCTGCTGGAACGCCAGTTCGGGGCCAATCAACGTGCATTCCAAACCTGCCGCACCGAGCGGGTTACCCACCAGGTGGTTGGCCGCGCTCAATGCGTATTGGTCCAGCGCACCCGAGGGCGGAATGCCCAAGTGGTAGTAGCCTTCACGGCCAAGGTCTTGCACGGAGGTGGCGAGGCCGGGTTTGAGCACCTTGATCATGCCAGCGCCTCCTGCAGGGTTTTCGGGTAGCCGACGGGGTCGGCGAGAAAGGCGTCGAGGGAAAATTCCACCGGCCGGATGCGCAGGTCGAAACGGCCCGCGTCCACCTCGGCAACGGCCACGTCGTAGGCGTCACGGTCCACGGGTTTGAACTGCACAATGTCGCCGGGCCGGAAGAACACCATGTGTTCCTTGAGGTAAGCCAACTGTTGCGCCGGGTCGTAGATCGGCGCCGGTGTCACCCCGAACATCTGGTACCCACCGGCGCCGCGCACCGAGTAGATACAGCCGAAACAGCCGCCATGGCCGAGGGTGAGCTTCGGCGTGTCGGTGCGTGGGCGCAGGTATTTGGGCACCTGCAATTGTCGTTCGCGCTCGACCATCTGGAACATGAACGGCAAGCCCGCGACAAACCCGACCATCGACACAAACCACGGCGCGCCACTGTGGGCGGCGATAAACGCGTTCACGTCGGCCAAGCCGTTAATGCGCGCGGCGTATTCCAGGTCGGTGCCGCTGGGGTCTTGATGGCGGTCGCGAAAACGCATCAGGGTTTCATGGGTCCAGGGGTCGTTATAGAGCACCGGGATCTCGATGATGCGCGTGTGCAAGGTGCGCTCGGCCACGGCCTGGGCTTCGGCGCTTTGTACGGCGTCGAGCAGTACGTGGGGCGCAATACGGTCGGGGTCGAAGCGAATCTGGAACGACGCGTTGGCCAGGCACACATCCAGCACACCTTCCAGGGCCAGGCGCTCCACGGCGCGGGTCACGGCCATGCCTTTGAAAAAGGCCTCCAGGGACATGCTGTCGCTGACCTCGGCGAACAGGTGTTCATCACCGCCGAAGCTGTAGCGGATGGGGGACGTTTGAGCCATGTCTGTTCCTCTTGGAATCATTGTAGAAAGGCAGGCAAAAAAGGGTGAATGGCAAGCGATCTTGTGTGGCAGCGGGCTTACTGTCGCCAGCGGACTTTTTTTGTAGTGAGCGAGCTTGCCCCGCGCTGCGGCGCGTAGCGGCCCTGAAACCAGGCGGCTCTGTTCTATCTGAAACGGGCGGTGTGTTTATTGGGGCTGCTGCGCAGCCCAGCGCGGGGCAAGCCCGCTCACCACAAAAGGCCGCGCGCTAAAGCTAGGCGCTCACAACGGCAAGCCTGTTCCTGACTTCAATGCCCGCTTGATCCAGCGCTTCGCGGGTGGCTTCCACCAGTTCCAGCGCGCCGGGGGTGTCGCTGTGCAGGCAGATGGAATCGAACTCGATCAGCAGGTCTTCGCCTTCGACCGTGCGTACCCGCCCGGTCTGGCACGCGCGCAGGACACGCGCCGCCACCGTCGCAGGGTCCAGCGCACGCACGTGGCGAGTAAACACGATGGAGCCGCTGAGATCGTACTCACGGTCGGCATAAAACTCGCGCACAACCGGCTGGCCGAGTTCCTGCGCGACGCGCCAGATCACCGAATTGGGCATGCAGTACAGCAGCAGTGTTGGCTCGATGATTTGCAGGTTTTGCACCAGCAGCCGCGCGGCTTCTTCGTCGCGGGCCAGGTGCATGTACAGCGCGCCGTGAGGCTTGATGTGTTGCAGGGTCACGCCTTGGGCACGCGCAATTTCGCGCAGGGCGCCGAGCTGGTAGAGGATGTCGTCCACCAGTTCCTGGGCCGGCGCGTTGATGTGCCGGCGACCAAAACCAACCAGGTCGCGAAAGCCCGGGTGCGCGCCAATGGCCACGCCCAGTTGCTTGGCGCGCTCGACGGTGCGGCGCATGGTGCCCGGGTCGCCGGCGTGGAAGCCGGTGGCGATGTTGGCCGAGCTGATGTAGGCCATCAGCTCCGCGTCGACGCCATCGCCGATGGTCCAGGGGCCGAAGCCCTCGCCCATGTCTGAATTGAAATCCACTGCCTGCATCAGGGCTGCTCCGCCAAAGGTGATGCTGGAAAGTAGGCCGGGGCTTGACCCCTTGGGAAGATCTATTATCAGATGGCCCATCTTCTGAAAATCAGATATGCACTGATCGTTCCCACGCTCTGCGTGGGAATGCAGCCCGGGACGCTCCGCGTCCGCGCTTAAAACCGTGACGCGGAGCGTCACAAGAGGCATTCCCACGCAGCGCGTGGGAACGAGCCGTTATCGGAGTGCTGAATGTCCCTGACCTTGCGCCAAGTCCGCTACTTCGTCGCCACTGCCGAGATCGGCCAGATTTCCCAGGCGGCGATTCACCTGAACATCTCCCAGTCGGCGGTGACCACCGCGATCAAGGAACTGGAGGCCATGCTTGGCGTGCAGCTGTTCGTGCGTTCGGCCCAAGGTATGAACCTCACCGACGCCGGGCGGCATTTTCTCAACCGTGCCTATGTGATCGTGCGCAGCGTGGAGGATGCACTGAACAGCCCGTTGCCGGACTACCGCGCCAGCGGCGTGCTGCGCGTGGCCGCCAGCTACACGGTGCTGGGTTATTTCCTGCCCCACCACCTGCAACGCATGGAGCACTGGCACCCGGATGTGACCATCGAGGTGTTCGAGCAAGAGCGCCAGGCCATCGAACACGGCCTGCTCGACGGCCAGTTCGACATGGCCGTGGTGCTCACCGCCAACCTGACGCACCCGGATATCGTTTCCGAAATCCTGTTCAATTCAGAACGCCGTCTGTGGCTGCCCAGCCATCACCCGCTGTGCGAGCGCGGCGCCGTCAGCCTCGCGGATGTGGCGCAGGAACCCTACATCCTGCTCACCGTCGACGAGGCCGAACACAGTGCTATGCGTTACTGGGAACAGGCCGGGCAAACGCCCAAGGTGCGCCTGCGCACCAGTTCCGTGGAGGCGGTGCGCAGCATGGTCGCCAATGGCAGCGGCGTGGCGATTCTGTCAGACCTGGTGCACCGGCCCTGGTCCCTGGAAGGCAAACGCATCGAAACCCTGACCGTGACCGACCCGGTCACACCCATGAGCGTGGGCCTGGCCTGGCACCGCGAACGCGCATTCACCCCGGCGATGCAAGCGTTCCGGGATTATTTCCACGACGCCTTCCTGGCGCCGCAGCAATTGTCGGCGCGGCGTTAGAGCTGGGCTTGCAAGGTGGCGGCCAGCCAATCCATGAACACCCGCACCCGTTGCGGTAAATGCCGTTGCCCGGCGTAGAGCAGGGACACATCCAGCGCCGGTGCCGGGTAGTCCGGCAATACCGCCACCAGTTCGCCGCTGGCAAGTTGATCGCGAATGCCCAGGGCCGGCACCTGGGTAATCCCGAAGCCACCCACACAGGCCGCCTTGTAGGCATCGGTGCTGTTGACCGTGACCCGCCCGGCCATGGGAATGCGGTGCACCTTGTTGCCCTGCACGTATTCAAACCCCGCCGAGCGTGAGCCCAGCGGTCGCACGTAATGCACCAGTTGATGGTTCGCCAGGTCGGCCAGGGTCAGTGGAACCCCATTGCGTTGCAGGTAGGCCGCACTCGCGCAGTTGATCATCGGCATGCTGCACAGCAACCGCGCCACCACCGACTGGTCCGGCTGCGCGCCCACCCGTAATACACAGTCAAAGCCTTCCGCCATCAGGTCGACCTGGCGGTCAGTGCTGCTGATTTCCAGCTCGATCAGCGGGTGCGCAGCCATAAACCCCGGCAGGCGCGGCAAGATCAATTCCCGCGCCATCACGTTGGGCATGTCCACGCGAATTCGCCCGGTGAGTTGCGCCTCATCCTGGCGAAACAGGCCTTCGAGTTCTTCCATGTGCGCGAGCAAATCCTTGCTGCGCTCATACAGCACGCGCCCGTCCTGAGTGGCCTGCACCTTGCGCGTGGTGCGCTGCAACAGGCGCGCGCCGAGCAGTTCTTCCAGCGCCTGCACATGCTCGGACACGGTGGAACGCGGTAAGCCCAGGCTCTCGCCCGCCTGAGTGAAACTCGACAACTCGGTGACCCGCACGAAGGTGCGCAACAGCTCAAGCTTGTTCATGGGATTGTTCGCCTTATCCGGGCAGTGATTCCGATATCGCTCTGTTTATCACGTTATGGGCGGACAAATACACTCAGTCCCACGACCACTCAGAGGAATTCAGCATGTCTCGTAAAATCGCACTGATCACCGGCGCCAGCCGCGGCCTGGGCAAAAGCGCCGCACTGCACCTGGCGGCACAAGGCGTCGACATCATCGGCACCTACCACAGCGCAGCGGCCGAAGCCCAGGCAGTCGTGGCCCAGATTGAAGCCTTGGGCAGCCGCGCCGCCATGCTGCAACTGGATGTGAGCAAGAGCGCCACCTTCAATGACTTTGTTGGCGAAATTGCCACGGTGCTCAAGGACGTTTTCGCACAGGACCACTTCAACTTTCTGGTCAATAACGCCGGCATCGGCGCCCACGCCAGCTTTGCCGAAACCACCGAGGAACAGTTCGACCAACTGGTGGCGATCCACTTCAAGGCGCCGTTTTTCCTGACCCAGAAACTGCTGCCGCTGATCAGCGATGGCGGGCGCATCATCAATATCTCCAGCGGCCTGGCGCGCTTCAGCCTGCCGGGCTATTCGGCGTATGCGTCGATGAAGGGCGCGGTGGAAGTGCTGTCGCGCTACCAGGCCAAGGAACTGGGCCCGCGCGGGATCACCGTTAACACCCTGGCGCCCGGTGCAATTGCCACCGATTTCAGCGGCGGTGCGGTCCGCGACAACCCGAATGTGAATGCGATGGTCGCCAACAACACCGCCCTGGGCCGCGCCGGGTTGCCGGACGATATCGGCGGGGCCATCTCGATGCTGCTGGCCGACGGCAGCCACTGGATCACCGGGCAGCGCATCGAAGCCTCGGGCGGCATGTTTCTGTAAGCATTCTGCGCTAGCATTCATGCCTTCAGATCACTGACAGGCAACCACTCATGAGTTTTGATCCAGGCTTGGCCGGCGGCATGGGTGTATTGGCGGCGGTCGTTGATTGCGGCAGTTTTGCCCGCGCCGCCGACAGCCTGGACATGACGCCCTCGGGGGTCAGCCGGGCGATTTCACGCCTGGAAAAACGCTTGGGCATTCGCCTGTTCGACCGCACCACCCGCTCGGTGCAATTGACCGACGAGGGGCGGCGTTTCTACGAGGAAATCGCTCCGCTGCTGGCGGGTCTCGAAGAGGCGGCCAACTCGGCCGCCGACAGCGCACTGACCGTGCGCGGGCGCTTGCGGGTGAACATCGACCCGTACTTTTCGCGGCTGGTCCTCGGCCCGGTGCTGGGCGACTTCATGCGCCGCTATCCGCAGTTGCAACTGGACCTGCATACCCGCGACCAGCTCGGCGATTTGGTGGCCGACGGTTTCGATTTGGCGATTCGCTTTGGCATCCCGCAATCCTCTTCGTTGATCGCGCGCAAGTTGATGGACGTGCGCGTGCTCACCCTGGCCTCGCCTGCCTACCTTGAGCAATACGGCCGGCCGGTCATTCCGCAGGACCTGGAAACCGGGCATATGTGCCTGGACTTTCGCGACTCGCAAACCGGCAAGCCGTTTGCCTGGGAGTTTCACCGCCCTGGCGAGCAATTGAGTGTGCGTACCAGTGGGCGCCTGGTGGTCAATGACGCGAGCACCTTGTACAGCGTGTGCGAGCATGGGCACGCGGTGGCGCAGATGCTTGATCTGGGCCTGGCGCCGGCGCTCAAGGCGGGGAGTTTGGTGGAGTTGTTTCCCGACTGGCCGGATGAGCGGTTTCCGTTGTATGCCTATTACCCGTCGCGGCATTTGCCTGCGGCCAAGGTGCGGGCGTTTCTGGATTTTGTGGGTTCGTTGAGGATGGGTTAGGTGTTTGCACGTTTGCTGGGGGCATATCCGTTATTTGGGTGATGGCTTGGATTGGTTCCGCTCT
>NZ_JBARTQ010000120.1:0-2434 GCF_049645325.1 Pseudomonas sp. | reverse complement strand
GGCTTGCTCGCGAATGCGGAGTGTCAGTCGCCGAACATGTTGACTGATCCACCTCATTCGCGAGCAAGCCCGCTCCCACAGTTTGTTTGATGCATTCCCACGCAGAGCGTGGGAACGATCAATCATGCGGCCCTTAGGCGCTGACGCTTATTGGGCATAGATGTGGATGACGAAGTTCTGGCCTGAAGCTGTCGATTCGTAGACTTTTTCGGTAATGGTCAGCGTTCTCGACGGCTCCCGGATGGTGTCACCGACTTTGGCGAACTTCCTGAAGTCGTCCCAGTCGATGACGGTGGTGCTGATAGCGTCTGCACTGCGCACGGTGTTGCCGTAGATTTGATATTCCATCGGTGTAGCCCTCTGCTGGATGTCCGTTTCCGGCCGATTATTCGGCAGGCAGTTGTTGCCGAAAAGAGCGCCGCTGCAGCGGCTTTTTCCTTCCGGGCTCCAAGAGGCTAGCCAATAAAACGCAGGGCGTTACTGTCAGAAATATCAAAAAACAGTCTCGGCAATCCGCCAGTATTCGTTGCGCTTAAGCGCCCATGACCTCACGGATGTCGGCGGCTAATTCTCTTACACGCTCCTCCTCTGTATCCCACGCACACATGAACCGCGCGCCGCCTTTGCCGATGAAGGTGTAGAAACGCCAGCCCTTGGCCGTCAGCGCCTCAATGGCGGCTTCCGACAGTTGCAGGAACACGCCGTTGGCCTGCACCGGGAACATCAATTCCACGCCGGGAATATCCGTCACCAGGCTACTCAGCAGTTGCGCGCAGTGGTTGGCGTGGCGGGCGTGTTTGAGCCAGGCGTCGTTTTCCAGCAAGCCTACCCACGGGGCAGACAGGAAGCGCATTTTCGACGCCAGCTGGCCGGCCTGTTTGCAGCGGTAATCAAAGTCTTCGGCCAGCTTGTGGTTGAAGAACAGGATCGCCTCGCCAACGGCCATGCCGTTTTTGGTGCCGCCAAAGCACAGTACGTCGACGCCGGCTTTCCAGGTCAGGTCGGCCGGGGAGCAGCCGAGGAATGCGCAGGCGTTGGAGAAGCGCGCGCCGTCCATGTGCAGGTTCAGGCCCAGTTCTTTGCAGGTGGCGCTGATCGCGCGGATTTCTTCCGGGGTGTACACGCTGCCGACTTCGGTGGCCTGAGTCAGGGTGACCACGCGCGGTTTCGGGTAGTGAATGTCCTGGCGCTTGAGGGCGATCTCGCGGATCGATTCCGGGGTCAGCTTGCCGTTCTCGGTGCGCGCGGTGAGCAGCTTGGAGCCGTTGGAGAAAAACTCCGGCGCGCCGCATTCGTCGGTTTCGACGTGGGCGGTTTCCGAGCAAATCACGCTATGGTAGCTCTGGCACAACGAAGACAGCGCCAGGGAGTTGGCCGCCGTGCCGTTGAAGGCGAAGAACACTTCGCAGTCGGTTTCGAACAAGTTGCGGAAACCGTCGGCGGCGCGGTGGGTCCATTCATCATCGCCATACGCGCGTTGATGGCCCTGGTTGGCTTGTTCCATGGCGGCCCAGGCTTCCGGGCAGATGCCGGAATAGTTGTCACTGGCGAATTGTTGGCTCTTGTCGGTCATGGCCCATTCCTGTGGTCGATGTTGGTGCGCACTTTAACCAAGATTGTCAGGCGTGCGCACGCACTGTAAATGCAAAGTCACTGGGGAATTATGCACGGTACTCAAGCGATGTCTGTCGTCCGCGCGCGCGACGGCGCTTTGGATTTGCTCAAGTGGCTGGCGCTGCTGAGCATGGTGCTGGACCACCTGCGGTATGTCGGTTTGAGCCTCGATGGTCTGTATGTGCCGGGGCGCCTGGCCTTCCCATGGTTTTGCCTGGCGATTGCGGCGAATTTGCACCGGGTGAGAAACGCACCGGTGACCGGCCAGTGGCGCTACCTGGGCTGGCTGTTGCTGTTCAGTGTGATCAGTGAAGTGCCGTACCGAATGTTTATCGACGATGCCGATACGTTGAACGTGCTGCCAACCCTGGCGCTGGGCTTGCTGGTTGCCCGAGGATGGCAGCAGAAGGCGCTTATTGATCGAGGATTGGCGCTGATCGCGCTCGCATTGGCGGGAGTATTCTCCACGCATTTGATGTTCGGATTTTTCGGCGTATTGCTGCCGCTGGCGATGTTGTGGGTGTTTCGCCGGCCATGGTATTTCAGCGTGTTGCCGGGATTGGTCTGCGTGGCGGCTAACCAGTGGCAGATTTTGCTCAATAGCGGCACACCGGTGGCATTGATGGGATTGGCCGCGTGCCTGATCGCGCCATTGGCCGGTTTGGTCTTGTTGCGACATGCCCAAAATGTCTCGCCACCGGCCATGCGCCGTTGGGCGTATGCCCTTTATCCAGCGCATTTCTTACTGCTGCTACTGCTTCGAAAGATCATCGCCTAACCCCCTGTGGGAGCGGGCTTGCTCGCGAAAGCGGTGGGCCAG
>NZ_JBARTQ010000119.1:0-3632 GCF_049645325.1 Pseudomonas sp. | reverse complement strand
CTTTGTCGATAGCAATACGTTTCGAGTGCATGCCTATTTCGAGGAAACGAAACTAAGACACATCAAGCAAGGTGATCGAGCGATTGTTACGCTGATGGGCCATCACGACCAACCGATTGAGGGTGTCGTTGACACCATCGGCCGTGCAACCAACCCGCCAGACGTCGCTTCGACGGAAGGTGAAATGGGCGTCGTCCCTCAAATCGAACCGACGTTCGATTGGGTACGACTGGCGCAGCGCGTTCCGGTGACGATTCGCCTGGAAGAGATCCCCGACAACATCCAACTTGTGTCGGGCACGACTGCTTCGATCTCGATCGAGCCGAGCAACAACTGATTGACGAGAACGTCTGTGAGCACAACTTCTCAAGACTCGGTAATGCCGGCGCCCGCCTCGTCACTTTTCCACCATTTATTGGCGCTACCGATGCGCATCTTCAACGCGATTGACCTCGCGAGCCTTCTGTTGGCGATGAAATCGAGCTTGGCCATCGTGCTCACGATAGGAATCGCCTTTTGGCTTGGGAACATCAGTGCAGGGATCGGCGCCACCACGGCTCTGATGATCCAAAAGGGTTTCTCGGCAAGCACGATCCAAACAGGCATCATGCGCTTTATCGGAGGGATTACGGGCTGGCTTGCTGCACTCGTTCTGCTGGCATTGTTTGCCCAAGATCGCGTTCTTTTCATTGTTGCCATATCGGTGGCGGTGGGCGTTGTGGTGTTCTGCTTGCAAGGCAATCGTTACTTCTACGCTTACTTGCTCGGCGCCGTGTCGATGGTGTTGATTGGCTATGGATCACTTGAAAATCCAGACGGTTCTTTTGAGTTCGGGGTCGCGTGGGGCTCGGCAATTCTGCTTGCCGTCGTCGTCGATTCACTTGTACACAGTTTGCTCTGGCCGACAAACACAGCGACGATTTTCGAGGAACAACTGCGGGCGAACACCGAGAATTGCCGAGATCTCCTGCGACTAATGGTTGAGACTGTCGAGGGAAAAGACGGGCGCGCGGATCTAATTCGCACTGAGCAACGTGTCATCCAGGGGCTATCTAAACCGGCAGCGACTTTGCAGACCGCGGCGATTGACAGTTGGCGGATGAAACGATTTGAGGTCTCCTACAAGTGCTTACTCGACCAGTTCACTTCTCTGGCGCACGCGATGGTCACCGTTCGTGAACACCTGGATATATGCCAGTCGATCCCGGTTCTCAGCGATTTCGTCCACCAATCTCCGACTTTGCGACAGATAACGCAGAAATTGAACGATCAGATGCAGAATTTGGCCGAGGCGGTCCCTGGACCCCGCGACGGTTCGCGCCTTGGCGAAATTGTTCAAGGCCGCGACTCACTCGATCCTTTTCTTCACAAGCTGGCAGATGAGATCGAATCGTCAGAAGTGGACATCATGAGCAAGGGCGCGCTGCTTGGCCTGCAGGAAAAGCTTGCTCAACTCGCAACACAGATTAGCACGGTACACAACTCCCTAGCCAGCGTCGAAACCGGCAAAGCACGAACCGAGGCACGTGCCGTAGTAAAACACCACTCGGCCGCGCCTCCCTTCGCACCACGACTGATTAAGTCGGCCATCGCTGTTCTGGTGATGATTGCAGTTGCGTATCTATGGGTGTTGAGTAATTGGCCCAGTGGGACGGGCAAGCTGATGTTGTATTCGGTCGTAGTGGTTAGTTTCAATGCGCTATTCCCGGCGATGCCGCGGCGTGGCATCCTGCTTTCACTCGTCATTGGCCCTGTCGTTGCTGCGATTCTCTATTTTGGTCTGATGCGTCCTCTGGACGGATATTTCCAGCTTGCGGTGGTATTCTTTTTGGCAACGCTGCCGTTCTGTTACCTGATCAACTCGGCTAATGTCACCAAGATGTTTGTGGGAAAGTTCGGCGGCATGCTTGTGTGTGGACTGACGTCCATCTCTCTCCAGCAGTCCTACTCGTTTTCCACGTTTTCCAATGCGCTGATCGGTGACTGTGGCGGGTTCATCGTTCCCATGATTCTGCTTCAATTCTTTGCCTGGTCTACACCGGAACAAACATTGCGGCGAAACATATTGGGGTTCTTTCAAAATTGCGGGCAGACGCTTGTCGCACTTGGCGCGTCCCCTCCATGGACCGAGCGTGGCAAATCATTTTTGGGAGTCCAGCAGGCTGGTTTGCTCAGCCGCTTCAAAACTTGTGGCCTTTCGACGCATTTGATCGATCCGCGACGTGCCCCTCAAAATGATTCCAAAAAGGTGAGCGAATTGCTTGCTTCGATGCAATCGCTAATCTTCCGCATTGAATTGACTGAGCACGCGCGGATTCAGACTCCTGATGATCCATCGTTTGCTTCTTTGGCCGCGGCAGTACGCGAGTTGCGAAAATCCTTCGGGGACTCTCTGAAGGCAATTGAGCAAACAATCATCGGGCATGGACCCATCGGTGGGTTACCGGATAACAGCGCGTTGATCGAGGAGTATCATCATCAGCTCGATGCTTTACGTGGCAATCCGGCGGTTGATGCAATTGGTCGAGGAACTGCCGGCCGCGCTCTCGTTCTGGCGGGATATTATCGAGCCTTGGCAGAATCCATCGACCGGTGCCGTGAATGTGTCGACGCTCTTGATTGGCGACAGTGGGAGCGCTCTTATATCTGAACGCGGCTCGGCCTGTGTCCTCTGCCCAAACGCACCAGACCGTCGAACTATTCGTGAAGTGAGTCGCCTTCGATTTTCGAATTGTTCGATCACGTTTTATAGGACGTCTCAGGATACGACCGAAAAACGGCACAAATTGGACCGGCGAAGGTTGCCGGCCGAGCATGAGTGATGCAGCGGCCCCCCGACGCGGACGAGTGTGCTACGAGCAACGCGGCTGCTGTCATCCGATTGATGGCGCGAGATCACGGTTCTCAGCAGCCAGCCTCGTCACCGTGAAAGCGCGTAGGTCGACAACTCCTATCGCAGAAAGTCCGACGTCGTTGCGCGCACAGGTCGACAACACCTCGGAAGTTTTTGATTGCGCTAAAACTACAGAGGTGAATCACACCTCCGCGCGCAACGGGGCCCCGTCCTGCGTTAGATACGCGGCCGGCTTTGCGCCCTCAGGACTAACCGTCGAATGGCACTTAGATCTCCCTAAGTCCTTTAAGAATATCTCGTTTGAGTTCGTGCCTGGGTTTCATCATTCGATCGTATTTCTTTGGCCGGCGTTTTCTTTTACGAGGTTCAAACCGGTCTGGTCTGTCGGCAACGCGATGAGTTGCGATGGCGTCGATTAGTTGTTGGTAGAGGCTTCGACCATGCGTTGCGTCGCGTTCGCTCTGAATCGCAATCAACGGTTGGAACGCTTCGAGTGTCTGGATTGCTCCTTTGAAACTGATGGTTCGCGGTTCAACATCATGTGCGCTGGCGGCCTGGGCGATAATCGTGCGGATGAGATTGTAGGCCAAGATGTGCGTCCAGATTTCCTTCCGCACCAACTCCGGTGTCTTGCACCGTAAGATGTCCATCTGCATCGTTTGCGTCAGTGACCTCAGATCGAGTTCGGCGTTCCATCTCGCACGGTAGATCTGCGCCAGGTCGCGTGCAGTAACTTCCTCGGCATCGAGCAACGTCGTGACCACGATAATAGTCCGGC
>NZ_JBARTQ010000118.1:0-2848 GCF_049645325.1 Pseudomonas sp. | reverse complement strand
AGTCACAGGTGTATTGGCTGATAATCCGCTTTCGCTAGCAAGCCCGCTCCCACAGTGGATCTCCACAGGGTTCCAGACGTCAGTGTGAATCCGCATCCCACACCCAGTTCCACACGCCGGGCAGATGCACCGGCTCATTCACATCCTTCACCGTGCGCGCCAGCGCCGCGCGTTCCAGGGTGGTGTGGTCGGTGTAGAAGGGCTCGGCCGCGGTTTTCATGCCGTTAATCCGCGCGCTGTCCATCAGGATCTGCAGGTACTCCTGCAAGTGCCGCGCGGTGTAGCGGTTGATGTCGTGGAAGGTCACCACCACAGGTATCACGCCATCCACCGTCGGCAACTCTCCCAAGGCAATGCGCTCGCGCACCACCGACAGTTGTCGGTACAGGTTGGCGCGGCGACGCGGGCTGCCATTGAAGCCCCAGATCTTGCCGTCGTTGGCACTCAAGTCCGTCAGCAACACGTGCATGTTGTGGCGCGTGTAGGCGGCGAAAGTGCGTTTGTCGTAGTTCCAGAAGGGTGGGCGCACCAGCGCGGGTGGCGCGCCGGTGATCGACGCAATGTCGGCCGCACCTTGGGTGAGGGTGCTTTCAAGCTCGCTGTCGTTCAGCCAACGGTGGTTGGTATGAAAGGCCGTGGCCGTGTGGAACGCGAGGACATGCCCGGCCGCGTATTCACGCTCCATGGTCTTGCGCCCGCGGGCGCTGCCGCCGGAACGCGAGGCCTCGGTCTGCAGGAAGAACACCGCCTTGATGCCCGGCAGTACCGGGTTGTGCGCCAGGTCTGCCACCACCGAGCGGCTCGGGTTGTTGTAACCCGAGGCGCTGGGACCATCATCAAAGGTCAGTAGGAAACGAATCGGTGCCTGGGCCTGCAAGCGCTGTTCGGTCTGCGGCGTCAGGGCAATGGGTGCGCCGATGCACCCGCTGAGGCTCAACGCCAGGGCAAGCAGTGCGCAGGTGTTGGCGAAGGATTTCATTAAATGTGCGGGCTCGAATTGAGGCCGCTGCTGGGCGGATCAGCAGCGGCAGGCGCGCACCATACAGCAAGTTCAGCGCTGGTTCACAGCAGGCTGATCGGGTAACTGACGATCAACCGGTTTTCATCGAACTCATTGTTGCTGTAGTCGCGGCGCATGCTGGAGTTGCGCCAGCGCACATTAAGGTTTTTGAGTGTGCCGCTCTGGACGGTGTAGCCCAATTCGCTCTCGCGGCCCCATTCCTTGCCGTCGGTGATGGTGCCGGTGTGCACGTTGCTGCCGCTGATGTAGCGGTTCATCAAGGTCAGGCCCGGCACACCAAGGACCACGAAGTTGAAGTCGTGGCGCACTTGCCAGGATTTTTCCTGGGCGTTGTCGTAGCTGGCGTTGTAACTGTCGTTGGCCAGGGTGCCGCCGCTGGTGCCGTTGACGCGCATCCACGCGCTGTTGCCGGTGAGCTTTTGCAGGCCGACGTAGAAGGTGTTGCCGCCGTAACGGGCGGAGAACAAGCCGGACCAGGTCTTGTTGTCCAGCTCGCCTGCACTCGCGCTGCCGTCGTCCTTGCCGTAGAAGAACCCGAGGTTGGCGCCCAGGGTCCAGTCGCCCACGGGTTGGCTGTGGATCAGGTTGACGAACTGCTGGCGGTAAATGTCCTTGAGCTGCGCATTCCACAGGCCTACCTGGGTGCGCTTGTCGTTGAACGCATATTCGCCGCCCTGGAAGTTGAAACGGTCGGAGGTGAAAGCGGTTTTGCCGAACATCGACAGGTCCGTCATGCTGCTGTCGTCGCGTGGGCTGTTGGCGCGGAACTGGCCACCGTACAGCGTCAGGCCGTCAATTTCCTTGGAAGTGACCTGTCCGCCGCGCAGGGTTTGCGGCAGGGAACGGCCGTCGTCCGAGCGCAGGATCGGCAGCACCGGCATCCATTCGCCCACTTTCAGTTCAGTCTTTGAAATCCGCGCCTTGAACGCGACGCCCAGGCGCCCGAAATTGTCCGCCGGGCGGCCATCACGGTCCAGTGGCAACAGCTGGGTGCCACCGGTGCCACGTCCGCCATCGAGCTTTTGCGAGTACAAACCCAGCACATCCAGGCCGAAACCCACCGTGCCCTGGGTAAAGCCGGACTTGGCGTCGAGGATGAAACTTTGCGTCCACTCCTGCGCGCCGCCCTGGGCTTTGGTCGGGTTGGTGTAATTGCGGTTGAAGAAGAAATTGCGCAGGTTGAGGTTGGCGCTGGCGTCTTCGAGAAAGCCGTGTTCTTCGGCGACGACGGGCAAGGCAAGGCTGGCGATAGCGGTGACCAGCAACAGCTGGCGCGGGTGCAAAGTGCTCATGGCGAGGGACCTGTTGTTATTGGGGTTATGCAGGTGGCGGCCATGGTGCGGCGCGGTATGGGGCGATGACAGTGGGGGAAGGCGGGTTGTGGGCGATGATCGAACGCAAGTTGCCGGGCCTGTGCATTGCGCTCAGGCCGACCACTTTGCACCTCGCATAGGCGCGGTGTGCTTTAACGGGGCGCCTCAGATCAAGATCAAAAGCAGAACACGGCGGCCTGAGTGGTTGGATCAAGAGCGGATCACGAACGGGAGCTGGGATGCTTGCCGAGGGCTGGCCCAAACATTCAATTTCTGATCGGTCAAATGTGGGAGCTGGCTTACCGGCGATAGCATCACTTGAGTGTCACTGATAAACCGAGGTGTCTGCATCGCAGGCAAGCCAGCTCCCACAGAAAAGCAGATCTGCGGTGTAGCAGCGAGCTGATATCTGAAGCCGAACCGGATCAAAAAAATGTGGGAGCGGGCTTGCTCGCGAATGCAGTGTGTCAGTTGATGGATTCATTGGCTGACCCACCGCATTCGCGAGCAAGCC
>NZ_JBARTQ010000117.1:0-4036 GCF_049645325.1 Pseudomonas sp. | reverse complement strand
GGCCTGGATAAAGCGCTCGATGAGAACACGCGACTGGGTCAAGGACTCATGCAGGCTAAGCCGCATGTCATTGAGGTCGGGCAAGCCGTAATCGGGCAGTGTCTGGACACTGCCCGCACGGGTGCTGAGCATTTTCCCCAAATGCGCCGCCACGGATGCCACGCCGCACACCTGGGTGGAGGCGTCGCGATCGAGCCGCTCGAAAAGGCTATGGTTATGGGGCATTCCCTGGCCTTTTCTCATTCTTTATCAAGCTTGCCGACCAACGACAACGTGAAATCGGCGCCCATGTACTTGAAATGCGGGCGCACGCTCAGGTTGACCCGATACCAGCCCGGCTCACCGTCTACATCGCTGACAACGATGCGTGCCGCGCGCAACGGCCGGCGGCCACGGACTTCAGCACTGGGGTTGTCCTGATCGGCCACATATTGGCGAATCCACTTGTTGAGCTCCAGCTCAAGGTCAGTACGCTCCTTCCACGAACCCAATTGTTCGCGCTGCAACACCTTGAGGTAGTGGGCCAGACGATTAACCACCATCATGTACGGCAACTGGGTGCCGAGCCGGTAATTGAGCTCGGCGGCCTTGCCCTCTTCGCTGATGCCAAAGGTCTTGGGTTTCTGCACGGAGCTGGCTGAAAAGAACGCCGCGTTATCACTGCCCTTGCGCATGGTCAGGGCAATGAAGCCTTCCTGCGCCAACTCGTACTCACGCCGGTCCGAGACCAGCACTTCTGTAGGTATCTTGGTTTCGATCTCGCCCATGCTCTGGAAATGATGCAGCGGAAGGTCTTCCACCGCCCCACCGCTTTGTGGACCAATAATGTTCGGGCACCAGCGAAAGCGCGCGAAACTGTCGGTCAGGCGAGTGGCGAAAGCGTAGGCGGTATTGCCCCACAGGTAATGCTCGTGGCTGTTGACCACGTTCTCCTGGTAGGCAAAGGTTTTAACCGGAGACTCAAGGGGGTCGTAAGGCGTTCGCAACAGGAAACGCGGCACGGTTAGCGCAACGTAACGGGCATCTTCGCTCTGGCGAAAGCTCTGCCATTTGGCAAACTGCGGGCCTTCGAAGTGGTCTTTGAGGTCTTTCAGGTCCGGCAACCCGGTAAAGCTTTCCAGGCCAAAGAAGCCCGGCCCGGCAGCAGCAATAAAAGGTGCATGGGCCATGCAGGCAACGCTGGAGGCGTACTGCATCAGCTTCACGTCAGGTGCGCTGGGTGAAAGGAAATAGTTGGCAATGATCGCACCCACGGGCTGACCACCAAACTGGCCGTATTCGGCACTGTAGATATGCTTGTACAGCCCAGACTGGGTGATTTCCGGAGAATCCTCAAAATCATCCAGCAGGTCCTGTCGCGAGACATTCAACAGCTCGATCTTGATGTTCTCGCGGAAATTGGTGCGATCGACCAACAGCTGCAGCCCTTTCCAGGCCGCTTCAAGCGCCTGGAAATCAGGGTGGTGAAGGATCTCGTCCATCTGCTGGCTGAGTTTTGTATCGATCTCGGCGATCATCCGGTCAACCAGGCGCTTCTTCACCGGCTCCGCACTGTTGTGCGGCTTGAGCAATTCTTCGATAAACGCCGACACACCGCGCTTGGCAATGCCGTAGGCCTCGTCATCGGCACTCAATAATGTCTGGGCAATGATGTTGTCGAGAATGCTGTACTCAACAGCCGCGTCTGCGGACTGCGGATTGTGCTGGGTAGGTGTCATGGTGTCAGTGTCCTTTTACTGAAGGTTTCAAACGGCGGGGTTCAGTCCCAGTTCGGCGAGTACCCGCGCACGCGATTCGTCATCGGCGAGGGCCTGCTCGATAGCTTTGCGAAAGCTTGGGGTATTGCCCAAAGGCCCCTTGAGCGCCATCAATGCCTCGCGCAGCGCCATCAGCTTTTGCAGCTCGGGTATTTGCTCAACCAGGCTCGCGGGGTTGAAATCCTTCATCGAGTTGATACGGACCTGGATCGCCAGTTCGTCGATGTCGGTATCCGCTTGCAAGCGATTGGGTACGCTTAACGTCAAGCTCAACGCTTGTTTGGCCAACACCTCGTCGAGAGTGTTTTTGTCGATGCCGATAGGCTTGCGATCTTCGAGCTTGCGCAGGTCTTCACGCTGGCTGAAATCGCCCAGCACCAGCAGCTTCATAGGCAACTCGACCTCCTCCTGAACGCCGCCGGTGGCGGGCTTGAAGGTGATATTGATTCGTTCCTTGGGTGCTACCGATCCGTCTTTGGCCATGGTATTTCTCCTTTTTCTAGTGGGCTCAAAAGCCTATTCAAGTACTGCTTCCAGGTCGAAATGGCACAACCTGCGATGAGCCATTTCCCGGCGTTCACGCACGGCATGGTCTTGTGGCAAGAGGTCATAGCAGCGATACAGCAGCCGAGTTACCTGAAACGCCAACTCGGGCTCCCAGCGCTCCAGGCCCGCGTGCTGCAATTCACTATCCAGCTGTTCAAGCTGAACCCTGCCCAGTTCGTGTTTACCGGCCCGCATGCACAACTTGGCGAGTGCCAAGCGCCAGTGGAATCGGGCCCGATCACTGCGTGCGGCATACAATCCTTGCTTGAGTGCACCGACCGCCGCCTTGAGTCCGTCCTTGCGCAGCCTGAACATCTGCGCCTGCAAGGCGGCCTCCCAGGGTTCGGTTGCGGCATCCGTAACCACCCGTTCGGGCTCGGCCTTATGCAGGTGGCGAACAACGTGAAGTGCGATCCAGTCACACGTCGCGGCGTCCGCAAACGGCGCGCCATCGTCGAACTTGAACTCAGGCAAGCTCGGCAACCGCTGCAACAGCAAGGCAAAATTCATTTCGAGTTCGGTCATCGCCAACTCTGCCTGCAAGGCTTCAAGGCATTCCCAGGCCATGCGCACGCCGTCGAACCAGAACAATGCGCCGCTGAGGCTGGCCTCAAGTTCAAGCAAGAGGTCGGCGTACTGCCCCAAGGCAAACCGCTCCTGATAGCGCTTGAGTTTGTCGGCCGGCGGTGGGCGCAGGGCTGTCACCCGCTCGCTGTTGGCGTCCGGGTAGCTGATGAGGGTCAGCCACGCCAGCGTTCGGCTGAGGCGCAATGCACGCAGGTCGGTGGCACTCTGGCGCAGCCACCAGGTGCACAACGGGCGGGCCTGCTCCTGCAACGCCCGCAGCAATTTATGAGCATCTTTTTCGTTGTTGACCGGCTGCTCGGGCTTGAGCAACTGAGTCGTCACCTGTTTGACCTGGGCGATGACACTGGCGACGCCACCCGTCTCAGGCGTACCTTGCGTAGCGATCGCCAAACGCTCCGACAGTTGCCTGCGAATCGGCAATAACAAGGGCGCGTCGTCGCCCAGACGCTTACCCCAAAGCTCATCAAGGCGCACGATGTGCTCCAGCAGCGCCTGGAACAGTGGCAACTGCCCGGTCAGTGAAATGTTTTGCGCAAACAACGGGTCAAGCCGCAGTACCAGCCAACCGAACGCGGCACAACGGGTACGCGACTTGGCTGGATAGACAACCGCCCAATGGTCCTCACAAAGACCCAGCAGCAAACCGAGGCCCGCCAGCAAGCCCGGAAATGAAAAGCGCTGGTGCAAAGCCCAGGTTACCCAAACAGCGACGCGCAGATCCTTGGAGTGATCACGCAACAGGCGCTCGCCGATGTCACTGATGCTCTGCCAGTCCGGCACGCTTGCACCATGAATCGATTGCGCCTTTCCCAGCTCGAATTCCAACGCCTCATACTCACTCGAAAAGCGCATATCGCAGCCAGCGAACTCCCCTGCCGTGCAAGGCAGCCGTGCAAGTTCCAAGTAATAAGCATAAAGCTTGTCTGAATAAACCATTCTGGGCCGCACGTTACTATTCAAGGCAGAAGCGGCACACCCGGCGCAATTATAATTACTTCCCGGAATACCATTTACCTTCGTTCAATATGCGACGAAGTGTGCGAACCTTAGCCACACTAAAAGCGATCAGCAAGCGACAAAACCGCACTTAAGTAATTTCCTACAAGTCACGTAATTTAAGGCCTGCGCAGCGATCTGCGCACTTA
>NZ_JBARTQ010000116.1:0-5234 GCF_049645325.1 Pseudomonas sp. | reverse complement strand
GATGCCCAACTGCTCGTACATCCGCTGTTGCAGGTGTTCCAGGTCTTGCAGGCTTTTGACGTCTTCAAGGCGCTCAAGCAGGCGTTTTTCTTCCTGGCGCGTCAGGTTGAGGATGCGCAGGTCGGCGCCGGGCGCGTCGAGCAACTGTTCACGCTCGCAGACGCAGGCTCCGGGCGGGCAGGGTTGGCGAAGTGTCATGTGCTTTCCCTCCCCCTCAGCGCGCCGTCGACTCAGTAGCTCAGCGCAACCCCAAGACTGCCCAGGGCGTTCCAGTACTCGGGGTAGGTCTTGGCCACGCAGTCGGGGTCTTGAATGCGGATGCCCGAGACTTTCAGCCCGGCCAGGGCAAAGCACATGGCAATGCGGTGGTCGGCGTGGGTGTCGATCAACGCGTTGCACGATGTACCGGCCAGCGCGGGGTCGCTCGCTACCAACAGGTCGTCACCGTCGATGGTTGCCAGGCCCGGGCGGATTTCGTTGAGGCCGTCATGCAGTGCCTGCACACGGTCACACTCTTTTACGCGCAGGTTGGCCAGTTCGGTGAAGCGCACCGGCGTGTTGTTGAACGCCGCGAGCACCGCCAGGGTCGGAATGGCGTCCTGCATCTGCGAGCCGACCACGGTGGCCTGCATGTTCGGGAACTGCGCGATCACGGCCTGGGCCTTGGCGTCCGGCTGGGTGAAGTCCTGCGCGGCGACGCCGATGTCAATGCGGCCACCGGTCAGCACTTCAGCGGCCCACAAGTAGGTGGCGGCGGAAGCGTCGGGTTCGATCAGGTAGTCGTGCGCGGTGTAGCCGGTGGGGGCCACGCGCCAGGTGGTGTCGTCGACCACCTCGACCTGCGCGCCGAAAGCGCGCATGCAGTCCAGGGTCAGGTCGACGTAGCCACGGGCGCCGATGTCCTTGCCGGTCAATGCGACTTCAATCGGCGCCTCGCCACACGCCGCGAGCATCAGCAGGGCCGACACGTATTGGCTGGACAAGCCGCCATCGATTTCAAAGCGTGTGGCCTGGACCTTGCCCACGCCATGCACGGTCACGGGCGGGCAGCCGGTGGGGCTGTCGACCTGGATGCCGTTCTGGCCTAGCGTGGCCAGCAGCGGGCCGATCGGGCGTTTTTGCATGTAGTCGTCGCCGGTCAGCACCACGGTGCCGTGCACGGTCGCCACGGCGGCGGTGAGAAAACGCATGGCGGTGCCGGCGTTGCCCAGGAACAGCGGCTGCATCGGCAGTTGCAGCTTGCCGGAGCCGGTGACCACAAACGTGGTGTCATCCGGTTCGTCGACGGTCACGCCCATCTGGCGCAGGGCCACTGACATATGGCGGGTGTCATCGCTTTTCAGCGCGCCGCTCAAGCGGCTGGTGCCCTTGGCCAGGGCTGCCAGCAACAGGGCGCGGTTGGTAATCGATTTGGAGCCGGGGGGCGCGACCTTGCCGTTCAGGGGGAAGTTGGGCGGTGTAACGGTCACGGTTTTCTGCGAACTCAAGGTACAAGGCTCCTGATCAAGGCAAGGTGGTGCGGAGTGGCCGACGGGCGGACCCGAATAATCGGGCATAGACGCGGTGCTTGTCGAGCGCGGGCCGGATCAATCCGAATCTTTTACCCGCATCGGCGCGTCCGTGGCTTGAACGGCAGCGACGGCCATGACCACCAGGCCGTCGACCATACGCTGTAAATCCTGCAGGTTGTCTGCCGTTGTCTTCAGGCCGGTTGAGGCCAGTCGCAGAACTCGGGCGATTTCTGCTGCCGTCAATGCCGCTGTCTCGGGGACAACGGGTTGCAGCACTTCAACCAGTTGCAGCTCCAGTTGAACGTATAAATCCGCCACGGCCTGTGGCGCAAACTCCGCGCAGTTGGCCAACATTTCCGTAGCGTTTTCCGAGTCGATTACCGTTGCTACCGGTTCGATCAACCAGATCGCGAACACGCAGCCCAGGCGCGCGCGCAGACCGCTGATCTTATGCAGCCGCGCGCGGGTTTCAGCCAGGTTGCGCGCACATTGGCGGCGTACCAGTTCAGCGAAAATCGCTTCTTTGTTGGCAAACGCGGTGTACAGCGAAGGCCGCGACATCTCACTGGCCTGGGCGATGTCGCTCATGCTGACTTTGCGATAGCCGTGGCGAAAGAACAGCTCAAAGGCTGCTGCGACGATCCGGTCGTCCTTGGTTTCCATGCTGCTCAGGCTGTACGCTCCGAATCTTACAGTTGACGAATAGTGTAAAGGTGTTAGTGTCTTTACAGGTTTCGTAAAGTGTAAAGTCCCGACGGAGGGGTGGCAATGAGCAGTGTTCCCACAGGCAATAATCTGCCGACAATCACCAAGGCCTATGCAGCGCTGCAACGTGGCGGGCCGATGGTGCCCTGGACGTTTGAGCGCCGCGCACTGCGTGAGCGCGATATCTCGGTGAAGATCCTGTTCAGTGGTGTGTGCCACTCAGATATTCATTCAATGAACCACTGGGGCCAGGAATTTCCGCTGGTGCCGGGCCATGAGATGGTGGGCGAAGTCACCGCAGTGGGGGCGGGTGTCAAACATTTTGCCGTCGGTGACATGGTCATGATCGGCACCATCGTCGACGCCTGCCGCCACTGTGAAGCGTGCAAGGCCGAGAAAGAGGTGTATTGCCGTGAATACCCGACCCTGACTTTCGATGGGCTGGACCGCGTGGACGGCACTCGCACCCGAGGTGGTTATTCCGACCACTACGTGGTGGATGAGCACTTTGCCTACGCCTTGCCTCACGGGCTCGACCCTGCCGGTGCCGCACCGCTGTTGTGCGCCGGGATCACCACGTTTTCGCCGCTGCGCCACTGGAACGTCGGCCCGGGAAAAACGGTGGGCATTATCGGCATTGGCGGGCTTGGGCACCTGGCGGTGAAATTTGCCCGCGCCATGGGCGCCCACGTAGTGGCCTTTACCACGTCGCCGAAGAAGGCCGAGCAGGCGCTGAAATTGGGCGCCCACGAAGTGGTGTTGTCCACCGATGCCGAGCAAATGGCTGCACAGGCTTACCGGTTTGATTTCATCCTGGACACGGTGTCTAGCCGCTACCCGATGGACCCGTTTCTCGCGGCGCTGAAACTGGACGCCACGCTGTGCTCCCTCGGCATTCCGGATCAGTTTGATTTCAGCCCGATGCTCTTGGCGATGGGGCGACGCAGCATTGCCAGTTCGGGGTCTGGCGGCACTGGCGACACCAAGGAAATGCTGGCGTTTTGCGCTGAACACAACATCGTGGCCGACGTCGAAGTGATCGCCATGGCGCAGATCAACGAGGCGTTTGCGCGGGTAGAACAGGGCGATGTGCACTACCGGTTCGTGGTGGATATGAGCAAGGGCTTGTAATCGCAGGTTGTGCGGGGAGGGCGCAGCGTGCTCCCCGCCGTCGTGCGGTATTACGGCGCCATCAGACCGTTCACTTCGCCGTAGGTGAAAGCCTTGAGGCCCTGGGTGTGCAGTGTGCCGGTGCGCAGGAAACCCTCTGCCAATTGGCTCATGGCACCCTGCAGGAACTCGGCGATGCTGGAGCCCGCTGTCAAGCGTCGTACACCCAAGGCCTGCAAGGTGGCGGGGGGCGGCAGGCCGGCCCAGGCGAGTACGTTGACCGGCAGTGGGGTCGACTGGCACAGCTGGTGTATTTCGCGCTCAAGGTGCATGCCCGCAGCAAACAAACCGTCCGCACCGGCCTGCTGATAAACATCGGCGCGACGCAGTACTTCTTCCAGGCGCTGTGCCTCGGGTGCCAAACCCTTCAGGTACACATCACAGCGCGCGTTGATAAACAGCTTCACCCCACAGCTCTCCGCTACGCGGCTTACGGCTTCGATCTTTCGGGCCAACAACGCTGGTGAGCCGGTGCCGTCTTCAAGGTTGATGCCTACGGCTCCTGCGTCAATCACCGCCTTGACCAAGTGGGCCACTTGCTCGGGTTCGTCCGAATAACCGCCCTCGATATCGACACTCACGGGCACGTTGACCCCCCGCACGATGGACTGCACGGTACTGATCAACAGGGGCTGGGGCAGTTGATTGCCGTCCTTGTAACCATGGGCCCAGGCCACGGCGGCGCTGCTAGTGGCGATGGCTCGGCTACCCAACTGCGCAACCAGGCGCGCACCGCCTGCATCGGCGACGTTCGGCAGGACCAGCAGGGTGTCGCGGTGCAACGCATGGAAGGCGGCAGCGTGGGCGGTCATGGTCATTCAATCCTTTGATCGGGGTTTTATCGAAGGCGCCTGTGATACCAAGAATCAGAGGACCGTCGCAACCAGTAGCGCACCCTGGGTCGACATTTCCTACGTAGGTGTCGACTTGGTGTCTTATCGCTCCATCGACAGTGCCTGTAGCAGGACCGCTCCTTGCCGGGTAGGACAAATAACAAATCCGTTGCAGGACAACCGCGCTTCCCCCGCGAGAGAAGGGCAATGTATGAATTTTCCGAGAGAAAAGCCGGCTGGACAATAAAGCCTGCCGAGGTAAGTTCAGGGCGTGCCCCATGACGGGGCGATTTTCAATCAAGGAGTGAATGAAATGAACAAACCTCAGACCCAACTCCGGCACGGTCGTGTTATAGCCCCGGCGAGCCGTGGCTCAGTCGCCGTAGAGCGGGGCTTGCTGGGCAACTGGCAAGTCAACGAAATGGAAGGCGGCAAGAATTTTCCGGCACTCACCGCCGGGCCGTTTCCGGCGCCTTATGAGACCGATGATCAAAGCGTCACGCCGCCCGGGGATGGTCACATCTTGAGTGGCGGTAAAACCGACGACCGCGACTGCGTGAACTTCACCGACGAGGAAATGAGCAAAAAGCTCAACACGGCGTTTACCTGGCCGCTGCTGAATGTCGAGGCCGGGCAGGTGTTCAAGGTGCAGTGGGCGTACACCGCCGCCCACGTCACCCGTGGTTATCGCTGGCTGATCACCAAGGATGGCTGGGACCCCAAGCAGCGCATCAGCCGCGCCCAACTTGAGGCCAAACCCTTCTTCGAAGACTTCTATACCCAAGTGCCGTATTACCAGCACGCGGATGAAATGAAGGCCAAGGTCGAGCACCAGGTGACGCTGCCGCGTGGGAAAAAAGGCCGGCATATGGTGGTGTTGATGTGGATCGTGGCCAACACCGGCAATGCGTTCTACCAGGCGTTTGACCTTAACTTCGAATAAGGTCGGTTCAGCGCTTGCTCAACCAGTAATCATGTAGCGCCCGCGCAGCCGGTTCGATTTCACTGACCCGTT
>NZ_JBARTQ010000115.1:0-5862 GCF_049645325.1 Pseudomonas sp. | reverse complement strand
GATAAACGTGACGACGCCCGACTCTGTGATGTCGGCCGCATTGAAGGTGCTTTTAAGGGCCTGCGGCTCAATCTTCAATACGTGTTTATAGTGCTGCGTGCCGCCACCCTTGAATTCGGGAAGGAGGCGATCGTACGCGGTCTGGGTGATTTTTTTGTCGGCTTGAGCGCTGCGTAACGCCGTGGCGTAACAAATACTGAATTGTTCATCTTTACCAAGTTTCTGATGCAACGTATTGAGGTTGTCGCACAGTTCATTACGGGACAGCACCTTGGGTTTGAAATCCCTCAGCGCTGGCCCGTAGGGTTGGCGAGTCGCCGGGTTGATGGCGTGCCACTTGCCTGTCCCCTCATCAAGCCGGGCTATTACGGCAACGTCCTCCAACGCATTGGCCGGTTTTATCACGCCCTCGGCAATCCCCGGTGTTTTCGCCAGTGCTGCCGGGTCAACCTTGCTCAAGACGTTTCGCAGCGTTGTTAAACCATTGTGCGCAAGGGTAACGGCCTTGCGGCCCGCACCTACCAGGCCTCGTGCCAGATCATCAATGCCGCTCAATGGGTTGAGGCTGCCGATCGCCGCGCGCCCGACGATTTTGGCGCTGTGGGCCAGTTTGCCAAACGCTGAAACACCGGTTTGCAAAGCCTTGGCACCCTTCGCCGCAGCACCCAGACCTACCGCAAAGCCAAACGCGTCCAGGGTGAGATCGAGAATGCCTTCACCGAGGCTGCCATTCGCAAAGTTATTGATCGCCGACCTCAGAGGAATCAGGTTCAGCATGAACGTATGGGCTTTTTTGTAGAACGGCACTTCGGTATCGAAGGTGGTACTTCCCTCGGGGAGTGCTCTTGACGACCGGATATTGATCTCTTTGACCATGGCGTCTGCGATGTAGGCGGTTTTCGCGCTGCCGAAACTTTTGGGCGGGGCACGTCCCCAACGCTGTTCCTCGGCCAACCCTTCGGCGTAGATTCCTGAGGGAACCACCGCTTGAAAACGCTTGCCTGGCTCCCGTACGCCCGCTGGATGGTCCCCGGGTTTGAAATCACCCAAGTCGGTACGTTTGATGATCTTGTCGTTCTTCAGGTCGATTTCATAGGTGTGCAGGGTGCCGTCGACTTCAGTCTTCACCAGCAAGTTGCTGCCTTCGGATGCAGGCGTGGATGTTCGGGAGCGACTGAAGGCTTCGTAGCGGTTATTCCATTCGGTCAGAATGGTGATTTTACCGAACTCGAGATGTTCACGGTCTTCAAGCGGCAGCTTTGAAATCAGGTATTTCACCTGTGTCGCCGAGGCTTTTTCAGCCTGTGCGCAAAAGTCGGTAAATGCGTTATCAAACAGCTGCGACAAGCGGGGTAGGTCTTTGAGTTTTGCAAGTACCTTACCGATGTTTATATCGGTGGATGACGACACCCATTGGCTGGTCTCCGGACGTGGCTTGAGCCGGCCCCTTACGCCCACGATCTGTTCCTGCACCGCAGGCGCAGAGCCGAACTGGCTACGCCCATCCATGTAAAGGTCGAGCACCGAGTAGGGGCCGGGGAAATCTTGATGGGAGGGTTTCACGTGGATGCACTTTTTGTCGAAGAGTGCGGGGTTCATTTCCGGCAAGGCTTTTTTCAATTGATCAATGGCCATTTCCCGGGCTTCCGGTACCGGCGTTTTCTGTGCGTCGCTGGCGGTTTGCAGCGCCTGGATCTGTTCGTTATAGGCCTCGCGCACCGCGCTCATCATTGAGTCATTCAGCGCATACCCAAAACCATGGGCAGCCCCCCAGTCCCTCAACGCATGGGTCTGGGCTGCATATTCGACCTGGCGCTCATGCGCAGAGAGGGGGGCTACATCCGCCGCCAGCATCACCTGGCCGTAACTCATCATCGCGGTCGCCCCAGAGGCTTGCGCTTCGATACGTTCTACGGCAGTGACAAAGCTGACCCAACTGTGAGAGCCAAAAGTGATTGAGACGGGGATGTCCTTGACGAGAAATTCCGGTGCCCGTCTGGACAGCAACACATAGGCCTGAATGGCCGCTTTTTCGACGCAGGAGGCGCTGCCGGCTTTCAGCAAGTGATCGGCCAGGTCGTTCACAATGGTTGGCGCGCTCTTACCATAGTTTGCGCTGGCAGAAAGCGGATAACCCGCCACCCATTGCCTGGATTTCAATTTGAGGAATGCCGGCGTTCCACTCACTACGTCGTTCTGATCTGCACTTAACGCCGCGAGCAACCAGTCAGTGGCACTGCCTTTGACATGGCGCTGGTCGAATTTGGCTTGAATGGCCTCCCCCAAGACCTGACCTTTGGGCGACTGGATCAATGCATCGATCAACAGTCTCGGATTGTTCACCTGCGCAGCGTCGATCGGTGAATGTTGCAGCAAGTATTCCAGTACGTTTTTGAACGGGCTCAAGTCGATGTCACCGAACTTGCCGTGGCGCATATCGGTGCGCAGTTGGCGCTGGCTGGCCGGATCCAGCGGCGGGAGCCAATCGAGAGCGCCGCTGTAGTTGCCATGGATCGGGCTCACCGCTTCGGGCCTCGACAATGCAGTGGCCAGATTCTCCATTTGCGCCTGGTTTGTAGGCACATCCAGGCCGTTGCCTTGCAGAAACTGCGTGAGGCTGGTGTTGTTCCATTTATCCAGGTGAAGCTGGCTGTAAGTGCTGCCAGGGGGGAAATTGACTTTATTGTTGTTCAGGTAATGGGGGATCTGCTCGACGGTGCGGGTGCCTTCCTTCAGAAAATCGATGAAGTACCGTAAAGACAGAACGACTTCCTGCCGAATGCGCAGGTGCGCGATCAGCGCTTTTTGCTCTTCGAGCCGGTCTTCGCTGCGCGACTCGATTAAGGCTGAAAAGTGAGCGGGATCGAGTGCGGGAAAGGTTCCGCCCTGTTGAAGTTGCGTCGCACGTTGCTGGGTGTGAGAGGGGGAAAGCCCCACGTTGTCCCGGTAGAACTGCTGTACCAGCCACAAGGGGGCTGTCGTGCTGCGTTCGGTCAGCGCCGGTTTATAACGGCGAAAGGTATGCCCGCCAATGACGTTGGCAGCAGCGATGACCGGGCCGCTGACCGTTGACCACATCGGGTCATCGAGGCCGCGCGTGTGCACACCGGGCTTGCCGATATGGCGCTGGAATTCAAAAGTGACTTGCCCTGAGGCCGGGTTGATTTCAAGCGTTTGGCGGTTGATGCCCAGATGACGCATCCACTCGGCCACCTGTGGCGACTCAAAGGCTTGCCCGAGCTGTGACCACCATTGGCCAAACGTCGAGTTCGACGGGATATTTTCGATCATCAGCGTGATGTCGTGGTTTACGTCGCCGGTACTGCGTGCGAGTGCCTGGCCATACAGAACTGCCAGTTCACGGTCGCCGTGTTCACGGGAGGGCAGGCCTGCGGGTTCCACGGTTGTTTCGCGTTTTTGCCGGTTTGGTGTTGGCTCGGCAGGCGGCTTGACGGTTGTGTACGGCAGGTTGGATGGCGCGAAGGAAACAGACGGCATGATCAGTTCTCATCAGAGGCGGGGAATGCTTTTCCCACGCGATGGCGTAAGACTCTGTACCCCAACCTCCAGCGACGATTCCCTCGGATTCGCGTTCAAGTGTTTCCGGTTTTTGCCGCCTGCGCCGCGAGCGCGCGCAGGCGGATCAACTCCACCAGTTGACGCAGGCCGGGCTGTGACTGGCGACGACTGGGGTAATACATGCACAGCGGGGCACCGATGCAGGCCCAATCGGGCAAAACCTCCACCAGGCGTCCGTCTGCAAGCGCTTGCTGCACATGGTGTTGCAGGCAGTAGGCGATGCCTACGCCTTGCAGCGCCGCATCAACGATGGTCTGGGTGTCAGCGGCGCTGAAATGGCCGGGCACATCAATACGTTGTTGACGGGCGCCGTTACCCAGTTCCCATTTGTAAGTGGTTTTATCGCCCAGATACATGCGCACACAGGAGTGCTGCAGCAGGTCCGTGGGTATCTGCGGCGTACCGGCGTCTGCCAGGTAGCTCGGGGAGGCGACCATGACCCAACGCAATTCACCGGTCAGTGGCACGGCCACCATGTCCTGAGGCACGGTGGCGCCGTAGCGGATACCGGCGTCATAGCCCTCTGCGACGATATCGATCATGCGGTCTTCCACCATCACATCCAGGCGCAATTGCGGGTAGGCGCGGGTGAATTCCCCCAGGATCGGCGAAATCAACAGCACCGCCGCATCCCGTGGTACGTTCAGGCGCAGGCGGCCGATGGGGGTTTCGCGGTACAACTCAAGGGTGTCGAGGCCGTCCTTGATCGTGGCGAAACCCTGGGTGAGTTTTTCGGCGAGCAGGCTGCCCGCGTCGGTAGGCTCAACCGCGCGGCTGGTGCGGTACAGCAACTTCACGCCCAGGCGCGTTTCAAGATTGCGCATGGTGTGGCTCAACGCCGAGGTGGTCACTCCCAGCTCATGGGCGGCGTGGCGGAAGCTGCGGCGGCGAATGATCGCCATGAACACATTCAAATCTGCCAATTCGGAACGGTTGAACGCCGCCATATCAAGCCTCTTTTACAGGAGTTCGGTTACATGGGGCGTTGAGCCCTATTCAACCTCGGATGATCTAGAGTAATTGCTTTTCTAAGCAATAGTGCGGGCAGAGGATTTTTTTATGAGTATCGAGACCATCCGGATTGCCGGCATCCAAAAGGCGGTCTCGCGGATTGCCCTCGGTACGTGGTCGATGGGCGGGCACTTGTGGGGTGGCGCGGACAGCGAGCAGTCGATCAAGACCATTCGCCATGCGCTGAACTGCGGCATCAACCTCATCGACACCGCGCCGGTCTACGGCTTGGGCTTGTCTGAAGAACTGATCGGCAAAGCCTTGCGCGGCGTGCGTCACAGCGCGGTGATCGCCACCAAGGCGGGCCTGCAATGGGACGGCGGCACCCCTCGCCGCAACGCCACGGCTTTGCGTATTCGCAAGGAAGTCGAGGACTCCTTGGTGCGCCTGGACACCGATTACATCGACTTGTACCAGGTTCACTGGCCCGACCCGCTGGTGGCCCAGGAGGAAACCGCCGATGAGCTGGAACGCCTGCGCCGCGCGGGCAAAATCCTCGCGGTGGGTGTGAGTAATTACTCCAGCACGCAAATGGACGAGTTCAGTGCGCATACGGCATTGGCCACCGTGCAACCGCCTTACAACCTGTTCGAGCGGGCGATCGACAGCGAGATACTGCCGTATGCCAAGCAGCATTCCCTGGTGGTATTGGCTTACGGCCCGCTGTGCCGCGGGCTGTTGAGCGGCAGCATGCATTCGGCCACCAGCTTTGGCGGCGATGACGTGCGCAAGCTCGACCCCAAATTCAAGGCGCCGCGTTTCGAGCAATACCTCGCTGCGGTGGCGGCGCTGGACATGTATGCGCGCGAGTGCCACGGCAAGTCAGTGCTGGCCCTGGCCCTGCGCTGGGTGCTGGACCAAGGCCCGACTATCGCCCTGTGGGGCGCGCGTCGGCCGGAGCAATTGAAGGGTTATGAAGACGCCTTTGGCTGGCATTTGACGGCCGACGACCTGAGCCATATCGACCGGATTCTGGCCAGCACCATAAAAGATCCGATCGGACCGGAATTTATGGCCCCCGCCAAGCGTTAACCCTACGACAGGGATGTCAGCAGCCAAACAATAAATGACATCCCTGTACCTTGAGGTTTTTGCATGAAGCGCGGTGCCGTATTCACAATCGCTGGTGGTTTGCTCTGTGGGCTGGTGTTGGCGGGGGCCTGGAAGTGGCGGGGCAACCCCGATGCCTTGTGGCATATCGTCAGCCAGCAATGTGTGCCCGGACAGCAGCAACGGCAAAGCCCCAGCCCTTGCCTGGCGGTGGATCTGGAC
>NZ_JBARTQ010000114.1:0-5659 GCF_049645325.1 Pseudomonas sp. | reverse complement strand
CCGCTCCCACATTTGATCTGCGTTTGACCTTACCGCCGCGCAATATCCGAAAAGTAAAACTTATCCAACGTATGCCGCGACTCGGTGTACTCGAACTGCCGCCCGTCCTGCAAAAACGTCTGGTTACTCACCACGATCACATGGCTTTGGCCGTCCAGGTCCAGATGCGCCTGGTCGTCTTTGCTGCGCGGCAGGGCTTTGATGGTGCGTTGCGCGTAGCTGATTTGCAGCTGCAGCGTTTGCTCGATAAACGCGTAGATCGACTGTTCGGCAATGTCGCGGTCCAGCCCCGGGATCAGGTCGGCGACAAAGTGGTTGATGTCGAGGATCACGCGTTTGCCGCCGATGCGCCGTACGCGTTTGACACGCGTGATCAAGGTGCCGGGCTCGGCTTCGATATGTTGCAGCAGCGAGCCTTCCAGCGCGAACTGGCTGAACTCGACGACGTCGGTGCGTACGTCATCGCCAAGGTCCGCGTGGGTTTCGTGGAAGCTGACGATGCCGCCCAGTTGGAATTCGATCGGGTTGGGTGACAGCACGAAGGTGCCCTTGCCGTGGATTTTTTGCGCGAACCCACGTTCTTGCAACTGCTCGATCGCCCGGCGCACGGTGCCACGGCTGGCTTGGTAGGCGTCCATCAATTCTGTTTCGGAGGGAAGGCGCGTGCCGCGTTGCAGGCGTTCAGTGGTGATGCTGGCAAGCAGATCCGTATAGATCTGGTTGTATTTGCTCATGGGGATGGCTCTGTGCCCGACTTGATGAAGTGAACGGCTCGTTCAAGGCTGGAACCTTAGTGGCACGGGTGGGGTTTGTCCATTAGACCCTTGGATATCTGTGGCTTGCAGCGATGTGTGGGCCTGCTCCGGGTAAACATTTTTAAACTCGTCTGTACGAGTTGTTGCTTTAACTCGTACAGACGAGTACTTTTGCCCTCGGCGTGCTGCCAATGACTGCCCTCAAATAAAAAAATCAAAGTGGAAACCAAGCATGAGCCACGACTATTCCAATAGTGCCCGCGAGATTCTTCAGAACCTCGGGGGCAGCGACAACCTTGAGCAAGCTGCCCACTGCGTGACCCGCCTGCGCCTGGCGCTCAAGGACCCGAGCCTGGTCAACGTCAGCGCGTTGAACCAGGTCGACCTGGTCAAGGGCTCGTTCTTCACCGGCGGCCTGTTCCAGGTGGTGATCGGCCCCGGCGAAGTGGAAAAGGTTTACGCCGCGCTGCGCGAACAAACCGGCCTCGCCGCCGCCACCATCGCCGACGTGAAGAAGAAGGGCGCCGACAAAACCAACGCCATGCAGCGCCTGGTGCGGGTATTTTCCGACGTGTTCATGCCGATCCTGCCCGCGCTGATCATCGCCGGCTTGTTGATGGGCGTGAACAACCTGATGGGCGCCAAGGGCATGTTCATCGAGGGTAAGACGTTGCTGGAGGCGTACCCGAACCTGGATGGCCTGTGGAGCCTGATCAACCTGATGGCCAACACCTCGTTTGTGTTCCTGCCGGCGCTGGTGGGCTGGTCGGCGGCCAAGCGTTTTGGCGGCAGTGAAATCCTCGGCATCGTGCTCGGCCTGATGCTGGTGCACCCGGACCTGCTCAATGCCTGGAACTACGGCAAGGCAGTGGCGGGGCTCGACGGCCAGAGCCTGCCGTACTTCGATATTTTCGGCTGGTTCAAGATTGAGAAAGTCGGCTATCAGGGGCAGATCCTGCCGATCCTGATGGCGGCCTACGTGATGAGCGTGATCGAGAAATGGCTGCGAGCACGCGTGCCGAATGCCATCCAGTTGCTGGTCGTGCCGATCACCACCATCGTCGTCACTGGCGTGCTGGCGCTGGCGATTATCGGCCCGGTGACCCGCCACCTCGGCATCCTCATCACCGAAGGCGTGGTCACCCTGTTTGACCTGGCGCCGATGCTCGGCGGGGCTATTTTCGGCCTGTTGTACGCGCCGCTGGTGATCACCGGCATGCACCACATGTTCCTCGCCGTGGACCTGCAGCTTATTTCGACTCAAGGCGGCACGTTTATCTGGCCGATGATCGTGATGTCCAACCTCGCCCAAGGCAGCGCCGCGCTCGCGGTGTTCTACACGACCCGCAATGCGCGGGACAAAAGCATGGCCTCGACCTCGGCGATTTCCGCGTATTTCGGCATCACTGAACCGGCGATGTTCGGGGTGAATTTGCGCTTCAAGTTTCCGTTCTACGCGGCCCTGATCGGGTCGGCCTTGGGCAGTATTTTCCTGTCGCTGAACAAGGTGCAGGCGTCGGCGATCGGCGTCGGTGGCTTGCCTGGGTTTATTTCGATCGTGCCGCATTCCATCGCGATGTTTGTGGTGGGAATGGTCATCGCGATGGTCGTGCCGTTTGTTTTGACCTGTGCGTTGAGCATGAAGATTGTTCGGCCGGGGTATCGGGTCGCCTGATCGACCGCTATCGCAGGCAAGCCAGCTCCCACCTTTAAAACGCGTTCACAGATCCATTGTGGGGGCTGGCTTGCCTGCGATGAGGCCCAAGAGGCCTGCACAAAAATCAATTGAAGGAACCCATCATGCAAAACTGGCAACACTCGGTGATCTATCAGATCTACCCCAAAAGCTTCCACAGCCATGCGGGTAACGCGACCGGTGACCTGCTGGGCATCGTGGACAAACTCGATTACCTGAAATGGCTGGGCGTGGATTGCCTGTGGATCACACCATTCCTGCGCTCGCCGCAACGCGACAACGGCTACGACATCAGTGACTACTACGCCATCGACCCGAGCTACGGGACCATGGCCGACTGCGATTTGCTGATCAGTGAAGCGGCCAAGCGCGGCATCACGCTGATGCTCGACATCGTGGTCAACCACACCTCAATCGAGCATGAATGGTTCCAGCAAGCGCGCAGCAGCCTGGACAACCCGTACCGTGATTTCTACATCTGGCGCGACCAGCCGAATAACTGGGAATCCAAGTTCGGCGGCTCGGCCTGGGAATACGAAGCGCAAACCGGCCAATATTTCCTGCACCTGTTCGATCACACCCAGGCCGACCTGAATTGGGACAACCCCAAGGTGCGCGCCGAGGTGTTCAAGTTGATGCGCTTCTGGCGCGACAAAGGCGTGGGCGGTTTCCGCCTCGACGTGATCAACCTGATCTCCAAGCCTGCCGATTTCCCCGAAGACAACAGCGACGGTCGCCGCTTCTACACCGACGGCCCGAACGTGCACCAATACCTGCAGGAAATGCACCGCGAAGTCTTTGAAGGGCATGACCTGATCAACGTCGGCGAGATGTCATCCACCAGCCTCGAACACTGCATTCGCTACTCCAATCCGGCGTCGAAAGAGCTGTCGATGACCTTCAACTTTCATCACCTGAAAGTGGATTACCCGAACCTGCAAAAGTGGGTAAAGGCTGACTTCGATTTCCTCCAACTCAAGCAGATTTTCTCCGACTGGCAGCTGGGCATGCAGGCTGGTGGCGGCTGGAACGCGCTGTTCTGGTGTAACCACGACCAGCCACGCGTGGTCTCGCGTTTTGGTGACGACGGTGAACACCGTGTGGTCTCGGCCAAGATGCTTGCCACTGCGCTGCACTTCCTCCAGGGCACGCCGTATGTGTACCAGGGTGAAGAGCTGGGCATGACCAACCCGGGCTTCAACCGGATCGAGCAGTACCGTGATGTTGAGACGCTGAACATCTTCCGCCTCAAGCGTGATGCCGGTGAGTCCGAGGCGTCGAGCATGGCGGCGATCATGCAGAAGTCCCGCGACAACGGCCGCACGCCGATGCAGTGGAACACCGAGGCGAATGCCGGTTTCAGCACGGGCGAGCCCTGGATCGGTATCCCGGCCAACGCCGCGCAGATCAACGTCGACAGCCAACTGGATGACCCGGATTCCGTGCTGCATCACTACCGCGCGTTGATTGCCTTGCGTCGCCATGAGCCGCTGATTCAGGAAGGCGTTTACCGCCAACTGCTGCAAGACCACTTGCAGGTCTGGGCCTACCTGCGTGAAGGCCATGGCGAGCGTTTGCTGGTGCTGAACAACTTCTACGGCACGCCCTGCGAAATCCAACTGCCGGAAGGCGTTATCAATGCGGCGAACGAGCAACGCCTGCTGATCAGCAACTATCCCGACTGCCCTGTGCGTTCGAGCCAGGTGTCACTGCGCCCTTATGAATCGTTTGTGCTGCACCTGAAGGACTGACTCCTCACGGCCTCCCTGTGGGAGCTGGCTTGCCTGCGATGTGGCCTTTGAGAGCGCCATCGCAGGCAAACCAGCCCCCACAAGGGTGGGCTTGCGAGGCATCAAAAAAGTAGTAAAAAAAATAAAAATAATGGAGTGCTTCATGAAAACAACAATAAAGTTGGGCCTCGTTGCGTCTTGTCTAAGCCTGCCGCTCGGCGCTCAGGCGCTGGAATTTGCCGGTTACTTGCGCAGTGGCGCGGGCACTTCAACCGGCAGTGGCAAGCAGCAATGTTTCCAACTGCCGGGGGCGCAATCCAAATACCGCTTGGGTAACGAATGCGAGCAGTACGCAGAGCTGGAGCTGCGCCAGGACCTGTTGACCCTCGACGACGGCTCGGTCCTCAGCGTGGATGCCATGGCTTCGCTCTACAACAAATACGACCGTGCCCTGAAGTTTCAGGGCGAAGACAACGGCTCGGCGCGCATGCCGCAGATGTACGCGCAGTGGTCAAACCTGCCCAGCCTCAACGGCGGTTCGGTGTGGGCCGGGCGGCGTTACTACAAACGTAATGACATCCATATCTCCGACTTTTACTACTGGAACCAGAGCGCCACGGGCGGCGGTGTCGAGGACGTGAAAATCGGCGATCTCAAGTACAGCTACGCCATTTCGCGCAAGGACAACCTGTACCAGAAGGAATACGCGACCCGTCACGATTTCAACGTGGCGGGCTTCAAGACCAACCCCGGCGGCGAGCTGGAGTTTGGCTTGAGCTACATCGACAAAGCCGGTGGCCGCGATGCCAACAGCGGTTGGGCGATCACTGCTCAGCACGTGCAAAAACCTTTCCTTGGCGGCAAGAACAAGTTCGCCTTGCAGTACGGCGAAGGCCCCGGCACTGGCCTGGGTTATACCGGCGATACCACGCTGGACAAAAGCAGCAAAAGCTACCGCGCCGTGGAGTTTTTCGACTGGCAGGTGACCCCGCGTTTCGGTGGGCAAGTCGAGGCGGTGTACCAGAAAGACATTCGTCCAGGCTCAGCGGACCAGACCTGGATGTCCATCGGTGTGCGCCCGGCCTATGCCATCAGCGAGCAGTTCAAACTGGTTACCGAACTTGGGCATGATCAGGTCGAGGCCACCGGCGGTACGCGCAAGCTGAGTAAATTTACCTTCGCCCCGACCTGGTCGCCCAACGGCCCGGATTTCTGGGCGCGGCCGGAAGTGCGGTTGTATTACACCTACGCCAGCTGGAACGAAGCCGCCAAGCGCGCGGCGAATGAACTGGCGGCAGGCTCGGCGTTGTCCGACACCGGTGCGTACGGTACGGCGCGGCATGGGTCGAATGTGGGTGTGCAGGTTGAGTACTGGTGGAAGTGAATATGTAAATGTACGCGGACAAAAGGTGGGAGCGGGCTTGCTCGCGAAAGCGGTGGGTCATCCAATACATATGTCGCCTGATACACCACATTCG
>NZ_JBARTQ010000113.1:0-1530 GCF_049645325.1 Pseudomonas sp. | reverse complement strand
TTTTACGTATGCCGCTATGCACTGTTTCAGGGCAGGTTGTGGTGAGCGGGCTTGCCCCGCGCCGGGATGCGAAGCAGCCCCACTAACAGTCAATGAGTTTGACATTTACAAATGTGCTGTTCTTGATTGGGGCCGCTTCGCAGCCCAGCGCGGGGCAAGCCCGCTCACCACAACCTGCCCTGAAACAGTGCATAGCGGCATACGTCAAATGACGTACACGGTTACGTCAGGCTGCGTATACCCGCCGTGGCCACCTGCCGCCATGCTGACCCCCTCATTGCAGAGGAGTCGCCCCATGGCACCACGATTGATCCGCTCCACACCGCTGTTGGCCCTGTCATTACTGGCGGCCGCTCTGTTCAGCCAGGGCGCGCTGGCCGATAACGAAGGCCTGGCCGTGACCCCCACCGAAGTCACCGTCGGCCAGTTGCACTCGGCCACCGGCACCATGGCGATTTCCGAGACCGGTTCGATCCAGGCCGAGCGCCTGGCGATCGAGCAGATCAACGCCTCGGGCGGGATTCTGGGACGCCAGATCAAGGTGATCCAGGAAGACGGCGCTTCCGACTGGCCGACCTTTGCCGAAAAAGCCAAGAAGTTGCTGGTCAACGACAAAGTCGCCGCTGTATTCGGCTGCTGGACCTCGGCCTCGCGCAAAGCCGTGCTGCCGATCTTCGAGAAAGAAAACGGCTTGCTCTACTACCCGACCTTCTATGAAGGCCTGGAACAGTCGAAAAACGTGATCTACACCGGCCAGGAGGCCACCCAGCAGATTCTCGCCAGCCTCGACTGGATCGCCAAGACCAAGGGCGCCAAGACCTTCTACCTGGTTGGTTCGGATTACATCTGGCCGCGCACCTCAATGAAAATCGCGCGCAAACACATTGAAAACGTGCTGCACGGCACCGTGGTCGGCGAAGACTACTACCCGCTGGGCAACACCCAGTTCGGTTCGCTGATCAACAAGGTCAAGCTGAAAAAGCCGGACGTGGTGTTCGCGGCGGTGGTCGGCGGTTCCAACGTGGCGTTCTACAAACAGCTGAATGCGGCGGGCGTGAATTCGTCGAAACAGACCCTGCTGACCCTGTCGGTAACCGAAGACGAACTGCTCGGTATCGGCGGTGAAAACATGGCCGGTTTCTATGCTTCGATGAAGTACTTCCAGAGCCTGGACAACCCGAACAACAAAGCCTTCGTCGCGGCCTTCAAGGCCAAGTACGGCAAGGATGCAGTGATCGGCGACGTCACCCAGGCGGCCTACCTTGGCCCTTGGTTGTGGAAAGCGGCGGTGGAAAAAGCCGGCAGCTTCGACGTGGATAAAGTCGTGGCAGCCTCCCCAGGTATCGAGTTGAAAAACGCGCCTGAGGGCTACGTGAAGGTCCACGAAAACCATCACCTGTGGAGCAAGTCGCGCATCGGTGAAGTGCAGCCTGATGGCCAGTTCAAGGTGATCTACGAGTCGGATCTGATCGAGCCAAACCCGTTCCCTAAAGGCTACCAATAACCTCAGGCCTGGCATTGATCCAACTG
>NZ_JBARTQ010000112.1:0-59432 GCF_049645325.1 Pseudomonas sp. | reverse complement strand
TCCCGAACTCAGCAGTGAAACGATGCATCGCCGATGGTAGTGTGGGGTTTCCCCATGTGAGAGTAGGTCATCGTCAAGATTAAATTCCAGAACCCCTGTTTGCTAACGCGAACAGGGGTTTTGTTTTGGGCGGTCGGAAAGTGTGCAGCGACGGGGCGGAGTGTCCCTAAGCGCTAAAGTCCCGCCATTTCTATGCAATAGCTCTACGCATGGCTATTATGCGTGCCTCATTGTGAGGCGATACTTGCATGCTGACGTTGTTGAAACTTCTGAAAGATGGCCGATTCCATTCGGGAGAGGCGCTGGGCGAGGCCTTGGGCATCAGCCGCAGCGCTGTCTGGAAACAGCTCCAGCATCTTGAGTCCGAGTTGAATTTGCCGATTCATAAAGTTCGTGGCAAGGGATATCAGCTGGCGTCCCCTTTGGTATTCTTGAATGCTCAGGACATCGGGGCTAACGCGACATCCCTGGCATGGCCTATCCATATTTTCGATTCTATCGACTCTACCAACGCTGAAGCCTTGCGCCTTGTAGGGGCTGGATGCGCTGCGCCGTTTCTGGTGCTGGCGGAGCAGCAAACGGCTGGAAGGGGAAGGCGGGGCCGTAAGTGGGTCAGCCCCTTTGCTCAGAATGTGTATTACAGCCTTGTGTTACGCATTGAGGGTGGCCTGCGGCAATTGGAAGGACTTAGTCTCGTAGTGGGTCTTGCGGTTATGCAGGCCTTGCGCGGGGTAGGGGTGCAAGATGCTGCTTTGAAATGGCCCAATGACGTCCTGGTAGGTCCAAAAAAAATTGCCGGTATATTGCTGGAGCTGGTGGGGGACCCCGCTGATATCTGTCACGTTGTCCTGGGAATAGGTATTAACGTGAATATGCAGAAAGCGGATGAAGTTGATCAGCAATGGACCTCGGTAGGGCTGGAAAAAGGCTCATCGATCGATCGAAACTATTTGGTTGCTGAGCTGAGTCTGCAACTGCAGGACTATCTGGATCGACATAAGGCCTCTGGGTTCGCCGCACTCCAGGAGGAGTGGGAGCGGCATCACGCGTGGCAGGGGAGAGCTGTGTCCTTGATCGCGGGCGTGAACCAGATTGATGGGGTGGTGCTGGGTGTCGATCGTCAAGGTGCGTTACGTTTGCGCGTAGACGGTGCAGAGAGAACATACAGCGGTGGTGAGCTAAGCCTGAGGTTGCGTGATGATTCTTGAGCTCGACTGTGGGAATAGCTTTATCAAATGGCGCGTACTTGAGTCGAATAAGGCAGGTGCTTCTGTAGAGGGCGTGGTTGGTTCTGATGTCGCACTGATCGAGAGCCTGAACGCCATTCCCAGCTTGTTGTTGACCCGTTGCCGGCTGGTGAGTGTTCGCGCTTCCGAGGAGACCGATAAGCTAGTCAGGGCGCTGGAGACTGCTTTTGGTGTTGCTGTGTCGTGTGCCACCTCTTCGCGGGAGATGGCGGGCGTGCGTAATGGCTACGAAGAGTTCGAGCGTCTTGGGCTCGACCGTTGGTTGGCAATGCTTGGGGGATTCAAGCTGGCGCCAGGTGCTTGCCTGGTGCTGGACTTTGGTACCGCGGCGACTGCGGATTTTATTGCTGCCGATGGCGAGCATATCGGCGGCTTCATCTGTCCAGGTATGCCCCTGATGCGCAGCCAGTTGCGCACGCACACGCGTAAGATCCGCTATGACGATGCTGCGGCTGAGCAAGCTGTTGAGCGACTATCGCCAGGCCGTACGACCGTTGAGGCTGTTGAGCGTGGTTGTACGCTGATGCTAAGGGGATTTGTGCTCACGCAGCTCGAGTTGGCGCGAAGTTATTGGGGGGATGACTTCACCGTCTTCCTGACCGGCGGAGATGCTGACCTGGTTTCGGATGCTGTGCCGCAGGCTCGGTTTGTTCCGGATCTTGTTTTTGTAGGTCTGGCAATGGCGTGCCCTTTGCCTTGAGGTGTTTATGCGTTGGCTGTTTCTGCTTCTGCTCGTTCTCAATGCTTTCTATTACATCTGGCATCAACAAGATGCTCCGTTGCGGGCCAAGGATGTCACGCCCTTGAGTCTCTATCGGGGCTCTCAGCAGGATATTCGCCTATTGAGCGAGTCTGCTGATTCTGTGGTGCGGCGCGATCGAGCAAAGGCCCCTGATCCTCAAAACACATGCTTATACATAGGTGGCTTTGCGGACCAGTCGCGGGCTCAATCGATGGAGCAGCGTCTTATAAGTCTGGATATCAAGGTCAAGGTTCAGTTGCTGAACACACCGGATGCTTCGGGCTACTGGCTCCGTGTCGCGCCTGAAAGCAGGCGCCTGGCAGATGATCTGCCCTTTGAAAACCTTGCTAAGGAATTCAATGAGTTAAAACATAAAATAATGTTGTGCGAAGGCGTTGCAACTCTCGAATAGTTTGCATAGAATGGCGCCCGCTTCGCAGTGAAGACCTTTACGGTCTGCAGCGTGAAGCGAAGGTCAACGCAGCTAACCTCATATTTTTAAATGAGAAAATGCTTGACAGAAGGTCGGCGTGATGTAAAATGCCGGCTCGCTTAGGAGGGGTTCCCGAGCGGCCAAAGGGATCAGACTGTAAATCTGACGTCTACGACTTCGAAGGTTCGAATCCTTCCCCCTCCACCATTTTTAGCGTGAGCTGCAAGCTCCGCGGGTATAGTTTAGTGGTAGAACCTCAGCCTTCCAAGCTGATGATGCGGGTTCGATTCCCGCTACCCGCTCCAAGTTTGCAGGTTGTGCAAGGTGTTTTGCTCTTGTAGCTCAGTTGGTAGAGCACACCCTTGGTAAGGGTGAGGTCAGCGGTTCAAATCCGCTCAAGAGCTCCATATAACAAGGCAGATATGAAAATATCTGCCTTTGTTTTAACAGCCGCCTCGGCTTGATAGTGATTCACCTGGCTTTGTTGCTGGGTTATTTCAGGTCTCTAGGGGTTGGTTGTTGTAAAGTCTTTTTCAGGCCTGCATAATGGTCGGCCTGATTTTGTTTTAGGTCAGTAGCTCAATTGGCAGAGCGACGGTCTCCAAAACCGTAGGTTGGGGGTTCGATTCCCTCCTGACCTGCCAGATTCACGTGGTGTGTCTGGCTTTCTTTTCACAGGATCTTCATAGATGACTCCTAAGGCTGAAGCTCAAAGCTCTCGTTTCGATCTGGTCAAGTGGCTCGCAGTAGTCGCCTTGGTGGTCGTAGGCGTTGTTGGCAATCAGTACTACTCTGCTTCGCCGATCCTGTACCGTGTACTCGCTTTGCTTGCCCTTGCTGCTGTAGCTGCCTTTGTAGGCCTGCAGACTGCTAAAGGCAAGTCCTTCGCGGTCCTGGTAAAGGAAGCTCGCACCGAAATTCGTAAAGTCGTTTGGCCGACTCGCCAAGAAACCACGCAGACCACGTTGATTGTTGTGGCTGTTGTTCTGGTTATGGCGTTGCTGTTGTGGGGGCTTGATTCCCTGCTCGGCTGGCTTGTTTCCTTGATTGTTGGCTAAGGGTGTCCCGTGGCTAAGCGTTGGTACGTTGTGCATGCTTACTCGGGTTACGAGAAGCATGTTATGCGCTCTTTGCTGGAGCGCGTAAAGCTGGCAGGCATGGAAGATGGCTTCGGCGAAATTCTGGTTCCCACTGAAGAAGTGGTTGAAATGCGGAATGGCCAGAAGCGCAAAAGTGAACGTAAGTTCTTCCCTGGCTACGTGCTGGTTCAGATGGACATGAATGAAGGTACTTGGCACTTGGTCAAGGATACTCCTCGTGTCATGGGTTTCATTGGCGGTACCGCTGATAAGCCTGCTCCGATCACTGACAAAGAGGCAGAAGCCATTCTGCGTCGTGTTGCTGACGGTAGCGACAAGCCTAAGCCGAAGACGTTGTTCGAGCCGGGTGAGGTTGTTCGTGTCACAGACGGTCCGTTTGCTGATTTCAACGGTACTGTCGAAGAAGTTAACTACGAAAAGAGCCGGATCCAAGTGGCGGTGCTCATTTTCGGACGCTCTACTCCGGTAGAGTTGGAGTTCAGTCAGGTCGAAAAGGTCTAGCTGAGCAAGCATCCCAACCCCGCAGCCTAGGCTGTGGGGTTTTGTCGTCACTGGGATAAACGCGCAAGTAACCGGGGAGCCTTTCGAGGCGCTTGAACCCGTAATTGGAGTGCCTCATGGCCAAGAAGATTACCGCTTACATCAAGCTGCAAGTGAAGGCCGCTCAGGCCAATCCAAGTCCACCCGTCGGTCCAGCTTTGGGCCAACACGGTGTGAACATCATGGAATTCTGCAAGGCCTTCAACGCCCGTACTCAGGGTCTTGAGCCAGGTCTGCCGACTCCAGTGATCATCACTGTATACAGTGACCGTAGCTTCACTTTCGAAACCAAGTCGACCCCGGCTTCGGTTTTGCTGAAGAAAGCTGCTGGTCTGACTAGCGGTTCCGCTCGTCCTAACACCGTTAAGGTTGGCACTGTAACTCGTGCTCAGCTGGAAGAAATCGCGAAAACCAAAAACGCGGATCTGACTGCAGCTGATATGGATGCAGCCGTGCGTACCATCGCCGGTTCTGCTCGTAGCATGGGCCTTAACGTGGAGGGTGTGTAATGGCTAAGCTGACCAAGCGCCAAAAGGCTATCGCCGGCAAAATCGAAGCAGGCAAGGCCTACAATTTTGTAGACGCTGCTGCCCTGCTGACCGAGCTGTCGACTGTCAAGTTCAGCGAGTCTGTTGACGTTGCTGTAAACTTGGGTGTTGACCCGCGTAAATCCGACCAGGTCGTTCGTAGCGCTACTGTGCTGCCACACGGTACTGGCAAGACTGTACGTGTTGCTGTCTTCACCCAAGGCCCGGCAGCTGAAGCTGCTCTGGCCGCCGGCGCCGATCGCGTTGGCATGGACGACCTGGCTGCCGAAATGAAAGGCGGCGACCTGAACTATGACGTCGTTATTGCTTCCCCGGATGCAATGCGCGTTGTAGGTCAGTTGGGTCAGATCCTCGGTCCACGTGGCCTGATGCCTAACCCTAAAGTCGGCACGGTAACGCCAGACGTAGCTACCGCGGTTAAAAACGCCAAGGCTGGTCAGGTCCGTTATCGCACCGACAAAAACGGCATCATTCACACCTCCGTTGGCAAAGTCGGCTTCGACGCCGTCAAGCTGAAGGAAAACGTTGAAGCCCTGATCGCTGATCTGAAGCGTATCAAGCCAGCTTCCTCGAAAGGTATCTATGTCAAGCGCGTTACCCTGAGCACCACTATGGGCCCAGGTCTGGTCATCGACCAAGGCTCGCTGGACGTATAAGACACAAGTTGACGCGAGCGATTGCGTCAATTGAAAAAATTGGGGTCCCTGCCTGGCGGGGGCTATCCAAGACCGTAGGCGGCGCAAGTCTTAAACCTCAAGCCTACGCAGATGGTGCTCCCGGTTCCTTACCGAATCAGACACCAAAACGACATCCGGCCTCGGCCAGATGAAACGGTAACAAGCAGGAGTTTAACCCGTGGCAATTAATCTCGAAGACAAGAAGGCCATCGTCGCTGAAGTCAACGAGGCTGCCAAAGCTGCTCTGTCCGCTGTCGTGGCTGATGCCCGTGGTGTGACAGTAAGCGCTATGACCGGACTCCGTAAAGAGGCTCGTGAAGCTGGCGTATACGTACGTGTAGTACGTAACACCCTGCTCAAGCGCGCTGTTGCTGACACTGAATACAGTGTCCTCAACGACGTGTTCACAGGCCCGACCCTGATTGCGTTCTCCAAAGATCACCCGGGCGCTGCTGCTCGTTTGTTCAAGGAATTCGCCAAGGGTCAGGATAAGTTCGAGATCAAGGCAGCTGCGTTCGAGGGCAAGTTCCTCGCAGCTAACCAAATCGACGTACTGGCAACACTGCCGACCCGTAACGAAGCTATTTCTCAGCTGATGAGCGTGATTCAAGGCGCTACCAGCAAGTTGGCTCGTACTCTGGCCGCAGTTCGCGAGCAAAAAGAAGCTGCCGCAGCCTAAGGCTGAGCAACCTCTCTCGCGTTTTTTTGTTTATTTCGATGGCCGCGTAGGCCGTCCCCCAATTCAGGAAATACAGCAATGTCTATCTCCCAAGACGATATCCTCAACGCCGTAGCTGAAATGTCGGTTCTGCAGGTTGTTGAGCTGATCAAAGCTTTCGAAGAAAAATTCGGCGTTTCCGCTGCCGCTGCTTCCGCTGGTCCAGCTGCTGCTGCTGCCGTGGTTGAAGAGCAAACCGAATTCAACGTTATGCTGCTGGAATCCGGCGAGAAAAAAGTAAACGTGATCAAGGCAGTTCGTGAACTGACCGGTCTGGGCCTGAAAGAAGCCAAGGCTGTAGTTGACGCTGCTCCTGGCATGGTTCTGGAAGCAGTGTCGAAAGACGCAGCTGACAAAGCCAAGGCCACTCTGGAAGAAGCAGGCGCTAAAGTCGAGCTGAAGTAAGCATCGACCTTGCGTCTCCAGCCCAAGCGTTAAGCTGAAGGCTGATGGCTGGTGGCTCTTGCCACCGGCCTTTTTCCGTTCTTGGCTGTCGACTCGGTCGCCGCCATTAACGTGCTGTAGCCACCCGATGCGGTGGTGCAAACCATGGGGTTTGCGAGATTTTCTGGCTGCTCCCGTCGGAGGGGCCAAACAAGCAGGTGACCAAGCTGGGGAACGCTGATGGCTTACTCATATACTGAGAAAAAACGTATCCGCAAGGACTTTAGCAAGTTGCCGGACGTCATGGATGTCCCGTACCTTCTGGCTATCCAGCTGGATTCGTATCGTGAATTCTTGCAAGCGGGAGCGACTAAAGATCAGTTCCGCGACGTGGGCCTGCATGCGGCCTTCAAATCCGTTTTCCCGATCATCAGCTACTCCGGCAATGCTGCGCTGGAGTACGTGGGTTATCGCCTGGGCGAACCGGCATTTGATGTCAAAGAATGCGTGTTGCGCGGTGTTACGTACGCCGTACCTTTGCGGGTAAAAGTCCGTCTGATCATTTTCGACAAAGAATCGTCGAACAAAGCGATCAAGGACATCAAAGAGCAAGAAGTCTACATGGGCGAAATCCCACTGATGACTGAAAACGGTACTTTCGTTATCAACGGTACCGAGCGCGTTATCGTTTCCCAGCTGCACCGTTCCCCGGGCGTGTTCTTCGACCACGACCGCGGCAAGACGCACAGCTCCGGTAAGCTCCTGTACTCCGCGCGGATCATTCCGTACCGCGGCTCGTGGTTGGACTTCGAGTTCGACCCGAAAGACTGCGTGTTCGTGCGTATCGACCGTCGTCGCAAGCTGCCTGCCTCGGTACTGCTGCGCGCGCTCGGCTATACCACTGAGCAAGTGCTGGACGCTTTCTACACCACCAACGTATTCAGCCTGAAGGATGAAACCCTCAGCCTGGAGCTGATTGCTCCGCGTCTGCGTGGTGAAATTGCTGTCCTGGACATCCAGGATGAAAATGGCAAGGTCATCGTTGAAGCGGGCCGCCGTATTACTGCGCGCCACATCAACCAGATCGAAAAAGCCGGTATCAAGTCGCTGGACGTGCCTCTGGACTACGTCCTGGGCCGCACCACCGCCAAGGTCATCGTTCACCCGGCCACTGGCGAAATCCTGGCTGAGTGCAACACCGAGCTGAACACCGAGATCCTGGCAAAAATCGCCAAGGCCCAGGTTGTTCGCATCGAGACCCTGTACACCAACGACATCGACTGCGGTCCGTTCGTCTCCGACACACTGAAGATCGACTCCACCAGCAACCAATTGGAAGCGCTGGTCGAGATCTATCGGATGATGCGTCCTGGCGAGCCGCCAACCAAAGACGCTGCCGAGACCCTGTTCAACAACCTGTTCTTCAGCCCTGAGCGCTATGACCTGTCTGCGGTCGGCCGGATGAAGTTCAACCGTCGTATCGGTCGTACCGAGATCGAAGGTTCGGGCGTGTTGTGCAAAGAAGACATCGTCGCGGTTCTGAAGACTCTGGTCGACATCCGTAACGGTAAAGGCATCGTCGATGACATCGACCACCTGGGTAACCGTCGTGTTCGCTGCGTAGGCGAGATGGCCGAGAACCAGTTCCGCGTTGGCCTGGTACGTGTTGAACGTGCGGTCAAAGAGCGTCTGTCGATGGCAGAAAGCGAAGGCCTGATGCCGCAAGACCTGATCAATGCCAAGCCAGTGGCTGCGGCGGTGAAAGAGTTCTTCGGTTCCAGCCAGCTTTCCCAGTTCATGGACCAGAACAACCCGCTGTCCGAGATCACCCACAAGCGTCGTGTGTCTGCACTCGGCCCTGGCGGTTTGACTCGTGAGCGTGCTGGCTTTGAAGTTCGTGACGTACACCCGACGCACTACGGTCGTGTTTGCCCGATCGAAACGCCGGAAGGTCCGAACATCGGCCTGATCAACTCCCTGGCCGCTTATGCGCGCACCAACCAGTATGGTTTCCTCGAGAGCCCGTACCGTGTGGTGAAAGACGCTTTGGTCACCGACGAGATCGTGTTCCTGTCCGCCATCGAAGAAGCTGATCACGTGATCGCTCAGGCTTCGGCCACGATGAACGACAAGAAAATGCTGATCGACGAACTGGTAGCTGTTCGTCACTTGAACGAGTTCACCGTCAAGGCGCCGGAAGACGTCACCTTGATGGACGTATCGCCGAAGCAGGTAGTTTCGGTTGCAGCGTCGCTGATCCCGTTCCTGGAACACGATGACGCCAACCGTGCGTTGATGGGTTCCAACATGCAGCGTCAAGCTGTACCCACCCTGCGCGCTGACAAGCCGCTGGTAGGTACCGGCATGGAGCGTAACGTAGCCCGTGACTCCGGCGTTTGCGTCGTGGCTCGTCGTGGCGGCGTGATCGATTCCGTTGATGCCAGCCGTATCGTGGTTCGTGTTGCCGATGACGAAGTTGAAACTGGCGAAGCCGGTGTCGACATCTACAACCTGACCAAATACACCCGCTCCAACCAGAACACCTGCATCAACCAGCGTCCGCTGGTGCGTAAAGGTGATCGGGTACAGCGCAGCGACATCATGGCTGACGGCCCGTCCACCGACATGGGTGAGCTGGCGCTGGGTCAGAACATGCGCATCGCGTTCATGGCCTGGAACGGTTACAACTTCGAAGACTCCATCTGCCTGTCGGAACGAGTTGTTCAAGAAGATCGCTTCACCACGATCCACATTCAGGAACTGACCTGTGTGGCACGTGACACCAAGCTTGGGCCAGAGGAAATCACTGCAGACATCCCGAACGTGGGTGAAGCTGCACTGAACAAGCTGGACGAAGCCGGTATCGTTTACGTAGGTGCTGAAGTTGGCGCAGGCGACATTCTGGTCGGTAAGGTCACTCCGAAAGGCGAGACCCAACTGACTCCGGAAGAGAAGCTGTTGCGTGCCATCTTCGGTGAAAAAGCCAGCGACGTTAAAGACACCTCCCTGCGTGTGCCAACCGGCACCAAAGGTACTGTCATCGACGTACAGGTCTTCACCCGTGACGGCGTTGAGCGTGATGCTCGTGCACTGTCCATCGAGAAGACTCAACTCGACGAGATCCGCAAGGACCTGAACGAAGAGTTCCGTATCGTTGAAGGCGCGACCTTCGAACGTCTGCGTTCCGCTCTGGTAGGCCGCAAGGCTGAAGGCGGCGCAGGTCTGAAGAAGGGTCAGGACATCACCGACGAAATCCTCGACGGTCTTGAGCACGGCCAGTGGTTCAAACTGCGCATGGCTGAAGATGCTCTGAACGAGCAGCTCGAGAAGGCTCAGGCCTACATCGTTGATCGCCGCCGTCTGCTGGACGACAAGTTCGAAGACAAGAAGCGCAAACTGCAGCAGGGCGATGACCTGGCTCCAGGCGTGCTGAAAATCGTCAAGGTTTACCTGGCAATCCGTCGCCGCATCCAGCCGGGCGACAAGATGGCCGGTCGTCACGGTAACAAAGGTGTGGTCTCCGTGATCATGCCGGTTGAAGACATGCCGCACGATGCCAATGGCACCCCGGTCGACGTCGTCCTCAACCCGTTGGGCGTACCTTCGCGTATGAACGTTGGTCAGATCCTTGAAACCCACCTGGGCCTCGCGGCCAAAGGTCTGGGCGAGAAGATCAACCGCATGATCGAAGAGCAGCGCAAGGTTGCTGACCTGCGCAAGTTCCTGCACGAGATCTACAACGAGATCGGCGGTCGCAACGAAGAGCTGGACACCTTCACCGACCAGGAAATCCTGGATCTGGCGAAGAACCTGCGCGGCGGCGTTCCAATGGCTACCCCGGTGTTCGACGGTGCCAAGGAAAGCGAAATCAAGGCCATGCTGAAACTGGCAGACCTGCCGGAAAGCGGCCAGATGCAGCTGTTCGACGGCCGTACCGGCAACAAGTTTGAGCGCCCGGTTACTGTTGGCTACATGTACATGCTGAAGCTGAACCACTTGGTAGACGATAAGATGCACGCTCGTTCTACCGGTTCGTATAGCCTGGTTACCCAGCAGCCGCTGGGTGGTAAGGCTCAGTTCGGTGGTCAGCGTTTCGGGGAGATGGAGGTCTGGGCACTGGAAGCATACGGTGCTGCATACACTCTGCAAGAAATGCTCACAGTGAAGTCGGACGATGTGAACGGCCGGACCAAGATGTACAAAAACATCGTGGACGGCGATCACCGTATGGAGCCGGGCATGCCCGAGTCCTTCAACGTGTTGATCAAAGAAATTCGTTCCCTCGGCATCGATATCGATCTGGAAACCGAATAACACGTGACGCGAATCGAGAGCGGGGTTGTTTAGCCCGCTCTCTGCTCCGCCAGGAGGAAAGGCCTTGAAAGACCTACTGAATTTGCTGAAAAACCAGGGTCAAGTCGAAGAGTTCGACGCCATCCGTATTGGGTTGGCATCGCCTGAGATGATCCGTTCGTGGTCGTTCGGTGAAGTTAAAAAGCCGGAAACCATCAACTACCGTACGTTCAAACCTGAGCGTGACGGCCTGTTCTGCGCCAAGATCTTTGGCCCGGTAAAGGATTACGAGTGCCTGTGCGGTAAGTACAAGCGCTTGAAGCACCGTGGTGTGATCTGCGAGAAGTGCGGCGTTGAAGTTGCACTGGCCAAGGTTCGTCGTGAGCGCATGGCGCACATCGAACTGGCTTCGCCGGTTGCCCACATCTGGTTCCTGAAATCGCTGCCGTCCCGTATCGGCTTGCTGATGGACATGACCCTGCGTGATATCGAACGTGTTCTCTACTTCGAGAGCTATGTCGTTATCGATCCAGGCATGACCACCCTTGAAAAAGGTCAGTTGCTGAACGACGAGCAGTACTTCGAAGCGCTGGAAGAGTTCGGCGACGATTTCGATGCCCGCATGGGTGCCGAAGCTGTCCGTGAACTGCTGCACGCTATCGACCTGGAACACGAGATTGGCCGTCTGCGTGAAGAAATTCCGCAAACCAACTCCGAAACCAAGATCAAGAAACTGTCCAAGCGTCTGAAGTTGATGGAAGCCTTCCAGGGTTCCGGCAACTTGCCAGAGTGGATGGTACTGACCGTTCTGCCGGTTCTGCCGCCAGACCTGCGTCCGCTGGTACCGTTGGATGGCGGTCGCTTCGCGACTTCCGACCTCAACGACCTGTACCGTCGCGTGATCAACCGTAACAACCGCTTGAAGCGCCTGCTTGATCTGTCCGCTCCGGACATCATCGTGCGCAACGAAAAGCGTATGTTGCAAGAAGCTGTCGATGCCTTGCTCGACAACGGTCGTCGTGGCCGCGCTATCACCGGTTCGAACAAGCGTCCTCTGAAATCCTTGGCTGACATGATCAAGGGTAAGCAAGGTCGTTTCCGTCAGAACTTGCTCGGTAAGCGTGTTGACTACTCCGGTCGTTCGGTAATTACCGTAGGCCCGACCCTGCGTCTGCACCAGTGCGGTCTGCCTAAGAAGATGGCTCTGGAACTGTTCAAGCCGTTCATCTTCGGCAAGCTGGAAATGCGCGGTCTCGCGACCACCATCAAAGCGGCCAAGAAAATGGTCGAGCGCGAACTGCCAGAGGTTTGGGACGTTCTCGCTGAAGTGATTCGCGAACACCCGGTTCTCCTCAACCGTGCACCGACCCTTCACCGTCTGGGTATCCAGGCGTTTGAACCGGTACTGATCGAAGGTAAGGCTATCCAGCTGCACCCTCTGGTCTGTGCTGCGTACAACGCCGACTTCGACGGCGACCAAATGGCCGTGCACGTACCGCTGACACTGGAAGCCCAGTTGGAAGCGCGTGCGTTGATGATGTCGACTAACAACATCCTGTCGCCAGCCAACGGTGAGCCAATCATCGTTCCGTCGCAGGACGTTGTATTGGGTCTGTACTACATGACGCGTGAAGCGATCAATGCCAAGGGCGAAGGTCGTGTGTTCGCGGATCTGCAGGAAGTTGACCGTGTGTTCCGTGCCGGCGAAGCCGCACTGCACGCCAAGGTCAAAGTGCGGATCCACGAAACCGTCAACGACCGTGACGGCGGCAGCGTGAGCAACGTTCGTATTGTCGACACCACTGTCGGCCGTGCGCTGTTGTATCAGGTTGTGCCAAAAGGTCTGTCGTACGACGTCGTCAACCTGCCAATGAAGAAAAAGGCGATCTCCAAGCTGATCAACCAGTGCTACCGCGTGGTTGGTTTGAAAGAGACCGTGATCTTCGCTGACCAGTTGATGTACACCGGTTTTGCCTATTCGACCATTTCCGGCGTTTCCATCGGTGTTAACGACTTCGTTATCCCGGATGAAAAAGCTCGCATCATCGCGTCTGCGACCGATGAAGTGAAAGAGATCGAGAGCCAGTACGCCTCCGGCCTGGTAACCCAGGGCGAGAAGTACAACAAGGTGATCGACCTTTGGTCGAAGGCTAACGACGAAGTTTCCAAGGCGATGATGGCCAACCTCTCGAAAGAGAAAGTCATCGACCGTCATGGTGTCGAAGTTGACCAGGAATCCTTCAACTCGATGTACATGATGGCCGACTCGGGCGCACGGGGTTCTGCTGCGCAGATCCGTCAGCTCGCCGGTATGCGTGGCCTGATGGCCAAGCCGGACGGCTCCATCATCGAAACGCCGATTACTGCGAACTTCCGTGAAGGTTTGAGCGTACTTCAGTACTTCATCTCTACTCACGGTGCTCGTAAAGGTCTGGCGGATACCGCGTTGAAAACCGCTAACTCCGGTTACCTGACTCGTCGTCTGGTAGACGTTGCGCAAGACTTGGTTGTGACTGAAGTTGACTGCGGGACCGAACACGGTCTGCTGATGACTCCGCACATCGAAGGCGGCGACGTTGTAGAGCCGTTGGGTGAGCGCGTACTGGGCCGAGTAATCGCCCGTGACGTATTCAAGCCAGGTACCGAGGAAATTATCGTTCCTGCCGGCACCCTGGTAGACGAGAAGTGGGTCGAGTTCATCGAACTCAACAGCATCGACGAAGTGATTGTTCGCTCGCCGATCAGCTGTGAAACCCGCTATGGCATTTGCGCCAAGTGCTACGGCCGTGACTTGGCTCGTGGTCACCAGGTGAACATCGGTGAAGCTGTCGGCGTAATCGCTGCACAGTCCATCGGTGAGCCGGGTACCCAGCTGACCATGCGTACGTTCCACATCGGTGGTGCGGCAAGCCGGACCTCCGCTGCAGACAGCGTTCAGGTGAAGAACGGCGGTACCGTCCGTCTGCACAACCTGAAGCACGTTGAGCGAGTGGATGGTTGCCTGGTTGCTGTGTCCCGTTCCGGTGAGCTGGCAATCGCTGATGACTACGGTCGTGAGCGCGAGCGTTACAAGCTGCCGTACGGTGCTGTGATTTCGGTTAAAGAGGGTGACAAGGTCGACGCTGGCGCAATCGTGGCCAAGTGGGATCCGCACACTCACCCAATCGTTACCGAAATGAAAGGTACCGTGACCTACGTGGGCATGGAAGAAGGCATCACGATCAAGCGTCAGACTGACGAATTGACCGGTATGACCAACATTGAAGTACTCGACGCGAAAGATCGTCCAGCTGCCGGCAAAGACATCCGTCCTGCCGTGAAGATGGTCGATGACAACGGCAAGGACTTGTTGCTGCCAGGCACTGACGTTATCGCTCAGTACTTCCTGCCAGCCAACGCCCTGGTCGGTGTGGCGGATGGTGCGAAGATCGCGATCGGTGATGTTATCGCGCGTATCCCGCAAGAAACTTCGAAGACCCGTGACATCACCGGTGGTCTGCCGCGTGTTGCCGACTTGTTCGAAGCTCGTCGTCCGAAAGAAGCGTCGATTCTGGCTGAAGTCAGCGGCACCATCGCGTTCGGTAAAGAGACCAAAGGCAAGCGCCGTCTGGTCATTACCCCGAACGACGGTAGCGATCCGTACGAAGAGCTGATTCCGAAGTGGCGTCACCTGAACGTCTTCGAAGGCGAACAGGTAAACCGCGGCGAAGTTATCTCCGACGGCCCGAGCGATCCACACGACATCCTGCGTCTGCTGGGTGTGAGTGCGCTGGCCAAGTACATCGTTAACGAGATCCAGGACGTTTATCGTCTGCAAGGCGTGAAGATCAACGACAAGCACATCGAGACCATCCTGCGTCAGATGCTGCGTAAAGTTGAAATCGCTGAATCCGGCGATTCGAGTTTCATCAAGGGCGACCAGATGGAACTGACTCACGTACTGGTAGAAAACGAGCGTCTGGCTGGCGACGAGAAATTCGTTTCCAAGTTCACTCGTGTGTTGCTGGGTATCACCAAGGCGTCGTTGTCCACTGAGTCGTTCATCTCGGCGGCCTCCTTCCAGGAGACCACTCGTGTACTGACCGAAGCAGCGGTAACCGGCAAGCGCGATTACCTGCGCGGCCTGAAAGAAAACGTGGTTGTGGGTCGTCTGATCCCGGCGGGTACCGGTTTGGCTTACCACAGCGAGCGTAAGCGTCGCCGTGAGGCTGACAAGCCGCTGCGCGTAAGCGCCAGTGAAGTGGAAGCTGCACTGACCGAAGCGCTGAACTCAAGCGGTAACTGAGTTCTGCGATAAATGAGTCCGGGCCCTGGCAGCCCCATTCGTCGGATCGAGGCAATTTTGCCCCGCTTCGATGAGAGGGGAGGTCGGGGCCTTGCCTTGACTGGGGGCAAGATCCTCTTTAGACTCTTGTACCCCTAAATTTGGCGGGAATTCGTTCCTGCCATTTTGCTTTTCTTGCAAGACAATAGCGTCGCAAGACAACAGTGGAGCTAGTAGATGGCAACTATCAACCAGCTGGTACGTCAGCCGCGTAAGCGTATCGTCGAGAAATCCGACGTACCTGCGCTGCAGAACTGCCCGCAACGTCGTGGCGTATGCACTCGTGTGTATACCACCACGCCGAAAAAACCTAACTCGGCACTGCGTAAAGTATGCCGTGTGCGTCTGACCAACGGTTTCGAGGTTTCCTCGTACATCGGCGGTGAAGGCCACAACCTGCAAGAGCACAGCGTGGTACTGATCCGCGGCGGTCGTGTAAAAGACTTGCCAGGTGTTCGTTACCACACCGTACGCGGCTCCTTGGATACTTCCGGCGTTAAAGGTCGTAACCAGGGTCGTTCGAAGTACGGTACCAAGAAGCCTAAGTAGTAGCGGCTTTTTGTAAAACTGAATCATCTTATTTTCTGAGTCGATAAGAGTAAGGTCGGAGGCGTCCCGAAAGGGCACCGATTCCGAACGAACCTGAAGACCGTTTGAGGGCTTATCCATGCCAAGAAGACGCGTAGCAGCCAAGCGCGAAGTGCTTGACGATCCAAAATACGGAAGCCAAATCCTGGCCAAGTTCATGAACCACGTAATGGAAAGCGGCAAGAAAGCCGTTGCCGAGCGTATCGTTTATGGCGCGCTGGAAAAGGTTAAAGAACGCAAGAACAGCGACCCCCTGGAAATCTTCGAGAAAGCTCTCGACGCCATCGCTCCGCTGGTCGAAGTGAAGTCGCGCCGTGTAGGCGGTGCTACTTACCAGGTTCCGGTTGAAGTTCGCCCGTCCCGTCGTAACGCCCTGGCAATGCGCTGGTTGGTAGACTTCGCCCGTAAGCGCGGCGAGAAGTCTATGGCCCTGCGTTTGGCTGGCGAACTGTTGGACGCTGCTGAAGGTAAAGGTGCTGCTGTTAAGAAGCGTGAAGACGTGCACCGTATGGCTGAAGCTAACAAAGCTTTCTCGCACTACCGCTTCTAATTTTAGCTTCACTAATTTTGCGAGGGCTTTATGGCTCGTACTACTCCGATTAGCCGCTACCGTAACATCGGTATCGTCGCTCACGTGGATGCTGGTAAAACCACCACCACCGAGCGCGTACTGTTTTACACCGGCAAAAGTCACAAGATGGGCGAGGTGCATGACGGCGCCGCGACCACAGACTGGATGGTTCAGGAGCAGGAGCGTGGTATTACCATTACTTCTGCTGCTATCACCGCCTTCTGGAAAGGTTCCGAGAAGCAGTACAAGGATGAGCACCGCTTCAACGTAATCGATACCCCGGGCCACGTAGACTTCACCATTGAAGTTGAGCGTTCCCTGCGCGTACTCGACGGCGCTGTCGTTGTGTTCTGCGGCACCTCGGGTGTTGAGCCTCAGTCGGAAACCGTATGGCGTCAAGCCAACAAATACGGCGTTCCACGTCTTGTTTACGTGAACAAGATGGACCGTGCTGGTGCCAACTTCCTGCGCGTGATCGGTCAGATCAAGCAGCGTCTGGGTCACACTCCGGTGCCAATCCAGTTGGCTATCGGTTCCGAAGACAACTTCCAGGGCCAGATCGATCTGGTGACCATGGAAGCTGTTTACTGGAACGATGCTGACAAAGGTATGGTTCCTGTTCGTAAGCCTATCCCTGCTGAACTGCAGGAACTGGCTGACGAGTGGCGCAACAACATGGTTGAAGCTGCGGCTGAAGCCAACGAAGAGCTGATGAACAAGTACCTCGAAGGTGAAGAACTCACCAACGTGGAAATCAAGGCCGCTCTGCGTCAGCGTACTATCGCTGGTGAGATCGTCTTGGCTGTTTGCGGTTCGTCGTTCAAGAACAAGGGCGTTCCCCTGGTTCTCGATGCTGTGATCGACTACCTGCCTGCGCCGGTTGATATTCCTGCCATCAAGGGTACTGACCCGGATGACGAGACTATCGAGCTGGAGCGTCATGCAGACGACGCAGAACCGTTCTCCGCTCTGGCATTTAAAATTGCCACTGACCCATTCGTGGGTACCTTGACCTTCGTCCGTGTTTATTCGGGCGTGTTGAACTCCGGCGACGGCGTGATCAACTCGGTTAAAGGCAAGAAAGAGCGCGTGGGCCGTATGGTGCAAATGCACGCAAACGCCCGCGAAGAGATCAAGGAAGTACGCGCTGGTGACATCGCGGCCTTGATCGGCATGAAGGACGTCACCACTGGTGAAACCTTGTGCAACGCTGACAAGCCAATCATCCTGGTTCGCATGGACTTCCCGGAGCCGGTTATTTCGGTTGCCGTAGAGCCTAAGACCAAGGATGACCAGGAAAAAATGGGTATCGCTCTGGGCAAACTTGCTCAGGAAGATCCATCTTTCCGCGTCAAAACTGATGAAGAGACTGGTCAAACGATCATCTCCGGCATGGGCGAGCTTCACCTGGACATCCTGGTTGACCGGATGCGCCGTGAGTTCAACGTCGAAGCCAACATCGGTAAGCCTCAGGTTTCCTATCGTGAGCGCATCACGAAGAACTGTGAAATCGAAGGCAAATTCGTTCGTCAATCCGGCGGTCGTGGCCAGTTCGGCCATTGCTGGATCCGTTTTGCTCCTGCTGATGAAGGTCAGGAAGGTCTGCAATTCGTGAACGAAGTAGTGGGCGGTGTTGTTCCTAAGGAATACATCCCGGCTATCCAGAAGGGTATCGAAGAGCAGATGAAGAACGGTGTTGTTGCCGGCTATCCGCTCATCGGCCTGAAGGCGACCGTTTTTGACGGTTCTTACCATGACGTCGACTCCAACGAGATGGCGTTTAAGGTGGCTGCTTCCATGGCTACCAAGCAACTGGCCCAGAAGGGCGGTGGTGAGTTGCTTGAGCCAATCATGGCAGTAGAAGTCGTTACGCCTGAAGACTACATGGGTGACGTGATGGGCGACCTTAACCGTCGTCGCGGCATGATCTTGGGTATGGAAGATACGGTTTCCGGCAAAGTGATTCGTGCCGAGGTTCCGTTGGGCGAGATGTTCGGTTATGCGACCGACGTTCGTTCCATGTCTCAGGGTCGCGCAAGCTACTCTATGGAATTCAAAAAATACAACACAGCTCCGGCGCACATCGCTGAAACTGTATCCAAAAAACAAGGCTGATTCAGTCCTTTAGGCAAGGAGTTAATTGTCGTGGCTAAAGAAAAATTTGATCGTTCCCTACCGCACGTCAACGTTGGCACCATCGGTCACGTTGACCACGGTAAAACTACGCTGACTGCTGCTCTGACTCGTGTTTGCTCCGAAATTTTCGGTTCGGCTATCGTTGACTTCGACAAAATCGACAGCGCGCCAGAAGAAAAAGCTCGTGGTATCACCATCAACACCGCTCACGTTGAATACAACTCGCTGATCCGTCACTACGCTCACGTTGACTGCCCAGGTCACGCTGACTATGTGAAGAACATGATCACCGGTGCTGCCCAGATGGACGGCGCGATCCTGGTTTGCTCGGCCGCTGATGGTCCGATGCCACAAACCCGTGAGCACATCCTGCTGTCCCGCCAAGTTGGCGTTCCGTACATCGTGGTTTACCTGAACAAGGCTGACCTGGTAGACGACGCTGAGCTGCTGGAACTGGTTGAGATGGAAGTTCGTGACCTGCTGTCGACTTACGACTTCCCAGGCGACGACACTCCGATCATCATCGGTTCTGCTCGTATGGCTCTGGAAGGCAAAGACGATAACGAAATGGGCACCACGTCCGTTCGTAAACTGGTTGAGACTCTGGACAGCTACATCCCAGATCCAGTTCGTGTTATCGACAAGCCGTTCCTGATGCCAATCGAAGACGTATTCTCGATCTCCGGTCGCGGTACTGTTGTGACTGGTCGTATCGAGCGCGGTATCGTTAAGGTTCAAGATCCACTGGAAATCGTTGGTCTGCGTGACACTACCGTCACCACCTGCACCGGTGTTGAAATGTTCCGTAAACTGCTCGACGAAGGTCGTGCGGGCGAGAACTGCGGCGTTCTGCTGCGTGGTACCAAGCGTGACGACGTTGAGCGTGGCCAGGTTCTGGTTAAGCCGGGTTCGGTTAAGCCGCACACCAAGTTCGAAGCTGAAGTGTACGTGCTGAGCAAAGAAGAAGGCGGTCGTCACACTCCGTTCTTCAAAGGCTACCGTCCACAGTTCTACTTCCGCACTACCGACGTTACTGGTAACTGCGAACTGCCGGAAGGCGTAGAAATGGTAATGCCAGGCGACAACATCAAAATGGTTGTCACCCTGATCAAAACCATCGCTATGGAAGACGGTCTGCGCTTCGCAATCCGTGAAGGCGGCCGTACCGTTGGTGCTGGCGTTGTAGCTAAAATCATCGAGTAATTATCTCTTCTGAGATAGCCTCGATGTTTTGAGAAGGCCTCCGCTTAGCGGGGGCCTTTTTTATTGGGTTGACACCCATCTGGGGCGTCTATAGAATTGCGCCTCCTTTTAACGGGCGTATTGCGCTCGCTGGGAATAGCAGCCGGAGTCTGAAATCCAATGCAAAATCAGCAAATCCGTATCAGGTTGAAGGCTTTTGACCATCGCCTGATCGACCAATCCACCCAGGAAATCGTGGAAACCGCGAAACGTACTGGTGCTCAAGTGCGTGGTCCAATTCCACTGCCTACCCGTAAAGAGCGGTTCACCGTTCTGGTCTCCCCGCACGTCAACAAAGACGCGCGTGACCAGTACGAGATCCGTACTCATAAGCGCGTTCTGGACATCGTCCAGCCAACGGATAAAACCGTTGATGCACTTATGAAGCTTGATCTGGCGGCCGGTGTGGAAGTACAGATCAGCCTCGGCTAAGACTCGGGTCTTAGTCGTGTAACGCTCTGAAATGGGCGGCCATAGCGGGTGAAAGCCCCGTACACTCATGAGGTTTACAACATGACTATTGGTGTAGTCGGTCGTAAATGCGGTATGACCCGTATTTTCACCGAAGAAGGTGTCTCCATTCCGGTTACGGTCATTGAGATCGAACCGAATCGCGTCACCCAGTTTAAAACTGAAGAGACCGATGGCTATCGTGCAGTGCAAGTCACTGTCGGCGAGCGTCGTGCTTCGCGTGTGACTGCTGCTCAAGCAGGTCACTTCGCTAAAGCAAACGTTGCAGCGGGTCGCACTGTTATGGAGTTCCGTCTTGAAGATGGCGACTACCAGGCTGGCGATCTGATCAACGCTGAAATCTTCGCCGCTGGTCAACTGGTTGATGTAACCGGTCAGTCCAAGGGTAAAGGCTTTCAGGGTACGATCAAGCGTTGGAATTTCCGTGGTCAAGACAACACTCACGGTAACTCCGTTTCCCACCGCGTCCCGGGCTCTATTGGCCAGTGCCAGACTCCTGGTCGTGTATTCAAGGGCAAAAAAATGTCCGGTCATATGGGCGCTGAGCGCGTGACCGTGCAGTCCCTCGAAGTAGTGCGCGTCGACGCTGAACGCAATCTGTTGTTGGTCAAGGGTGCTGTTCCTGGCGCTACTGGCGGCAACCTGGTTGTACGTCCAGCGGCCAAGGCTCGCGGTTAAGGGGAAGCTGACATGCAATTAAATGTAAATGACGCTCAAGCGATCGAAGTTTCCGAACTGACGTTTGGCGGCGAGTTCAACGAGACGCTGGTTCACCAAGCAGTCGTGGCCTACATGGCCGGCGGCCGTCAAGGTAGCAAGCAGCAAAAGACCCGTTCCGACGTTCGTGGTGGCGGTAAGCGCCCTTGGCGTCAGAAAGGTACTGGCCGTGCTCGTGCCGGTACTATCCGTAGCCCAATCTGGCGCGGCGGCGGTACCACTTTCGCAGCTCGTCCACAGGATCACACCCAGAAGCTCAACAAGAAGATGTATCGCGCAGCACTGCGCTCCATCCTTGCTGAACTCGTGCGTACTGATCGTCTGGTCGTGGTTCAGGACTTCGCTGTTGAAGCACCGAAAACCAAAGATCTGTTGAACAAGCTGACCGGCATGGGCCTGACTGACGTCTTGATCGTGTCTGAAGCTGTTGATCAGAACCTGTACCTGGCTGCTCGCAACCTGCCACACGTTGATGTACGTGACGTGCAAGGTTCCGATCCAGTTAGTCTGATCGCATACGACAAGGTGTTGATCACCGTGTCGGCCGTGAAGAAATTCGAGGAGCTGCTGGGATGAACCAGGAACGCGTATTTAAAGTTCTGCTTGGCCCGCACGTTTCCGAAAAGGCTACGGTTCTGGCTGACAAGAAAGGCCAGTTCGTTTTCAAGGTTGCAACTGACGCAACCAAGCTGGAAATCAAGAAGGCCGTCGAAAGCCTGTTCAGCGTGAAAGTAGAGCGTGTTACTACCCTGAATGTTCTGGGTAAGAGCAAGCGCACTGCTCGCGGTCTGGGCAAGCGTAATGACTGGAAGAAGGCAGTTATCTCCCTTCAGCCAGGCCAAGATCTCGATTTCAGCAGCAGTGCTGAGTAAGGAAGGGGTGCATCATGGCAATCGTTAAATGCAAACCGACTTCCCCTGGCCGCCGTTTTGTGGTCAAGGTGGTCAACCAGGAGCTGCATAAAGGCGCTCCTCACGCACCGCTGCTCGAGAAAAAATCGAAGACTGGTGGTCGTAACAACAATGGTCGTATTACCACTCGTCACATCGGTGGTGGCCATAAGCAGCATTATCGTCTGGTCGATTTCCGTCGCAACGACAAAGATGGCATCAGTGCCACTGTCGAGCGTATCGAATACGATCCAAACCGTACTGCTCACATCGCTCTGCTGCTGTACGCAGATGGCGAGCGTCGCTACATCATCGCCCCTAAAGGCGTGAGTGCTGGCGACCAGCTGATCGCAGGTGCTCTGGCACCGATCAAGCCGGGCAACGCTCTGCAACTGCGTAACATTCCAGTTGGTAGCACCGTACACGGCATCGAATTGAAGCCAGGTAAAGGCGCGCAAATCGCTCGTTCCGCTGGTGCTTCGGCTCAGCTGATCGCTCGTGAAGGTGTCTACGTGACCCTGCGTCTGCGTTCTGGTGAGATGCGTAAAGTGCTGGCTGAATGCCGCGCGACCCTGGGTGAAGTCTCGAACTCCGAGCACAGCCTGCGTTCGCTGGGTAAAGCTGGTGCCAAACGCTGGCGTGGCGTTCGCCCAACCGTTCGTGGTGTTGCCATGAACCCGGTTGACCACCCACACGGTGGTGGTGAAGGTCGTACCTCTGGTGGTCGTCATCCGGTATCGCCATGGGGCTTCCCGACTAAGGGCGCGAAGACTCGTGGTAATAAGCGTACCGACAAAATGATCGTCCGTCGTCGCAAGTAAATAGAGGGATACGACAGTGCCACGTTCTCTGAAAAAAGGTCCTTTTATTGATCTTCACCTACTGAAGAAGATCGAAGTGGCGGCGGAAAAGAACGATCGCAAACCGGTGAAAACCTGGTCGCGTCGTTCGATGATCCTGCCACAAATGGTCGGTTTGACCATCGCTGTACACAACGGTCGCTTGCACGTCCCAGTTCTCGTGAACGAAGACATGGTCGGCCACAAACTAGGCGAGTTTGCCGGTACCCGCACTTATCGTGGGCACGTGGCAGACAAGAAAGCCAAGCGTTAAGGGGTTAGGAAATGGAAGTAGCCGCTAAGTTGTCGGGCGCTCGAATCTCCGCCCAGAAAGCCCGCTTGGTCGCCGACCAGATCCGCGGGAAGAAGGTGGGCGAAGCGCTCAACCTGTTGGCTTTCAGCAGTAAGAAAGCCGCCGAGATCATCAAGAAAGTGCTGGAGTCGGCCGTAGCCAACGCCGAGCATAACGAAGGCGCAGACGTTGATGACCTTAAAGTCAGCACCGTTTTCGTCAACGAAGGGCGTTCGCTGAAGCGCATCATGCCGCGTGCCAAAGGCCGTGCTGATCGCATCGTCAAGCGGTCTTGCCATATCACTGTCAAGGTTGCTGACAAGTAACGGAGTCGAAGAGATGGGTCAGAAAGTACATCCCATTGGCATTCGCCTGGGAATCGTCAAGGAGCACACCTCCGTCTGGTACGCAGACGGTCGGACTTATGCGGACTATTTGTTCGCTGATCTGAAGGTGCGTGAGTATCTCCAAGACAAACTAAAAAGCGCGTCCGTAAGCCGTATCGATATCCATCGTCCGGCGCAAACTGCACGTATCACCATCCACACCGCTCGTCCAGGTATCGTTATCGGGAAGAAAGGTGAAGATGTTGAGAAACTGCGTCAGGACCTGACCAAGCAAATGGGTGTGCCTGTGCACATCAATATCGAAGAGATCCGTAAGCCGGAGCTCGACGGTATGCTGGTTGCGCAGAGCGTAGCTCAGCAGCTGGAGCGTCGCGTAATGTTCCGTCGCGCTATGAAGCGCGCTGTACAGAACGCCATGCGCATTGGTGCCAAAGGCATCAAAATCCAAGTGAGCGGTCGTCTCGGCGGTGCTGAAATCGCACGTACTGAATGGTATCGCGAAGGTCGTGTGCCACTGCACACCCTGCGTGCCGACATCGACTATGCCAACTACGAAGCTCACACCACTTACGGTGTGATCGGTGTAAAGGTTTGGATCTTCAAAGGCGAAGTAATTGGTGGTCGCCAAGAAGAACTGAAACCACAAGCACCAGCGCCTCGTAAAAAAGCTGCTAAGTAAGGGGTACGCCAAATGTTGCAACCAAAGCGTACGAAGTTCCGCAAGCAGATGACAGGCCACAACCGTGGTCTGGCTCAGCGCGGTAGCAAAGTCAGCTTCGGCGAGTTCGCGCTGAAGTCTGTAGCTCGTGGTCGTCTCACCGCTCGTCAGATCGAGTCAGCGCGTCGTGCACTGACCCGTCACGTTAAACGTGGCGGCAAGATCTGGATCCGTGTATTCCCGGACAAGCCGATCTCCAAAAAGCCCCTCGAAGTTCGGATGGGTAAAGGTAAGGGTAACGTGGAATACTGGGTAGCCCAGATTCAGCCAGGCAAAGTCCTGTATGAAATCGAGGGTGTAACTGAAGAGCTGGCGCGTGAGGCTTTTGCCCTGGCTGCTGCAAAGCTGCCGCTCGCCACCGCCTTTGTTAAACGGACGGTGATGTGATGAAAGCGAATGAACTTCGTGAAAAATCCGCACAGCAGCTGAACGAGCAACTGCTCGGCTTGCTGCGCGACCAGTTCAATCTGCGTATGCAGAAAGCAACTGGCCAGTTGGGGCAGTCTCATCTGCTCTCGCAAGTTAAGCGTGACATTGCTCGCGTGAAGACTGTGCTCAACCAGCAGGCAGGTAAGTGATCATGGCTGAAGCCGAAAAGACTGTCCGTACGCTGACTGGCCGTGTTGTCAGCGACAAGATGGACAAAACCATCACCGTTTTGATCGAGCGTCGCGTTAAGCACCCGATCTACGGTAAATATGTTAAGCGTTCGACTAAGCTGCACGCGCACGACGAAACCAATCAGTGCCACATCGGCGACAAAGTCACTATTCGTGAAACTCGTCCGCTGGCCAAGACCAAGTCTTGGGCGCTGGTTGATGTTCTCGAACGCGCTGTGGAAGTCTAAGGACTAGGGGTCGGAGAAATTATATGATTCAGACTCAATCCATGCTCGATGTGGCCGATAACAGCGGCGCTCGCCGTGTTATGTGCATCAAGGTGCTGGGTGGCTCCCATCGTCGTTACGCTGGTATCGGTGACATCATCAAGGTTACCGTGAAGGAAGCAATTCCTCGCGGTAAAGTGAAAAAAGGCCAAGTGATGACTGCTGTTGTAGTCCGCACTCGTCACGGCGTACGTCGTGCTGATGGCTCCATTATCCGCTTTGATGGCAACGCTGCTGTTCTTCTGAACAACAAGCAAGAGCCGATCGGCACCCGTATCTTTGGGCCAGTGACCCGTGAACTTCGTACTGAGAAGTTCATGAAGATCGTCTCGCTCGCCCCAGAAGTGCTGTAAGGAGATCCGACATGCAAAAGATTCGTCGTGACGACGAGATCATCGTGATCGCCGGCAAAGACAAAGGTAAGCGCGGTAAGGTGCTTAAGGTTCTCGCAAATAACCGTCTGGTTATTGGTGGTCTGAACCTGGTTAAGCGTCATACCAAGCCTAACCCGATGTCGGGCGTACAAGGCGGTATCGTCGAAAAAGAAGCTCCACTGGACGCTTCTAACGTCGCCATTTTCAACGGCGAAACCAACAAGGCTGACCGCGTTGGTTTCAAAGTAGAAGATGGCAAGAAAATTCGTGTCTTCAAGTCGACCCAAAAAGCGGTTGATGCTTGAACACTGCTAGGTAGAAGACCATGGCACGACTAAAAGAGATTTACTGGAAAGAAATCGCACCGAAACTTAAGGAAGAACTTAAGCTTTCGAACGTGATGGAAGTTCCACGCGTTACCAAAATCACCCTGAACATGGGTCTGGGCGAAGCGGTCGGCGACAAAAAAGTCATCGAGCACGCTGTTGCTGACCTGGAAAAGATCACCGGTCAAAAAGTCGTTGTGACTTACGCTCGGAAATCCATCGCTGGCTTTAAAGTCCGTGAAGGTTGGCCGATCGGCGTCAAAGTGACTCTGCGCCGTGAGCGTATGTATGAATTCCTGGATCGTCTGCTGTCGATCTCCCTGCCTCGGGTTCGCGACTTCCGCGGCCTGAATGCCAAGTCCTTCGATGGTCGTGGTAACTACAGCATGGGCGTTAAAGAGCAGATCATCTTCCCGGAAATCGACTACGACAAGATCGATGCTCTCCGCGGTCTGGACATCACCCTGACCACCACTGCCAAGAACGATGATGAAGGCCGCGCTCTGCTGCGTGCGTTCAAATTCCCGTTCCGCAACTGATTGGAGTAGGACCATGGCCAAGATGAGCATGAAAAACCGCGAGCTGAAGCGTCAGCTCACGGTTGCCAAGTACGCCAAGAAGCGTGCAGCACTGAAAGCAATCATCGTTGATCTGAACGCAAGTCCAGAAGCACGTTGGGAAGCGACAGTTGCTCTGCAGAAGCAGCCACGTGACGCAAGCGCCTCGCGCATGCGTAACCGCTGCCGCCTGACCGGTCGTCCACACGGCGTTTACCGCAAGTTCGGCCTCGGCCGTAACAAACTGCGTGAAGCGGCAATGCGTGGTGACGTACCAGGTCTGGTTAAAGCCAGCTGGTAAGTACTTTCAGCGTCCCGGCGCTCAGGATCGCAAGATACTGACCGCCGGTGGCCTTGAATCTGGATCAAGCCCCTTTTGGGGCTTGTTTCATTTCTGGAGTATGTCTAAAATACGCGGCTCGCCTGAGCCCGTGTTTTTTATGCCCGGAGATTCTCGGCGACATATGTAGCCGCAAGGCTAATTTTTTTGTATTAGGAGCGTCTAGCCCATGAGTATGCAGGACCCGTTAGCGGACATGCTAACTCGTATCCGTAATGCCCAGATGGCTGAAAAGTCCGTCGTAAGCATGCCATCTTCCAAGTTGAAGGTAGCTGTTGCCAAAGTCCTGAAAGACGAAGGCTACATTGCGGGTTATCAGATCAGCAGCGAAATCAAACCACTGCTGTCCATCGAGCTGAAGTACTTCGAAGGCCGTTCGGTCATCGAAGAAGTGAAGCGCGTTAGCCGTCCAGGCCTGCGTCAGTACAAGTCCGCTGAAGATCTGCCGAAAGTTCGTGGCGGTCTGGGCGTGTCTATCGTCTCCACCAACAAAGGTGTGATGACGGATCGTGCTGCGCGCGCTGCCGGTGTCGGCGGCGAAGTTCTTTGCACTGTGTTCTAAGGGGGGATAAGCATGTCTCGCGTCGCTAAGAACCCCGTTAAGCTGCCAGCCGGTGTCGAAGTCAAATTCGCAGGCCAACAGCTTTCGGTGAAGGGTGCCAAGGGCACTCTTGAACTGAATATCCATTCGTCCGTTGAGATCGTTGAAGAAGCTGGTGAGCTGCGTTTCGCTGCTCGCAATGGCGATCAACAAACTCGCGCAATGGCAGGTACCACGCGTGCGTTGGTAAACAACATGGTCCAAGGCGTAAGCCAAGGCTTCGAGCGTAAGCTCCAGCTGGTCGGTGTTGGTTACAAAGCGCAAGCAAAAGGCACGGTTTTGAACCTGGCCCTTGGCTTCTCGCACCCAGTGGATTACGAACTGCCGGAAGGCATCACCGCTGAGACCCCTAGCCAAACCGATATCCTGATCAAGGGTATTGATAAGCAGCTGGTAGGTCAGGTGGCCGCTGAGATCCGCGACTTCCGTCCACCAGAGCCGTACAAAGGCAAAGGTGTGCGCTACGCGGACGAAGTCGTCCGTCGTAAAGAAGCCAAGAAGAAGTAGGGCATAGCAAATGACCGACAAAAAAGTTACTCGACTGCGTCGCGCTCGCAAAGCACGCCTGAAAATGCACGAACTCGAAGTCGTGCGTCTCTGCGTGTTCCGCTCGTCGCAGCACATCTACGCCCAGGTCATCTCGGCCGACGGCAACAAAGTCTTGGCAAGTGCCTCGACTTTGGATAAAGAACTGCGTGATGGTGCCACTGGCAACATCGACGCGGCCACAAAGGTTGGCCAGCTGGTCGCTACGCGTGCTAAGGCCGCTGGCGTCTCGCAAGTGGCTTTCGACCGCTCTGGCTTCAAGTACCACGGCCGCGTGAAAGCGCTGGCTGATGCTGCTCGTGAAGCTGGGCTGGAGTTCTAAGTTATGTCAAATAACGACCAAAAGCGCGACGAAGGCTACATTGAGAAGCTGGTTCAAGTTAACCGCGTAGCCAAAACCGTTAAAGGCGGCCGTATCTTCACTTTCACCGCGTTGACCGTGGTTGGTGATGGTAAAGGGCGCGTTGGCTTCGGCCGTGGCAAGTCACGTGAAGTGCCTGCTGCGATCCAGAAGGCAATGGAAGCTGCTCGTCGCAACATGATCCAAGTTGACCTGAACGGCACCACTCTGCAGTACGCAATGAAGTCCGCCCATGGCGCTTCGAAGGTGTACATGCAGCCTGCCTCTGAAGGTACCGGTATCATCGCTGGCGGCGCTATGCGTGCTGTCCTCGAAGTTGCTGGCGTTCAGAACGTTCTGGCCAAGTGCTACGGCTCGACTAACCCGGTAAACGTGGTTCACGCCACTTTCAAAGGTTTGAAAGCTATGCAATCTCCTGAGTCCATCGCTGCGAAGCGTGGTCTGACTGTCAAGGAGCTCTTCTGATCATGGCTACCGTTAAAGTAACGCTGATCAAAAGCATGACCGGCCGCATTCCTAACCACAAACTGTGTGTTAAAGGTTTGGGTCTGCGTCGCATCGGTCACACTGTAGAAGTCCAGGATACTCCCGAGAATCGCGGGATGATCAACAAGGCTTACTACATGCTGCGTGTAGAGGGTTAATCGATGAAACTCAATGATCTGAGTCCAGCGCCGGGTTCCCGTCGCGAAAAGCATCGTCCGGGCCGTGGTATCGGTAGCGGTTTGGGTAAGACTGGTGGCCGTGGCCACAAAGGTCAAACCTCCCGCTCCGGTGGCACCATCGCTCCAGGCTTTGAAGGCGGTCAACAGCCGCTGCATCGTCGCCTGCCTAAGTTCGGTTTCGTATCCCTGAAAGCCATGGATCGCGCAGAAGTGCGTTTGTCCGAGCTGGCTAAAGTGGAAGGCGACATCGTTACTGTGCAGACCCTGAAAGATGCCAACGTGATCAACGTCAACGTACAGCGTGTGAAAATCATGCTGTCCGGTGAAGTGACTCGCGCTGTCACTATCGGCAAGGGAATCGGCGCCACCAAAGGTGCGCGTTCGGCTATCGAAGCAGCTGGCGGCAAGTTCGAGGAATAAATGGCTAAGCAAGGTGCTCTCTCAGCGCTCGGCAAAGGCGGTATGTCTGAACTTTGGGCTCGTCTGCGTTTTCTGTTCCTGGCGATTATCGTCTACCGAATAGGCGCACACATCCCGGTTCCAGGTATCAACCCGGACCGACTCGCAGACCTGTTTCGACAGAATGAGGGGACCATTCTTAGCTTGTTCAACATGTTTTCCGGCGGTGCGCTGGAACGGATGAGCATTTTTGCACTGGGGATCATGCCGTACATTTCGGCATCGATCATCATGCAACTGATGACCGCCGTCAGCCCGCAGTTGGAGCAGTTGAAGAAGGAAGGTGAAGCTGGCCGTCGCAAGATTAGCCAGTACACCCGCTACGGCACTGTCATCCTCGCTCTGGTTCAAGCTATCGGCATGTCCGTTGGCTTGGCGGGGCAGGGTGTTGCGTTCACTGGTGACTTTGGCTTCTATTTCGTCGCGGTATCCACATTTGTGGCTGGTGCGATGTTCATGATGTGGCTGGGTGAGCAGATTACTGAGCGTGGTGTTGGTAACGGTATCTCGATGTTGATTTTCGCAGGTATCGTCGCCGGTCTTCCGAGAGCAATTGGGCAGTCTTTCGAGTCTGCACGTCAGGGTGATATCAATATCTTCGCTCTGGTTGCCATCGGTTTGCTGGCAGTAGCGATTATCGGTTTTGTGGTGTTCATTGAGCGTGGCCAGCGTCGTATTGCTGTTCACTACGCCAAGCGTCAGCAGGGCCGTAAGGTCTTTGCCGCGCAGACCAGCCACTTGCCGCTGAAAGTGAATATGGCCGGTGTTATCCCGGCAATTTTCGCGAGCAGCATTTTGCTGTTTCCGGCTTCGTTGGGTACCTGGTTTGGTCAGTCTGAAAATATGGGCTGGCTGCAGGACCTCTCTCAGTCGATCGCTCCTGGTCAGCCGTTGAATATTCTGCTGTTTAGTGCAGGGATTATTTTCTTCTGCTTCTTCTATACGGCGTTGATGTTCAATCCGAAAGACGTAGCGGAAAACCTGAAGAAGTCCGGTGCCTTTATTCCGGGCATCCGTCCAGGTGAGCAGTCTGCACGCTACATTGATGGCGTTCTGACTCGTTTGACCCTGTTCGGTGCTCTATATATGACGGCCGTGTGCTTGCTTCCCCAGTTCCTGGTGGTTGCAGCAAACGTTCCGTTCTACCTTGGCGGGACCTCGTTGCTGATCGTGGTCGTGGTTGTGATGGACTTCATGTCCCAAGTACAATCGCACCTCGTTTCGCACCAGTACGAATCCCTGATGAAGAAAGCCAACCTGAAGGGTTACGGCAGCGGCATGTTGCGCTGAGTACCCATAAGGTTCGAGGAGTTGGTGATGAAAGTTCGTGCATCGGTGAAAAAGCTGTGCCGTAACTGCAAAATTATTCGCCGCGAAGGTGTTGTTCGAGTAATTTGCAGCGCGGAACCGCGTCACAAACAGCGCCAAGGCTGAGTGTGATCCGCTTGAAGCCCGGCAGCTAGTGCGCTGCCGGGTTGATTATTTGTTATTACAGCGATATTATCTCGCGCCCTATTTCTTGGCTTCCGGGGCGTAGGTAGCTGTCAATTGGAGTCCCACTGAATGGCCCGTATTGCAGGCGTTAACATTCCAGATAACAAGCACACTGTTATCTCGCTGACCTACATCTATGGTGTTGGTCGCACTACTGCGCAGAAAATTTGTGCAGACACTGGGGTCAACCCAGCCGCAAAGATCAAAGATCTGAGCGACGAGCAGATTGAGCTGTTGCGTGGCGAAGTGGCGAAGTTCACCACTGAAGGTGACCTGCGTCGCGAAATCAACATGAAAATCAAGCGTTTGATGGACCTCGGTTGCTACCGCGGTCTGCGTCATCGTCGTGGTCTTCCAGTACGCGGTCAGCGTACCAAGACTAACGCGCGTACCCGTAAAGGTCCGCGTAAGCCGATCCGCAAGTAATCGCCCACGCGAATCGACAGGAAATTAATCATGGCAAAACCTGCTGCTCGTCCTCGTAAAAAAGTTAAAAAGACAGTGGTTGATGGCATCGCCCACATCCATGCATCTTTTAACAACACAATCGTGACCATCACCGACCGTCAAGGTAACGCGCTGTCTTGGGCTACCTCTGGTGGTTCGGGTTTCCGCGGTTCCCGCAAGTCCACCCCGTTTGCTGCTCAAGTAGCTGCTGAACGTGCTGGTCAAGCTGCGCTGGAATATGGCCTGAAAAACCTCGACGTCAACGTCAAAGGTCCAGGTCCAGGTCGTGAGTCTGCTGTCCGTGCATTGAACGGCTGTGGCTATAAGATCGCCAGCATCACCGACGTGACGCCAATCCCGCACAACGGGTGCCGTCCGCCGAAGAAGCGCCGCGTGTAATCCAGGAGATTGTAAAGAATGGCTCGTTACATTGGTCCAAAATGCAAACTCGCTCGTCGTGAAGGCACCGATCTCTTCCTGAAGAGCGGCGTGCGCGCGATCGAATCGAAGTGCAACATTGAAGCAGCACCTGGTATCCACGGCCAACGCCGCGGTCGCCAGTCCGATTACGGCACCCAACTGCGTGAAAAGCAGAAGGTCCGTCGTATTTACGGCGTTCTCGAGCGTCAGTTCAGCGGCTACTACAAAGAAGCTGCTGGCAAGAAAGGTGCAACCGGTGAAAACCTGCTGCAACTGCTCGAATGCCGTCTGGACAACGTTGTATACCGTATGGGCTTTGGTTCGACTCGTGCCGAATCCCGTCAGCTGGTATCGCACAAATCCGTCAGCGTAAACGGCCAAACCGTTAACGTCCCGTCGTACCAGGTTCGTGCTGGTGACGTGGTCGCGATTCGCGAGAAAGCAAAAAATCAACTTCGCATTGTCCAAGCTCTCGATCTGTGTGCCCAACGTGGCCGCGTAGAATGGGTAGAAGTAGACACTGAGAAGAAGTCGGGCGTTTTCAAGAACGTTCCTGCTCGCAGTGATCTGTCCGCCGACATCAACGAAAGCCTGATTGTCGAGCTCTACTCCAAGTAAGGGCTAGAAAATAGGTGCATCCATGCAGATTTCGGTAAATGAGTTCCTGACACCCCGTCACATTGATGTGCAGGTTGTCAGTCCAACCCGCGCCAAGATCACTCTCGAGCCTCTCGAGCGTGGTTTTGGCCACACCCTGGGCAACGCGCTGCGACGCATCCTGTTGTCCTCAATGCCCGGCTGTGCAGTAGTCGAGGCCGAGATTGACGGTGTGCTCCACGAGTACAGCGCCATCGAAGGTGTACAGGAAGACGTAATTGAAATCCTGTTGAACCTTAAAGGTCTGGCTATCAAGCTGCACGGCCGTGACGAAGTTACGCTGACCTTGTCGAAGAAGGGTTCGGGGGTGGTTACCGCTGCCGATATTCAGCTGGATCATGATGTCGAGATCGTTAATCCCGATCACGTAATCGCTAACCTGGCGTCTAACGGCGCCCTGAACATGAAGCTCACTGTAGCTCGTGGTCGTGGTTATGAACCGGCCGACTCGCGTCAGAGCGATGAAGACGAAAGCCGCAGCATTGGTCGCTTGCAGCTTGACTCTTCGTTCAGCCCGGTTCGCCGTATCGCATACGTGGTGGAAAACGCCCGTGTCGAGCAGCGTACTAACCTGGACAAGCTGGTTATTGATCTGGAAACCAACGGTACTCTGGATCCTGAAGAGGCTATCCGTCGCGCTGCAACCATTCTGCAACAGCAGTTGGCTGCGTTCGTCGACCTCAAAGGTGACAGCGAACCAGTGGTAATCGAGCAGGAAGACGAGATCGATCCGATCCTGCTTCGCCCGGTTGACGATCTGGAACTGACTGTACGTTCGGCTAACTGCCTTAAGGCGGAAAACATTTACTACATCGGCGATCTGATTCAGCGCACCGAAGTAGAACTGTTGAAGACTCCGAACCTGGGCAAGAAATCCTTGACTGAAATCAAGGACGTTCTGGCCTCCCGCGGTCTGTCCCTCGGCATGCGCCTCGACAACTGGCCGCCTGCAAGTCTTAAGAAGGACGACAAGGCGACTGCCTGATCGTCGTAATCACCGAACGTGAGTTTGGTAAGGAATGAACCATGCGTCATCGTAAAAGTGGTCGTCACCTGAGCCGTACCAGCTCGCACCGCAAGGCCATGTTTCAAAACATGGCGGTGTCGCTGTTCGAGCACGAGCTGATCAAAACTACACTGCCAAAAGCTAAAGAACTGCGTCGCGTTGCTGAGCCGCTGATCACTTTGGCCAAGACAGACAGCCTGGCTAACCGCCGTTTGGTTTTCGACCGTACGCGTTCGAAAGCTATCGTTGGTAAGCTCTTCAACGACCTGGGCAAGCGCTACGCTACCCGTGAGGGTGGCTACCTGCGCATCCTCAAGTGCGGTTTCCGCACTGGCGACAACGCGCCTATGGCGTACGTCGAGTTGGTTGATCGTGCTACTGCCGGCGAAGCTGTAAGCGCCGAGTAAGACGATAAGCTGTAACGAAGAACCGGGCCCAGTGCCCGGTTTTTTGTGGGCGCTACAAAAGAGGACTACTCTCAACACTTCACTGCCGCCGCTGAGCCCACAGCTATCTACCCTGGTGGTACGTTAGTTATTTTCTATCAAAGTCCATGATTTAATAAATTTGATGGTGTCATCTTGATGGTCAATACTCCCTCCAAGCCGATTAGCCGGCAGTTCCATGACTGACCTGAGGAAGATTGAGCATGAGCCAGAAAACACTTACTACCGCCAGTGGCGCACCCGTCGCTGACAATCAGAACTCCCGCTCTGCCGGCCCGCGTGGCCCGTTGCTGCTCGACGATTTCCACCTGATCGAGAAACTCGCGCACTTCAATCGGGAAAACATCCCCGAGCGTCGCGTGCACGCTAAAGGCTCGGGCGCGTACGGCACATTCACGGTTAATCGTGACATCACCCAATACACCAGCGCCAAATTGTTTGAATCCGTCGGCAAGCAAACCCCGACCTTTCTGCGATTTTCCACTGTGGGCGGTTCACGGGGCTCGGCCGATACTGACCGCGACCCACGCGGCTTCGCGCTCAAGTTTTACACTGAGGAAGGTAATTGGGACATTGTGGGGAACAACACGCCGGTGTTCTTCATTCGCGATCCTCTCAAGTTCCCGGATTTCATCCATACCCAAAAGCGCCTGCCGCAGACCAACCTGAAAAGCGGTCAAGCGATGTGGGATTTCTGGTCGCACTCGCCTGAGGCGCTGCACCAAGTCACGATTCTGTTTTCGGACCGCGGCACGCCAGACGGCTATCGCCATATGCATGGTTTTGGTAGCCACACCTATAGCCTTATCAACGCGGCAGGTGAGCGTCACTGGGTCAAATGGCATTACAAGACCAAACAAGGCATCAAGAACCTGACACCGGCAGAGGCGGAGCGTCTGGCGGGTAGCGACCCCGATTACGCCCAGCGTGATCTTTTCGGTGCGATCGCGCGTGGTGACTTCCCGAAATGGAGTGTCAATATTCAGGTCATGACCGAGGCACAGGCTGCCGCGCACTATGAGAACCCTTTTGACGTAACCAAAACCTGGTCGCAGCAGGAGTTTCCGTTGATTGAAGTCGGCGAGTTGGAGTTGAACCGTAACCCGCTCAACTACCACGCTGAAGTCGAGCAATCCGCATTCGGTCCGAGCAACATGGTCCCAGGCGTAGGCCTGTCGCCCGACCGTATGCTGCAGGGGCGCGTTTTCGCATACGCCGACGCTCATCGCTATCGTATTGGCACCAACCACCAGCAATTGCCGGTGAATGCTCCGCGCAGCCCTGTGCACAGCTACCAGCGCGATGGTTCGATGGCATTTGGCGATAACGGTGGCGCGGCGCCGAACTACGAGCCAAACAGTTACGCTGACGCACCGAAACAAGCGCCACAATACGCCGAGCCAGCTTTGGCGTTGAGTGGGGCTGCAACCCGCTACGATCATCGCGAAGACACTGATTACTACAGCCACGCGGGTGCGCTGTTCCGTTTGATGGATGCGGGGCAGAAGGCCCTGCTGATCAACAACATTGCTGGGGCCATGGCCGGTGTCAGCAGCGATGTGGTTCAGCGCCAACTGCAGCACTTTTTCAAAGCCGACCCTGCTTACGGCCAGGGCATCGCGACAGCGCTGGGCGTAACGCTTAGCTGACTCTAAACGAGAAGCAGAACCGCCCTCATTTGGGCGGTTTTTGCGTTAATTCAGCTACTTTTCTCAGAATATCTTCGCTTTTCTGCCGTTGGTCCCGTGACCTTGGAGTCATGTTGGTTCAAACTACAGACTTTGAAGCAGGGAGATGTAGGGCGATGCAAGGTCACCCCGACGTAATCGATTACCTCAACACGTTGCTGACGGGCGAACTGGCAGCTCGTGACCAATATTTCATCCACTCGCGCATGTACGAAGATTGGGGCTTTACCGAGCTCTATGAACGTATCAACCACGAAATGGAAGAAGAGGCGCAGCACGCCGACGCGCTGATGCGCCGCATCCTGATGCTCGAAGGCACGCCGCGCATGCGTCCCGACGACTTGGACGTGGGCACCTCGGTGCCTGACATGCTCGCAGCCGACCTTCGCCTTGAGTACAAGGTCCGTGCCGCGCTGTGCAAGGGCATCGAGCTCTGTGAGCAGCATAACGACTATGTCACTCGCGAAATTCTGCGGGTGCAGTTGAACGACACCGAAGAAGATCACACCTACTGGCTGGAAAAGCAGTTGGGCCTGATCAAGTTGATTGGCCTGGAAAACTACCTGCAATCGCAGTTCTGACTCCCCGGCTACAAAAAAGCCCCTGTCACCGCGAGGTGACAGGGGCTTTTTCATGGGCCTGAGAAATCAGGCCCTGTCGCGCGCCAACAACGGTTTCAAGTAGTAACCGGTGTGAGATTGCGGCATTTCCGAAACCTGCTCCGGGGTGCCCACTGCAATGATCTGGCCGCCCTTGGAACCGCCTTCCGGCCCCAGGTCCACCAGCCAGTCGGCCGTCTTGATCACATCCAGGTTGTGCTCGATGACTACGACCGTGTTGCCGTGGTCGCGCAAACGGTGCAGTACGTCCAGCAATTGCTGAATGTCTGCAAAGTGCAGGCCCGTGGTCGGCTCATCAAGTATGTACAAGGTCTTGCCGGTATCGCGCTTGGACAGCTCGCGAGACAGTTTCACCCGCTGCGCCTCACCACCCGACAGCGTGGTCGCCGATTGCCCCAGCTTGATGTACGACAAACCCACGTCCATCAATGTTTGCAGCTTGCGCGCCAACGCCGGAACCGCGTCGAAGAACACCCGCGCTTCTTCGATGGTCATCTCCAGGGTTTCGTGGATGCTCTTGCCCTTGTACTTGATCTCCAGGGTTTCGCGGTTATAGCGCTTGCTCTTGCACACGTCGCACGGCACGTAGATGTCCGGCAGGAAGTGCATCTCCACCTTGATCAGGCCATCGCCCTGGCACGCCTCACAGCGCCCGCCCTTGACGTTGAACGAGAACCGGCCAGGCCCGTAGCCCCGCGAGCGGGATTCCGGCACGCCGGCAAACAGTTCGCGTATCGGCGTGAACAGCCCGGTATAGGTCGCCGGGTTGGAGCGCGGTGTGCGGCCAATCGGGCTTTGGTCGATATCGACCACCTTGTCCAGCAGCTCCAGGCCCTTGATGCTGTCATGCGCCGCCGCTTCCAGGGTGGTCGCGCCATTAAGGGCGGTAGCACTGAGGGGGAACAGCGTGTTGTTGATCAGCGTCGACTTGCCCGAGCCGGAAACACCGGTCACGCAGGTCAGCAGGCCCAGCGGAATTTCCAGGTCGACATTGCGCAAGTTGTTGCCGCGAGCGCCCTTGAGATGCAACGCCATCTTTTTGTTGCGCGGCGTACGTTTGGCCGGCACGGCGATCTTCACTCGGCCCGACAGGTACTTGCCGGTCAGGGAATCTGGATGTGCCATCACTTCTGCCGGCGTGCCCTCGGCGACAATATGCCCGCCATGCACACCCGCACCCGGGCCGATATCAACGACGTAATCCGCCAGGCGAATCGCGTCCTCGTCGTGCTCGACCACGATCACTGTGTTGCCGATATCGCGCAGGTGTTTCAGCGTGCCCAGCAACCGGTCGTTGTCACGCTGGTGCAAGCCAATCGACGGTTCATCGAGGATATACAGCACGCCGACAAGGCCGGCACCGATCTGGCTCGCCAGGCGAATACGCTGGGCTTCACCGCCAGACAACGTATCGGCGCTACGGTCAAGCGACAGGTAGTCCAGGCCAACGTTGACCAGGAACTGCAGGCGCTCACGGATTTCCTTGAGGATCTTGTCGGCAATTTCACCGCGGCGCCCCGTCAGCTTGAGCCCGCCAAAGTACTCACAGGCATCGCCGATTGGCAGGTTAGTCACCGCCGGCAACGTCTTCTCGCCGACCCACACATGCCGAGCCTCACGGCGCAGGCGCGTGCCGCGGCAATCCGGGCACGGTTGGGTGCTGAGGAATTTCGCCAGCTCTTCGCGAACGCTCGCCGATTCGGTCTCGCGATAACGACGCTCCAGGTTCGGCACGATGCCTTCGAACGGGTGTGAGCGCTTAACGATATCGCCGCGATCGTTCAGGTACTTGAAGTCGACGTTTTGCGAACCACTGCCGTGCAGGATGACTTTCTGCTGTTCAGCCGGCAGCTCGTTGAACGGCACTTCCAGGCTGAACTTATAGTGGGACGCCAACGAGCCGAGCATCTGGAAGTAATAGACGTTACGCCTGTCCCACCCGCGTATCGCGCCCTCTGCCAATGTCAGGTCACCGTTGACCAGGCGCTTGATGTCGAAGAATTGCTTAACCCCCAGGCCATCACAGGTCGGGCAGGCGCCGGCGGGGTTGTTGAAGGAGAACAGCTTGGGTTCAAGCTCGCTGATCGCGTGGCCACAGATCGGGCAGGCGAAACGCGCGGAGAAGATGATCTCTTCGCCGGGCTCGTCGTCCATTGGCGCGACGAGTGCAATGCCGTCCGCCAGCTTCAGCGCGGTTTCGAACGATTCCGCCAAACGTTGCTGCAGGTCGGCGCGGACCTTGAAACGGTCGACGACTACATCAATGGAGTGCTTCTTCTGTTTGTCGAGCTTCGGCGCTTCATCCAGCTCATACAGCTTGCCGTTGATGCGCGCGCGTACAAAACCCTGCGCACGCAGCTCTTCAAAGACAGAAAGGTGTTCACCCTTGCGCTCACGAATCACCGGCGCCAGCAGCATCAGCTTGGCACCTTCCGGCTGGGCCAGCACCAGGTCGACCATTTGGCTGACGGTCTGGGCTTCCAGGGGAATGTCGTGGTCCGGGCAACGCGGAATACCCACGCGCGCATACAGCAGGCGCAGGTAGTCGTAGATTTCGGTGATGGTGCCCACGGTGGAGCGCGGGTTATGGGAGGTCGACTTCTGTTCGATCGAAATAGCCGGCGACAGGCCTTCAATGGTGTCGACGTCGGGCTTTTCCATCATCGACAGGAACTGGCGGGCATAGGCCGACAACGATTCCACATAGCGGCGCTGGCCTTCGGCATACAGCGTGTCGAAGGCCAGGGACGATTTGCCGGAGCCCGACAAACCGGTGATGACGATCAGTTTGTCCCGGGGCAGGGTCAGGTCGATGTTCTTCAGGTTGTGGGTTCTAGCCCCACGAATCAGGATCTTGTCCAAGATGGCCTCGCACGGCGGGCGTAAATAATGCCGGAGTATACGGCTAAAGACTGGATGAATATACACTGTCAAAAGGCCGCTTGCAGCCCTAGATGAAAGCTGCGCGGCAAACCGCCGCATATACCCTCTTAATCGATGGGACTGGTAGAATCGCCGCCGGTTCACACGAGGTTTTTCCATGCACGATCCCCACAGCGAACGCATGAGTAGCGGCGAGACCCGAGCAGCAAGCGGTCTGGCCCTGGTGTTCGCCTTCCGTATGCTGGGCATGTTTATGGTGTTGCCGGTGCTGGCGACCTATGGGATGGACCTGGCAGGCGCAACCCCGGCGTTGATCGGCCTCGCCATTGGTGCCTATGGCCTGACCCAGGCGCTTTTTCAGATTCCATTCGGGATTATTTCCGACCGCATTGGCCGCCGCCCGGTGATCTACCTCGGGCTGATCGTGTTCGCCCTGGGCAGCGTGCTTGCGGCGCAGTCCGATTCGATCTGGGGCGTGATTGCCGGACGCGTCCTGCAAGGCGCCGGTGCGATTTCCGCCGCCGTCATGGCGCTGCTTTCCGACCTGACTCGCGAACAACACCGCACCAAGGCCATGGCCATGATCGGCATGACCATCGGCCTGTCGTTCGCCGTCGCCATGGTGGTCGGCCCCTTGCTCACGCGCGCGTTTGGTTTGCACGGGCTGTTCCTCGCGACGGGTGGCATGGCGCTGTTCGGCATCGTGATCGTGGTCTTTATGGTGCCGCGCTCCACCGGCACGTTGGCGCACCGTGAGTCCGGTGTCGCGCGCAAGGCATTACTGCCGACGCTCAAGCACCCAGACCTGCTGCGCCTGGATTTAGGTATCTTCGTGTTGCACGCCATGCTGATGTGCAGCTTCGTCGCCTTGCCCCTGGCCCTGGTTCAAAAAGCCGGCCTGCCCAAGGAGCAGCACTGGTGGGTCTACCTCACCGCGCTGTTGATTTCATTCTTCGCCATGATCCCGTTCATCATCTACGGCGAGAAGAAACGCAAAATGAAACGAGTTCTCCTCGGCGCCGTCGCGACATTGATGCTCACTGAGCTATTCTTCTGGCAGTTCGGCGACAGCCTGCGGGCACTGGTAATCGGCACGGTGGTGTTTTTCACCGCGTTCAACCTGCTGGAGGCGTCATTGCCTTCGCTGATCAGTAAAGTTTCACCGGCCGGCGGCAAAGGCACGGCGATGGGGGTGTATTCCACCAGCCAGTTCCTCGGCTCCGCGCTTGGCGGCATCATGGGCGGCTGGATGTTTCAGCATGGCGGTTTGTCGGTTGTGTTCCTCGGATGCGCCGGGCTGGCTGCACTTTGGCTGGCCTTTGCTGTTACCATGCGCGAACCTCCCTACGTCACAAGTCTGCGTTTGCCGCTATCGCCTGAGGCGATCCGTGAAAGCGGTCTGGTAGAGCGCCTCAAGGCCGTCGTGGGGGTAACGGATGCAGTAGTGATTGCGGAAGAAGCCGCCATCTACATCAAATTGGACACCGAATTATTGGATCGCGCGACGCTTGAGCAACTGGTCAACCCAGTGCCGACAGCGCGCCCAGCCTAGGAGAACGTTATGGCCCGTGGGGTTAACAAAGTCATATTGGTCGGTACATGCGGCCAGGATCCCGAAGTTCGCTACTTGCCTAACGGTAACGCCGTGACCAACCTGAGTCTGGCGACCAGCGAACAGTGGACCGACAAGCAAACCGGCCAGAAGGTCGAGAAAACCGAATGGCACCGTGTGTCGATGTTCGGCAAGGTTGCAGAGATCGCCGGTGAATACCTGCGCAAAGGTTCGCAGGTCTACATCGAAGGCAAACTGCAAACCCGCGAGTGGGAAAAAGACGGCATCAAGCGTTACACCACAGAAATCGTGGTCGACATGCAAGGCACCATGCAACTGCTGGGCGGCCGTCCACAGCAGGGCGAGCAACAAGGCGGGGGCAATAACTATCAGCAGTCCGCACCTGCTCCACGCCAGCAGGCTCCACGCCCGCAGCAGTCGGCACCGCAGCAGTCGCGTCAGGCGCCACCTCCACAGCAGGCCGCTCCGCAACCGGCTCCGGATTTCGACAGCTTTGATGACGATATCCCGTTCTAGGGTTTAAGCCCCAGAACGAAAACCCCCGCAGGCCAACGCCTCGGGGGTTTTTTATTGCCCAGGATCAGGCCTCTGCCGAAGCTGCCTTCACTACCATTTCCTTGAACCGACGCAATACGGTCGAGCTGTCTCCCGCTCGCGTCGCCAGATGCAACGGCGCGACCAGGCTTTGGCATTGCGTCAGTTCGCGATAGACGATGCCGTCCCCCCGCAACCGCTGCATGGACGCCGGCACGATGGATACGCCAAGGCCCGCCGCCACCAGGCTCAATGTCGCCGTCATGCGTGGCGCTTCCTGGACCACGTGCGGGCTGAAGCCTGCTTCACGGCAGGCGACCAGAATCGCGTCATACAAACCGAGCCCCACGCGCCGACGGTAAAGCACGAACGATTCTGTCGCCAGCGCGGCCAACGGCAGGGGCGATTGGGCATCGATGGCCAGCGGGTGATCAGTGGGCAGCGCCAGCAGCATCGGCTCTACCAGGATCGGTTCATCCTGCAACGATTGCGTGCCACTGAGCGGTGAGCGGATGAACGCCGCATCGAGCTTTTCATGCATCAACGCGTCCAACAGTTCGCCGGTGCCTGCTTCCTCAAGCATCACCGAGACGCCGACAAAGGTTTCGCGAAACAACCGCAGCACGCTCGGTACGAACGGGTGCAGCGCAGCGGAACTGGTGAAGCCTATCGCCAGACGACCGCGCTCACCCCGTGCGGCGCGGCTGACGACGTCAGCCACGCCTTCAACCAGAGCGAGAATGCCCCGCGCTTCATCCAGCAGGGCCAACCCGGCAGTGGTGGCGCGTACGCCACGGGGCAAGCGCTCCATCAATACCACGCCCAGCTCGGTTTCAAGGCTTTGCAGCATCCGCGTCAACGGTGGCTGTTGCATCCCCAGGCGTTCGGCCGCACGGGTGATATAGCCTTCCTCGGCGATCGCAACGAAGGCTTTAAGCTGGCGCAGTTCCAACATAGGGATACTTTTCAGGTATGGGAGAGCGCCAATCCTGGCATTTGTTCTCATGGCTCACAAGATTTAGGCTGTGACCAACCTCAAAAAGAAGGAACGCCGCGATGACCTGGTCAGCCAAGCAATACACGATGTTTGAACAGCAACGTACCCGTCCCGTGCGTGATCTGGTCGCGGCCATTCCAACTGCTGATGTGCGCACCGCTGTCGACCTGGGGTGCGGCCCCGGCAACTCCACTGAAGTGTTGGCCGAGCGCTACCCGCAGGCACACGTCACGGGAATGGACAGCTCCGACGACATGCTGGTGGATGCGCGTAAACGCCTGCCGGCGCTGAGTTTTGAATTGGCGGATATCGGTACCTGGCGCCCGGCGCAGAAAATCGATGTGATTCTGGCCAACGCTTCCCTGCAATGGTTGCCGGACCATGCCACGCTTTACCCGCACCTGGTCAACCAGCTGACGCCTGGCGGCACCCTGGCCGTGCAAACCCCGGACAATCTTGACGAACCCGCCCACCGCCTTGCCCGCGAAGTTGCCGCCGATGGTCCGTGGTCGGCAAAAATTGGCGCGGTGAAACACAATGAGCGCCACGCGGCGAGCTACTACTTCGAATTGCTGAGCAAACACTGCAGCACCGTCGACGTGTGGCGCACCACTTACCAGCACCCGCTGGCAGATCATGCGGCGGTGGTGGAGTGGTTCAAGGCATCGGCGCTGCGGCCATTCCTTGCGCCTTTGACCGACGCTGAAAAAGCCGCCTTCCTGCGTGAGTATCAGGCGCGGATCACCCAGGCTTACCCGGCCTTGGCCGATGGCACCGTGTTGCTGCCGTTCCCGCGCCTGTTCATCGTCGCGACCCGTTAAGGCCTGGCAAGCAGGTGGCGGTCAAGCCGCCGCCGCTTGTGCCGTCAGGTATTCATCCGCCGACACCACTTCAGCGTACGCAAACCCCAATGACGCCATATACGCCGCATGCGCCTGCGCTGCGGGGATTACCTGCCCGTTGAATTCCAGGTCCCGTGTTGCGCAGGCGTCATGGATGACAGTGACTTTGTAGCCCAGGTCCGCCGCCGCACGCGCCACGGCATCGATGCACATGTGGCTCATGCTGCCGACCACCACCACGTCGGTGATGCTGCGCTGCTCAAGCAGCGTACGCAGGTTGGTTTCGCGGAACGCGTTGACGAAATGTTTAAGCACCACCGGCTCATTGGCTTCATTCAGCACCTTGGCATGCAGGTGCGCGCCTTCGGAGCCCGGGGTGAAGAACGGTGCGTCCTCGGAGGTGAACTCATGGCGCACGTGAATCACCGCATCGCCCGCCTGGCGAAAAGCTTTCAGCACCTGCGCGGCCTTGTCGGCTGCTGCTTCTACGCCGTCGAGTGGCCACTTGCCCTGGGGGAAGTAGTCGTTCTGGATATCGATTAGGATGAGCGCTTGCTTGGCCATGTGTGTTGCCTCGTGATGGGTTGATGGGCCCAGTATGTTAGCTGGCGCCCGAGCCGAGGATTGGCAGCACCGACAATAACAGGGGGAAAACTGACAATGGCGGTTGTGGAACTGGGCGTGTTGATCTACCAGGGGGCGCAACTGGCCGCCGTGCATGGCCTGACCGACCTGTTCGGGGTGGCCAACCGGATCGCCGCTGCGCACCAGTCCGCGCAATTGCCATTGCTGCGGGTCAGTCACTGGCACGTGGATGCCCATGGCACGCCCACGCGCGCATTCGACAGTCACCCGGGGCCGGATCAGCCCATGATGGCGCTGCTGGTGCCGCCGTCGATTGGCGAGTTCAGCGAAGAGCAGGCGCCGCCGGCATTACTGGAATGGATTCGCCAGCAACACGCGGCCGGTACGGTGCTGGGCGGCGTGTGCATCGGCTCGATCATGCTGGCGCGCAGTGGCCTGCTGGACGGGCGCAGCGCCACCACGCATTGGTCGTCCGCCGCCTCCTTTGCCACGCGCTACCCGGCCGTGCGCCTGGAGGCGGATAAACCCATCGTCGATGATGGCGACCTGATCACCACTGCCGGGCTGATGGCCTGGTCCGAACTGGGTCTGCGCCTGGTCGATCGCCTGATGGGGCCGAGCATCGCCGCCGACACCGCCCGTTTCCTGGTGATAGAACACAGCGACAGCGCGAGCCAGTGCGGCAGCAACTTTGCACCGATCCTCGGGCACGGCGATGGCGCGATTCTCAAGGTCCAGCATTGGCTGCAAGCCGGCGGTGCGGTGGACGTGTCGGTCGCAGCGATGGCGCAGGAGGCGGGCCTGGAAGAGCGTACGTTCCTGCGGCGCTTCAGGAATGCCACGGGGTTGAAACCGACGGAGTATTGCCAGCATCTGCGGGTGGGCAAGGCGCGGCAGATGCTGGAGTTCACCAATGGCACCATTGACCATATCGCCTGGACCGTGGGCTACCAGGACCCCAGCGCGTTTCGTGCCACGTTCAAGAAAATCACGGGCCTGGCGCCAAGTGATTACCGCAGCCGCTTTGGCGTGTGAATCGTGCAGAACGCCGCGCGTTTGAAAGCGCGTCGTGCAGAATAAAGCAGGCCAAATGCCATTGGTTTTTCAGCAACTGACTGATTTCAAAGCCCTCTTTGCCCCGCGCGCCTTGGCCTGATCCCTGCAACCTTCCTTGCACACACTGGGCAAGATGGCTAAGGGGGACGCATGACCCCAACTCAACGCAAGAAACTCGTCGTCGCTCACTCGACCCGCGAGGATGCACCCGAGCACGAGGTCGAAACCAACCGCGCGCTGGCCCGCTGGCTGGCGCAGATCCTGGGGCTCAAGTTTGGCGGCAGTTACGACCCGCAGGTGCACGCCGGGAGAGATCTTTATTTGCTGCCCACCCAGACGTTGGTTGGCCTGCACCAAGCGCATGAACTCAATATCAAAGGCCCCGAGGACCTGTGGGGCGGTTATGTCGACCACGACTTCATCTGCACCAAGGCCATCAGCCATGGCACGCTCAGCGCTGAGGCCAAGACGCCTGAAGGCTGGTCGCCGTTGTTCGGCGAACGCGTGCGCAAAGTCGTGCTGGATGGCCTGAGCGTGTTCGCTCTGGAAGATGCCTTGCCAGCCGCCACGCGCCTGCTCTACAGCGGGCCGATCCGCCTGAAACCGGTGCACGCCTGTGCCGGGCGTGGCCAGGAAGTTATCCACAGCCTCGACGCATTCGAAGCCTTGCTGGCGCGGCCGGGCGTGGCGCAACTGTTCAACGATGGCGTGGTGCTGGAGCAGGACCTGCACGACGTGGTCACCCATAGCGTGGGCCAGAGCTTTATCGGCGACCACGTGTTCAGTTACTGCGGCGAGCAATACCTGACACAAGACGGGCAGGGCGAAGACGTCTACGGCGGCTCCAATCTGCTGGTGGTGCCCGGCTACTACGAAGACCTGTTGACGCTCGACCTGCCCGCCGATGTGCGCGAAGCCATCGAACAGGCCCAGGTTTTCGACACGGCGGCCGATGAGGCTTACCCTGGTTTCTACGCCTCACGGCGCAATTACGACATCGCCCAGGGCCTGGACACTGAAGGCCAGCGCCGCAGCGGTGTACTCGAACAGTCCTGGCGCATGGGCGGGGCCAGCAGCGCGGAAGTCGCGGCGCTGCAGAGCTTCATCAATCACCCGGGCCTGCGCGCCATTCATGTGTCTTCGGTGGAAACCTACGTGGACCAAGCGCTGCCGGCGGATGCCATCGAGGTGTATCGCGGCCCGGCGGAAAACAGCGACTTTCTTCTCAAGTACGTGACGGTTAAATCTTATGACGGCTAGAAGCGAAAGCATTGCGATCGATATCGACGACGAACAGATGAGCGGCACCTTCCTGAGCCCCAAATCCAAAGTCCCTGGCGTGTTATTTGTGCACGGTTGGGGCGGCAGCCAGGAGCGTGACCTGGAACGCGCCAAAGGCATCGCCGGGCTGGGTTGCGTGTGCCTGACCTTCGACCTGCGCGGCCACGCCGGCACTGGTATTCCGCTGAACCGCGTGACCCGCGAGGACAACCTGCGTGACCTGCTGGCTGCCTACGACCGGCTGCTCTCCCACCCGGCCATCGACACTTCGGCGGTGGCGGTGGTGGGCACCAGTTACGGCGGCTACCTGGCGGCGATTCTTACGTCCCTGCGCCCGGTGCGCTGGCTGGCGCTGCGGGTGCCGGCGCTGTACCGCGACCAGGAATGGCTCAAGCCCAAGCGTGACCTGAACAAAGCTGACTTGATGGATTACCGCAGCACCTTGGTACACGCCGAAACCAACCGTGCCTTGCACGCCTGCGCGCAGTTCACGGGCGATGTGTTGATTGTCGAATCGGAAACCGACGACCACGTGCCCCACGCCACCATCATGAGTTACCGCGCGGCGTGCCAGCAGACGCATTCGCTGACGCACCGCATCATTGATGGCGCCGACCATTCCTTGAGTGATCCGGTCTCGCAGCAGGCTTACACCTCGATCCTGGTGGACTGGATTACCGAGATGGTGGTGGGTGAGCGGTTGAGCATCATTCAATCCCAATGAGGCGGTGCCTTTTAGACCGCTATCGCGGGCAAGCCCGGCTCCCACAGTTGACCGTGTTTTATCCGTAGGACGCGGTCAACTGTGGGAGCGGGCTTGCTCGCGAAGGCGATATGTCAGCCAACGCCGTCTCACGCCGGTGTCTTCTTCACCCGCAACGCCTTGGCCTTGGCCTCCACCACCAAATACATCGCCAGCGTGATCAGCAGCGGCAAAATAAAGTAAACCGCCCGATACGCAATCAGCCCGGCCAGCAAGCTGCCCCGTGACGCTTCATGCTGCAACAGCGCAATAAACACCGCTTCCAGCACCCCAAGCCCGGCAGGAATGTGAGTGACCACCCCGGCAATCGCGCTGATCAGCAACACCCCCAGCACCAGCGGATAGTCCAGCTTGGCCGGCAAGAGGGTGAAGATCACCGCCGCCATCAACGACCAATTCAGCGCGCCCAACGCCAGTTGCATACACGCCATGCGCAGCGACGGCAGGTTGATCTCGACGCCCTTGATTGACCACGCGCGTTTTTTCGAAAACCGGCAGGCGGCCAGGTATCCCAGGCTCACCAGCACCAACAGCGCGCCAATGCCCTGCAACGCCGTGCTGCTGACCTTCCAGCCCGGCGGCATGGTCACCAAGCCACTGATGAACACCGCACCGGCCAGCGCCATGTAGCCAAACCAGTTGGTGGCCAGGCTCAGGCCCAGAATCTTGGCGATATTGCCCGTGCTCACCCCCAGCCGCGAATACAGCCGGTAACGCATGGCGATCCCGCCGACCCACGCGCTGAGGTTGAGGTTGAACGCATAGCTGATGATGCCCACCGGCAGAATCTGCTTCCAGCCCAAGGGCTGGCGGATGTAGGTGCGGCCAATCAGGTCGAAGCTGGCGTAAACGAGGAAACTGCACAATGTCAGCCCGCCGGCGATCAGCAATGTACGCAGTTTGAAGTCGCCGAGTGTCTGGAACACTTCGCTCCAGTCGATACGCCGGGCGAGCAGCGTAAACAGCGCGATCAGCAGCAGGAAGAAGGCAATGGTCAGTGGCTTCTTCCAGCGCTTGAAGCGTGAGCTGCCGGCTTCAGACGTCATGGGGCGGGCACTCGACCGGTTTCAGTCGTGGCTTGTGCGCCGGCAGCCAACCCGTCAACGCGGGGAAGTGGCGCATCACATGAAACACCAGGAACCCCACGGTCAGCCGCCACAGCCAAAGGCGTGGCTTGCGGTTTTCCGGCATGGTCTGGCAGTGATTCCTGGCGAGTGTCTCCAGGCTTTCGTAGAGCTGCTGATTAAAACCACGGTCGCGGATCAGCACGTTGGCTTCCAGGTTCAGCGACAGGCTCAATGGGTCGAGGTTGCTTGAGCCCACGGTGCTCCATTCGTCGTCCACCAGCGCGACCTTGCCGTGCAGCGGGCGCTGGCAATATTCGTGGATCACCACGCCGTCCTTGAGCAGATAGTCGTAGAGCATGCGCGCCGCGAGCTTGGCCAGCAGCACGTCGGGCTGGCCCTGCATGATCAGTTGCACGTGGACGCCACGTCGCGCGGCGTTACGGATCTCGCGCAATAGCCGGTAGCCGGGGAAGAAGTAGGCGTTGGCGATCACCACTCGCCGCTGCGCCTTGCTCAAGGCATGGATATACGCCTCTTCGATGTCATCGCGGTGCTGCACGTTGTCGCGGTAAATCAGGCGCACCAGGCCATCGTCGTGGGTGGTCGACCACAACGATGGCCGTTGCTGGCGCCGCCGCCAGCCGCGGCGCGTGCGCACCTGGCGGCCGCTTTGCGCGAGGGCGAAATGATGCAGGTCAGCCACCGCCGGGCCCGTCACCTGCACGGCGTAATCCTGCTTGGCTTCGGGGCCGAAATCTCCCAGGTGATCGGCGGAAAAATTGATCCCGCCGATAAACGCCACGGCGGCGTCCACCACCACGATCTTGCGGTGCAGGCGCCGAAACCAGTTGGTGCGAAAGCCCAAGGTTTTCGACGCCGGGTCAAACATCTGCACCGTCACCCCGGCCTGCGCCAGCTCGCCGAGAAACGAGGGGCTCAGCTCGCCGCAGCCAAAACCATCCAGGCTGATGACCACCTTCACCCCGCGCTGCGCCGCCTCGATCAAAATGCCCTTAAGCTCATGGCCGACCTTGTCCTCAAACAGGATAAAGGTCTCCAGCAGAATCTCCCGTCGCGCCTCACGCAGGGCGTCGAACACCTTGGGAAAGTACGCCTCGCCATTTTCCAGCAGCGCAATGCGGTTACCCGCCTGCCAGCCGTAATCCAGGTCACGGGCCTTGGCTTCATCTGGCGGCTGGTCGGTGGCGATGTGCTCTACCGCAATGTTCATAGCTCAATCTCCACCGACAGCGGTACATGGTCCGACAGGTGGGACCAGGGCCGGGAGGTCAGCGCCCGAGGCGTGTGGATGTTCACATTGCGCACATAGATGCGGTCCAGCGCCAGCAACGGCAGGCGCGCCGGGAAGGTGCGTGGAAGCGTGCCGTGGGTTTCGATGAAGACATCCCGCAACCCGCTGCGGCTGAGGTCGGCGCGCTGGCGCCAATCGTTGAAGTCGCCTGCAACCACCAACGGCGCATCCGCCGGAATCTCGCTGACGCGCTGTTCCAGCAAACGCAATTGCTGCTGGCGATGTACTTCGCGCAGGCCCAGGTGAATGCAGATCGCATGCACCTCCTGGCCGGTGCCCGGCAGGCGCAGCACACAGTGCAACAGGCCACGGTTTTCATGGCCGCTCTGGGAGATGTCGAGGTTGTCGTAACGCACGATCTGAAATTTCGACAGCAGCGCGTTGCCATGGTCGCCATGCGGGTAGACCGCGTTGCGCCCGTAGGCGAACTGCGGCCAGATGCTGTCGGCGAGGAACTCGTACTGCGGCATGTTCGGCCAGTCGCTGTAGCGCTGCGGATGGCGTTCGTGAGTGCCGTGAATTTCCTGCAGGAACACCATGTCGGCGCCCACGCTGCGCACCGCTTCGCGCAACTCGGGCAGGATAAAGCGCCGGTTCAGGGCGGTGAAACCCTTGTGGATGTTGACCGTCAACACCGTGAAGTGAGTAATGGCGGTGGTGGGCGTGGCCGGAATCAATTCTGGATGCGTCATGGCAGCACCCCGGCTTCAGGCAGATTTCCGGGCTCGGTAGCCAGATGCTGGTCCAGCCCGAAACGCTGCAGCAATTGGCGCGCATCGAAGGGCGCGCGAACTTTGACATCGTTGTCGAAAAAGCAGTACACGTCGCGCTGCTTGCGGGCGCGGGGCTTATGGTCCGGGGCCGCGAGGTGCGCATCCGTTGGTTGTTTGCCCTGGCTCCAACGCTCAATGCGATCGCCCCAGCGCGTGAGCGCCTCAGGTGTGTAGCCGCTGGCGTAGAGTTGCTTGTCGCCGTGCAGGCGCAGGTACAGGAAGTTGGCGGTAACGTCTTCCAGATACGGCCATTTGCCGGCGGTGTCGGCCACCACCAGCGCCACGCCGTGCTTATCGAGCAGGTGCACAAACTCGGGTACGGCAAAACTTTTATGCCGGATCTCTACCGCATGGCGCAGGGGCTTTTTGCCATGCGCCTTCATGCTCGCCTTGCCGTTGAGACGCGGTTCATGCTGGCGGGCGAGCGCTGCGGCCTGTTGGGTGTCGGTGGGGAGTTCCTGCAGAAAGGCTTCGAACGATGGCGGGTCGAATGTGAAGCTGGGCGGGAACTGCCAGAGGATCGGCCCGAGTTTTTCCTTCAGCTCCAAGACCCCGGACGCGAAGAAATTGGCCATAGGCTTGTGCACCTCGCGCAACCTCAGGATATGCGTGATGTAGCGCGGCGCCTTGACGCTGAACAGGAAGCCCTGCGGCGTGTCGGCGTACCACTCGGCATAGCGCTTGGGGGTTTGCAGCGCGTAGAACGAGCCGTTGATTTCGATGGCATTGACGGCGCGTGAGGCAAACTGCAACTCGCGTTTCTGGGTCAGCCCTTCGGGGTAGAAACCCCCGCGCCAGGGCGTGTAGCGCCAGCCGGAAATGCCGATGTGAATCGCCGCCATGGTTGCTCCCGTGAATGCAGGGTCAAGTGACCTCCGTGTTGGGATGACTGCGGTTTTTGCCGGAAAGTTTCCATGTTCCTACAGACGGTACACGGCAAAAAAATGTGGGAGGGAGCATTGCTCCCGCCCACATTGGGTGGTTGGTGTTGCTGGATCAGTGCTCGGCTACCGTGCGTGTCGAGCGCTCGGCATACACCGGGCCGAGTCGATCAAGGCGACCACTCCACGCCGTCAATGCCAGGGCCACCAACACCACCAGGCCGCCAATCCACGCGGTGTGGATCAACCCCAGGTGCGCCACGATCAAGCCACCGCCCCAGGCGCCACCGGCGATCCCCAGGTTGAACGCAGCGATGTTCAGGCCCGAGGCCACATCCACCGCGTGTGGGGTGTGATGTTCCGCCTGGCGCACCACATACACCTGCAAGCCCGGCACGTTGCCGAAGGCGACCGCGCCCCACACCAGCACGGTGGCCAGGGCCAGCCACGGGTTGCTGGCAGTGAAGGTCAGCACGAACAGCACGGCGGCGAGCAGCGCAAAGATGATTTTCAACGCGCTGATAGGGCCGCGTTTATCCGCCAGCTTGCCACCCCAGATATTCCCGGCGGCCACCGACACGCCGTACACCAGCAACACCAGGCTGACGGTGCCGGCGCTGAAACCGGCGATGTCTTGAAGGATCGGCGCCAGGAAAGTAAACGCGATAAACGAGCCGCCGTAGCCGATCGCCGTCATGGCGTAAACGAGCAGCAAGCGTGGTTGCTTGAGCACCTGCAACTGTTGCAGCAACGAGGCGGGTTTGCTGTGGGGGATGTTTTTCGGCACATAGATCAGGCTGCCGATAAACGCGAGCACGCCCAGGGCCGAGACAGCGAGAAAGGTTTCACGCCAGCCGAAGTGTTGGCCGATAAACGTGCCCAGTGGCACGCCCGTCACCAGCGCGACGGTCAGGCCGGTAAACATGATCGCAATCGCGCTGGCGGCTTTCTCCTTGGGCACCAGGCTGGTGGCGATGGTCGAGCCAATCGAGAAAAACACGCCGTGGGCCAGGCCGGTGACAATCCGCGCCAGCACCAGGGATTCATAACTCGGCGCTTGCCAGGCCAGCAGGTTGCCGAGGGTGAACAGCACCATCAGCGACAGCAGCAGGAACTTGCGCGGCACCTTGCCGGTGAGGGCAGTGAGCACTGGCGCGCCGATGGCCACGCCCAAGGCGTAAAGGCTGACCAGCAGGCCGGCGGACGGCAGGTCGACGCCAAGGTCGGCGCCGATGGTGGGTAACAAGCCAACGATGACGAACTCGGTCGTCCCGATGGCGAAAGCGCTGAGGGTCAGCGCGAGCAAGGCAATGGGCATGGCTGCAACTCCGGTGGGTTTGAATCAGGAGCGCAGTGTCGGGTGTTGGCTTGTGCGGAAACAGACAGGTATCGGCATTTGATATTTGCCTCATGCGCAAAGATTGCTCCCGCGCTCTGCCTGGGAATGCCTCCAGTGACGCTCTGCGTCACGCATTCCAGCGCGGACGCAAAGCGTGCAAGGCTGCATTCCTTTGCTGCGCGCGGGAACGATCAACGCTCAAACCCGTCAGTTCCTTACAGACCCTGCTGAAGGAGCCCGGTGTTTTGCTGAATTCAAAGACCGCATTACTGCTTGGCGCGCTGTTGTTGTTCGGCAACGGCGCCTTGCACGCCGCGACCGCTGCGCCTGCGACGGCACCGGCGACACCGGCTGCACCCGCCGCGGCCGCCGCACCGGCCAAGCCGGAATTACTGGTCGAAGGCGGCCTGCTCGGCGCCATCAGTTCCAGCATCGACGACGTGCAAGACAAACTCGACCTCAATCAAAACCTGATCGATGCCTGGCGCCTGCGTGCCGATCGAGCGGCGGATGAAGTCGGTCGGCTGGTGGACCAGACCGCCGCGCGCTCGCCGTGGAGCGTGGCCGGTGATTTCCTGTTGTTGTCGGGGGTGTGGATCGGCGCCTTTGCGGTGCTGACGCTGCTGGGGCGATTTTTCGTACAGCGCCTGAGTCGGCGCGCATTTGTCGAGCGCCGCAAACGCCTGCAAGCCGTACTCGGCTACGTGGTGCCCTATACGATTCCCGCGCTGATTTGCCTGCCGCTGACGCTGTATGTCAGTCATTTTCTGCCCACATCTGTGGGCCGCGCGCTGGCGCTGTGTTTCGCCTATGCCACCAGCAGCGGCATCTTTTCCACCTCAATGCTGTTGTGCGTCATTGTCATGTTCAACGTCGGACATAAGCGCCCGGCCGTGCAGATTATTCGCGATTATTGCCCCAAGCCGCTGTTCCTGATCGGCTTCCTCGCCGCCCTCAGCGACGCCCTGACCAGCCCGCAAATCGCGCGCCAGTTGGGTGGCAATATCACCAGCAGCATCGCGGTGTTCACCGGGCTGTTTGCGGCGCTGATCTTCGGCATGCTGGTGATCCGCCTGCGCCGACCGGTGGCGCATTTGATCCGCAACCGGCCACTGAGCCAACGCCTCAAACACCCGGCCTTGCAGCAGTCGCTGCGGGTATTTTCGGGGCTCTGGTACTGGCCGATCCTGTTGATGGTGCTGGTCTCGGCGATCAACCTGATCGGCGCCGGTGACGACAACCAGAAGGCCCTGCGTTGCGCGCTGTTCACCACGATTCTGTTGATCGGCACGGTGTTTCTCAGCACGGTGCTCCAGCACCTGTTCAAGTCCCGCAGCCAAGTGGCCATCCAGCGCAGCAGCGCCTACAAAGAGCGCTTCCTGAGTCTGTTGCACGCGATTTTGCGCATTGTCATGGCCATCGCCTTTATCGAAATTCTCGGGCGTATCTGGGGCGTGTCGCTCTTCGAATTCGCCCAGCGCAACTCGGTGGGCCGGGCGATCAGCGACTCCCTGAGCAGCATCGGGCTGATCCTGCTGATGACCTGGCTGTTCTGGGTGGTGCTCGACACGGCCATCCAGGAAGCGCTCAAGCCGCCGGTCAACAAGCGCTCAAGCCGCCAGCCCAGCACGCGGGTCAAAACCATCCTGCCGTTGCTGCGCAATGCGGTGAAAATCATCCTGGTGGTGATTTGCGCGATTACCACCATGGCCAACCTGGGCATCAATGTCGCGCCGCTGCTGGCGGGTGCCGGTGTGGTCGGCCTGGCCATCGGTTTCGGTTCGCAGCAGTTGGTGCAGGATGTGATCACCGGGCTGTTCATCATCATTGAAGACACGCTTTCCATTGGCGACTGGGTAGTGCTCGACTCCGGCCACGCCGGCACGGTTGAAGGCCTGACCATCCGCACCTTGCGTTTGCGTGACGGCAAGGGCTTTGTGCACTCGGTGCCGTTCGGGCAGATCAAGGCGGTCACCAACCAGTCGCGGCAATTTGCCTATGCGTTCTTCTCGGTGCAGTTCACCTACGACACCGATGTGGACAAGGCCGTGGAGTTGATCCGCGATGCCGGGCAGTCGATCCGCGACGACGTGTTCCTCAAGTACAACCTGCAAGGGCCGCTGGAGGTGTTTGGCGTCGACAAGATGGACCTCAATGGCGTGGTAATCACCGCGCAATTTCGCACGGTGTCGGGTGGGCAATACGCGGTCAGTCGCGCATTTAACCAGCGCTTGAAAAAGCTTGTGGATAACTGCGACGAGGTGCACTTCGCGCAAACTTATCCACAGCAGGTTTGGTTGCCCAAGCGCGCGGCGCAGCCACACGTAGACGAGCCGGAGGCCGAGGTACCGGCTCCGGTGGTGCTGACGGAGCAGCCGCGTACGCAGTGATTGATGTTGCCTGGGCTGACGCCTTCGCGAGCAAGCCCGCTCCCACATTTGAATGGGGTTCACTCAGTCAAAATGTGAGAGCTGGCTTGACCCATGTCCACATGTTGACCGTGTGAACCCAATCAAATGTGGGAGCTGGCTTGCCTGCGATAGAGCCAGTAGTTTCAACGCCCGATTCAATGCCTGATCAACTTCTCCTGCACCGCCTGCAGGTCCTGGTCCAGCAGTATCTGTTGCTTGCCCGCCACCCTCACCGCGGCCGGCAACCCATCCCGGTACACAATCCGGTTGCCGCTCACCGCCGGCACCTTATTGCCCGGCAACAGCGTGCCCACCAGGTTCAGCGGGTCCGCGCCACACACGGCAATCAAGCTGCCGTCATGGGGCCGGCGCCGTACTTCGCGCAGCAACGGAATCGCCTCCGGCAACGCAAACTGTTCGCCGGCCAAGCCACTCACAAACCGCCCGCCGCGAATCTCCCCGCGCGCCTCCAGGCGATGGAAGGTGCGCAGCAACTCGCGCCAGCTCGGCAACCAGTCCGCCTCGCGCTCCAGCAAGCGCCAGAACACCACACCATAACGGCGCAGCAGGGTCATCGCCACATGCTCCAGGGTTTCGGTGGAGTGCGGCCCGGCAGTGTTTGGCGAGCGCCGCACCAAGGCCCAGCGCCCGGCGTCGTCCATGCCGCCGACAAACGCACCGCGCCCACGCCGGCTGCTGCGAGCCACGCGTTTGCTGGCGGGCGTCGTCAGGGCGCGCAGGCCGGCGAAGCTGTCGGCATTCACCAGTCCGGCGCCCACCAACTCCTGCAAGGCGGTCTCCAGCTCACTGCGCAGCAGATGGGCTTCGTGTACCAGTTCATCGAAAAACAGCGCGCCATGCTCGCGCAAGGCCAAGTGGACTTTCTGCGCCTTGGGCGACAGAGTGGTGCTGTCGGTTTGCTCGGTCAGCCCACTCCATAACGGCACTTGAGCGCGCGGCAACAGCACCACCGGAGTACTGCGCAGCGCCATGGCGCTGGCCTTGTTGCTCAGGCGCGTCCACACCAGCTTGCCGCTGCGGCACAGCTCGTCGAGCCAGGTGGAGGAATAGTCCTTGAGCCGCGCGCTGAGCAAGTCACTGTCCCAGGCCGAAGTGGCGGCGGCATAGCCTTCGAATTGCGCAACGATCTGCGCCAGCATTGCGCTGCCCTGACCGCGCGTGCCGTCGGCCAGGTGCTGCCAGTCGAACAGAAAGCGCATGAAATCCTGTAACGCCACCGGCTCTATTTCGCGGCGCAGGCGCTTGACCGTGTAACGATGAATGCGCGCCAGCAGGTGGCGTTCACACCATTGCTCGGCGCTGGCGCCAGGGCTGAAATGGCCGCGCATGACGTAGCCTTCCTGCTCCAGGCGGGCGAGGGCTTGGGCCACGTCGGCGACCGGCAAAGCCAGGGGCGCGGCGATCTCGATCAGGCTCAGCGGGCCGAAGCCGCCCAGGCGTGCGCGCAGCACTTCGGCCAGTGCGTCATCGAAGGTCCAGGGCTCATCGAAGCCGGGCAGCAGCGGTAAATTGTGGGGGTAGATCGCCTGCACACAACTCAAACGTTCCACCGCGACCCACAAGCCGTTGTGCAGTTGATAGGCGCGGCCGGCCTTGGCCAACGCGTGCAGCCAGTCGGCCCATTGCGGCGTGATTTCACTGGGGGCGATACACGCCAGGCTCATCAACGCTTCGTGCATTTCATCCAGGCCATGCGGCGCCGGCCAGGCTTCTTCGCGCACCCCGGCGATAGCGTCGAGGTCCAGCGCACCGAGGTCGTCGGTGCTTTGCGGGTCACTCCAGCGTCGGTTGAGCACGGCCTGGGTGCGGCGTTCTTCCAACGGCGCGTCATCGAGAAAGGTGTAGGGCCGTGCGCTGAGAATTTCTGCCGCCATGGGCGAGGGCGCGGGCAGGTCGCGGCTGATCAGATGCACCTCGCCGCGCTCCATGCGCCGCAGCAGGGCCAGCCAGCCGTCGCTGTCCATGGCGTCGTGCAGGCAGTCGTCGAGGGTCTGTTCCACCAGCGGGTGGTCGGGCACTTCGCGTTCGCCGGCGAGGTTTTCCAGGCAGGCGATCTGGTCGGGAAACACGCTGGCGATCAAGTCTTCACTTTTCATGCGCTGGATCTGCGGCGCCACCTTGCGCCCGCCGGTAAAGCGCGGCAATGCCAGGGCCACACCGGCATTCCAGCGCCAGCGCACACCGAACAGCGGCGCATCGAGCACGGCCTGGATCAGGATGTGTTCGGCACTGTGGCTGTTTAAGTAGCGCCACACCTCATCCAGCTCGAAGCTGTGGCTGGTGGACAGCGACAACACGATCGCATTTTCGCTGGCCGCCGCCTGCAGCTCGAAATTGAAGGTGCGGCAAAAGCGCTTGCGCAGCGCCAAGCCCCAGGCGCGGTTGATGCGGCTGCCGAACGGCGTGTGGATGATCAGTTGAGTGCCGCCTGACGCATCGAAAAACCGCTCCATGATCAGCGTGTCCTGGGACGGCAGGGCGCTGAGGGCCAGGCGAGTGCGGGCCAGATAGTCGAGGACTTGCTCGGCGCTGGCGAGGTTCAGGCCCAGGGTGTCGGTGAGCCAGGCTTGCGCGGGTTGGAGGTCGCCGGGCGTGGCGCTGAGCAACGCGTCCAACTGCCCCTGGAACCGCGCCACTGCCGCGGACAATTCGTTACTGCGGCCCGGCGCTTCGCCGAGCCAGAAGGGAATGGTCGGCGGCTGCCCGTGGGCGTCTTCAACCCGCACTTTGCCGGCTTCAACCCGCAAGATTCTGTAGGACGTATTACCAAGCTGGAAGATATCCCCGGCGATGCTTTCCACCGCGAAGTCTTCATTGACGCTGCCGATGTTCAGGCTCTGGGGTTCCAGCAACACGCTGTAGTCGGCGTTGTCGGGAATGGTGCCGCCGCTGGTCACGGCGGTCAGCTTGGCGCCACGCCGGCCGCGGAGCGTGCGCGTCACGGCGTCGCGGTGCAGGTAGGCGCTGCGGATGCCCTGGCGGCCGTTGTAGCCGTCGGCGAGCATGTGCAGCAGCGCCTGATAATGGCGCTCATCCAGCGCCGCATAAGGCGCGGCGCGACGGATCAGGTCAAGCAGCGCCGGCTCCGACCATTCCTGCACGCTGACTTCGGCGATGATTTGCTGGGCCAGTACGTCCAGCGGCGCGACCGGAATGTGCAGCGTGTCCAGTTCGCCCCGGCGCACGCAGTCGAGCAGGGCGGCGCATTCAATCAAGTCATCGCGGGTGGTGGCGAACAAGCGCCCCTTGGGCGTGCCGCCGACCTGATGCCCGGAGCGGCCCACCCGTTGCAGAAAGCCGTTGATCGAGCCCGGCGAGCCGATCTGGCACACCAGGTCCACGTCGCCGATATCAATCCCCAACTCCAGCGACGCGGTGGCGATCAACACTTGCAACGCGCCCGCCTTGAGGCGTTGCTCGGCGTCCAGGCGCAGTTCCTTGGCCAGGCTGCCGTGGTGCGCGGCCACGGCGGATTTGCCCAGGCGTTCACTCAAATGCCGCGCCAGGCGTTCGGCCAGGCGCCGGGTGTTGACGAAAATCAGCGTGGTGCGGTGTTCGCGGGCCAGTGCCGCGAGACGGTCGTAGACCAACGCCCACACATCGTTGGCCATCACCGCCGAGAGCGGCACCGGCGGTACTTCGATGTCCAGGTCGCGCGGGCGGGCGTGGCCGATGTCGACAATCGCGCAGTCACGCCCCGTGCCCACCAGAAAGCGCGACACTGCCTTGATCGGCTTTTGCGTGGCCGACAGGCCGATGCGCGTCAACGGTTCCGCACACAAGCCTTGCAAGCGTTCCAGGCTCAGGGCCAGGTGGCTGCCGCGTTTACCGGCGGCGATCGCGTGGATCTCATCGACGATCACCGTGCGCGTGCTGGCCAGCATCTGCCGGCCGGAGTCCGAGCCGAGCAGCACGTAAAGCGATTCTGGCGTGGTGACGAGGATATGCGGCGGGCGCTTGCGCATCAGCGCGCGGTCTTTTTGCGGGGTGTCGCCGGTGCGCACGGCGGTACGGATCACCAACGGCGGCAGGCCCAGGCGCTGCAAGTGCGTGGTGATCCCGGCCAGCGGGTTTTGCAGGTTGATCTGGATGTCGTTGGACAGCGCCTTGAGCGGCGACACGTAGACCACCAGGGTTTCATCCGGCAGTTGCCCGCCATTGGCGAGGCCTCGGTGAACCAGGTCGTCGAGCACCGCGAGGAAGGCCGTCAGCGTTTTGCCGGACCCGGTGGGCGCGGCGATCAGGGTCGAGCGGCGCTGGCGGATCAGCGGCCATGCCTGGGCCTGGGCGCCTGTGACCGAGGGGAACGTGCTGCGGAACCAGGCGCTGACGGCAGGGTGAAAGCCGTCCAGGACCGTGTCCGTTGATTCAGGAAGGTTCATAACCCTTATATGCAACCACCCGGGCCAAGTTGCAACCCCGCACTTTATCCGTGACGGTTGCGCTACAAACCCGCAAAATGCAACGATTCTGGCAAATACCTACGACAGGCTTCACTTGCCTGTCGACAATAGCCATCGTTCCAAACAGACCGGGCCTGCTCAATCTATGCGAATGCGCCTTATGTTATTGGGCGGCGGGAATGCCCTCGGGCAGGCGCTGATTCGCCTCGGTGCAGAGGAAGACATTGGTTTCCTCGCACCCAAACCGCCCCAAGACGGCTGGGATGCCGCGAGCCTCACCCAATTGCTCGACGACACCCGTCCCGATGCGTTGATCAACCTCGCCTACTATTTCGACTGGTTTCAGTCCGAAGCCGTCAGCGAAACCCGCTTGGCTTCCCAGGAGTTCGCCATCGAACGCCTGGCCGAACTGTGCCAGCACCACAACATCACCTTGGTGCAACCGTCCAGCTACCGCGTGTTCGATGGCTCCCGCGCCACCGCCTACAGCGAAAAAGACGAGCCGGTGCCGCTGGGCCTGCGCGGCCAGGCGTTGTGGCGCATTGAACAGAGTGTGCGCGCCACTTGCCCGCAACATGTGCTGCTGCGGTTTGGCTGGCTGCTGGATGACAGCGTCGACGGCACGCTTGGGCGCTTCCTGGCCCGGGCCGAAAAGCCGGATGAGTTGCTGATGGCGGACGATCGTCGTGGCAATCCGACGCCGGTGGATGACGCCGCGCGGGTGATCATTTCGGTGCTGAAACAACTCGATTGCGCGGCGCCGCTGTGGGGCACTTATCACTACGCCGGGCATGAGGCGACCACTCCGTTGGCGCTGGGCCAGGCGATCCTCACCGAAGCACGCAACTTTCACCCGCTGGCGATTGAATCCCCCACCGCCCAGGCCCACGCAGCCCGGCCGGACGCGGCGGATGAACCGCAACACGCGGTGCTGGCCTGCAAGAAAATCCTCCACACCTTCGGCATCAAGCCACGGGCGTGGCGCGCGGGGTTGCCGGCGC
>NZ_JBARTQ010000111.1:0-6024 GCF_049645325.1 Pseudomonas sp. | reverse complement strand
GAGGTCGGGATTTATTGCTGCGTCAATTCCTGGTAGGTCGTTTCAGTGAACGTCGGGAACATTTTCGCCAGTCCTTTTGGCGGCGGATCGTTGAGCGCCGCTTTCACTTCATCGAGGGTTTTATGTTGCGCCACCAGTTGTTCGATCTCGGCTCGACGCGACATCGCGATTTGCAGGCGCTCTTGCAGATCCGCGCGCTTGAGCGGCTGACCATGGCCTGACACATAAACCTGCGCATTCAGTGCAATCAGCGCTTGCATGGTTTTGATCCAGCCGAGGGATGAACCGTGCTTGTTGAGGTGGATGCCAGGGTATTGGCTGAAGTCCGGGGCGAGGATATCGCCGGTGAATACAACATCTTGCGCCGGCAGGTAGATGATCAAGTCACTGTCGGTATGCGCGGGAGCCAAGTGCATCAGTTGCAGCGTCACGCCGTCGACGACAACGGTCTCGCTGTCTTTAACGGTTTTTGTGGGCAAGTAGTCCTTTAACTCGGCCGGCGTGGCCGTGGTATTCATCAACGGGTTTTGCAGGGCTTCCTGCATTTCCGGCCCGGTGTTTTCCTGCGCGATGATCTCCAGGCCACGCGGATAAGCCGGCAAGCCGTTGACGTGGTCTGGATCGCTGTGGGTGAGGATGATGGTGCTCACGGGTTTGGGCGTGATTTGCGCAATGGCCTTCAGGACTTTCTTCGCTGCTGGAGCGAACATCTGCGCATCGACGAGGATGACACTCGAGTTCGCCACGATAATCCCGCTATTGGCCATGCCGCCGCTGACGTAATAAATGCCCTCACTGACGGGATGAACCGTGATGGGCGCTACCGTCGCATACACGGTCAGTAACTTGGCAAGAACGGGCGGAGAGGGCCTCGGCATGAAAAAGGCCACACCAGCCAGGATGGCTACTACAACAACTACGCCTACTGCTGTTTTACGAAACATCGTACTCACTCCGCCACATAAAATTACCGCCACTGTCCTCGTGCAGACCTGTTGGCTTAATGGCTCTTGTAGATTTCCAGCGCTTCTTTGAAGGCTGCCACCGGATCGGTTTTGCTCACCGGCGCGCGGTTGATGCCCTGGCTGCCAATGATCGAGTTACGCAGTACGCCGACACCGGCTATTTCCACTTCGCAGATGTCCCCTTCCTGCATCCACAGTTGCGGTTTACGGAACAAACCCACGCCTGCGGCAGAGCCGGTAACGATGACATCACCCGGTTGCAGCTCGGTAAATTCGGAAATGTAGCTGATGATCTGCGGGAAATTGTAGATCAGGTCCGCGTAGGGCATTTCCTGCACCACGTTGCCGTTCAAGCGCGTAGTAAGCGTCAACGTCGTCGGGTCGGTGATTTCATCGGCAGTGACCATCCACGGGCCGAACGCGCCGGATTTAGGAAAGTTTTTACCTGCGGTGAACATTGGCGAGTGGCATTGATAATCACGCAACGAACCGTCGTTGTAGCAGGCGTAACCGGCGACATGACTGAGGGCGTCGGCCTTACTGATATGCCGGCCAAGTTTGCCGATGATAATTGCGATTTCGCCTTCGAAGTCGTACAGCGGGCTATTGTTAGGCTTTTCCATCGGTGTGGCATGGCCGACGTGCGAACGGGCGGTTCGAGTGAAAATGTACGGCTTTGGCGGCACATGCTCATGCCCACTGAACTGCGCTACTTCCGCACAATGCGAGTGAGTGTTCATGCCCATGCAGAAGATCGCGCCCGGGTTGGTGATCACCGGCAGCAGACTGACCTGACTCAATGTGTAGTCGACCTGACTCGGCAGGGTAAGGTTGTCGAGGCAGGCCAGGCCATGTTCTAACAGAGCTTTCAGGCTAGCCACTTCCGGAAGTCGCGAGCTGAGATCGATGATGCCATCGGCACGTACCAGACCAAAACGTTCACGACCTTCTACGAGATACGAAGCAAGTTTCATGTTGATTCCTACGCATTGAATTTTGATGTGTTGAATTGTTCGGTAATGGGCTCATCGTCACGCGCGCGGATGTGCCACGACGGGCTGCGCTGCGTTGTCCTTTGACTTGGGCATGGACAGCAGGATCAAACCGGCAAGAATCGGCGCAGCCGCAAAGAACAGCGATACCTGGCCACGAGAAAACCCGGAAGCGAACATCCAGCCAGCCAGAGCAGGACCGACAACGCTAGACACGCGGCCGACGCCAAGAATGAAGCCGATGCCAGTCACACGGGTGTGGGGAGGGAAGGCCGAAGCCATGGTCGCGTAAAACACTCCGGTAGCGCCGGAGATGCAGAAGCCGGCGAGGGCGGCCACCAGAATCAACGTCGTCAGCTCCGGCGGGGTGAAGCCAAACACGCCGACGAAGATACCGAAGCCAATCATCCCGAAAGAAGCCACCCGACCGGCGCCTACGCGAGTTGCCAGCGCGCCGAGTACGACCGCACCGATCATCCCAAGGGCATGACTGACAGCCGAAACACGGCTGCCTGTGGCCGGAGGAAAACCGGCATCAGCGATGAACTGAGGCATCCAGTTGAGCAAGAAATACATCGTCGTCGACGCGAGCATGAAAATCAGCGTCAGACGCACGGTGACACCAATGATTTCCGGGCCAAACAACGCTTTGTAGGAAGGTCGTTGCGATTCTCGTTTCTCAGGCAGTTCGCTCAGCGGAGGGTGCTTTAGATGCGCAAGCACACGGTTGACGCGAGCCAGCGCGTTGGCTGGACGACGGGTGAGCAGATACGCTGGGGATTCAGGCAAAACCCAAATGACAATCGGCACCACGATTGCGCCCGCGACAGCGCCGGAGATGTACACCGCGTGCCAGCCAAAGTGCGTCAGCAGCGGTGCCGCGATCAAGCCGCCCAGAATCGAGCCGAAAGTAAAACCAACGGTTGTGATCGCGACAGCGAAGGCCCGACGACGGCTGTTACAGAACTCTGCGGAAATCGACATCGTCAGGGGCACCATCACGCCGATGCCCATTCCGGTGATTACCCGGCACGCCGCCAGGGTCTGGATATTTTCGCAAAAAGCCGAGAGCAGTGAGCCGCCGATCATCAGCGCGAGACCACCAAACACCAAGGGTCGACGCCCCCATACATCTGCCAGCGGCGACAGCGCCAAAGCACCGATTGCCATGCCGACCAGGCCGCTGGAAAGCAGCATCCCCAGCGTGGCTTTATCAATGTTCCAGGCCACGCTCAACGCCGGCGCGGTGAACGCGGTCGCCAACACGTCGTAACCGTCGAGTGCAGCCAGCAATACGGATAGGCACAGCACCAGAATCTGGGCGCGGCTCATGGGCATTTCGTCAATCGAGGGCAGTAGACCGGCCCCCTTGGTTATGATTGTCATCGCACGCTTCCTGTTGAGCCTGGGCCTTTCAGATTCGGCGATGCCGGACGCCTGAAAGGCTGGCTGTTTATTGTTGTTGGTGTCGAGCAGCGTCATTGCCGGCTAGCGGGTGCAGCATCAAGCGGGTTGCAATGCCCTTGCCTCAGCAAGCCAGGCTTTGCCTTCGGCATACAGTTGATGGGTCGCTTCGGTGTTGTCGACGTATTGCCCGGGCTGAACGGCGAAACCGGTTTTGTTCAGCATGAAGCCCAGGTATTTGTATGCCGGGTCGAACTGGCTGGTGTCCATCCACAGGCTTTTGAACCAGAACACCAGCGATGGCTCGATGCTGTCGAGGCGGTCTTTCTGATAGATGCAGTAGCGACGGGAGATCTTCCAGTTGCCGTTGTCCTTGACGATGAAGTCGTAGAACAGCGCCTCTGACGTCAGATCCAGACCGGGGCTGGCGACTTCCGAGCGGGCCATGATCGATGCCGGCGTGATCGCGATGGCACGGTCAGCGCTGACGTCGATGATCGAAGGTTTCATCACGTGCATGGTTTTCACCGGGCTCTTCGACATGCCTTTCGAGCCTTCGACAAAGCCCTGAATCGAACCGATGTACCAGGTTAGATGGATGGTCCCGTCATCGACGAACGTCGAGCGCAATTCGTCCCACATTTTATGGTCGCGAAAGAACCCCCAGTTCAACAGCAACTGGCTGATCTCGGTGATGTCCTGCGCGTTTGCCTTGTTCTTGTTGGTCATGGAAAAAACGCTTCCGGTCGGGTGGAAAATGAGTTGAGAAAGACGCTTTCTCAGGTTGTGCGGGGTTACTCAGTAAGGTTGCGAAATGGCCGTCAAGGCAGCCATCATCACCGCGCCGTTTTCGGTGGGCGGCGCTTTCCTTTGTTCCAGTTGCGAGAGCTTGACGCTGCTGTCGACGACGGTTTTTACCCGCTCGAAACGGCGTTGCATGAACGCATCGAGTGCTTCTGGCAATGAGGTGGCGGTTGCAATGCACTGGCCCAGCACTACTGCGTCTTCGAGCGCCATGCCGGCGCCCATACCCAAATGCGCGGTGGTTGCGTGGGCGGCGTCACCGATCAACAGGGTGCGACCGCGATGCCATTGATCCGGGACGAGAATCCAGTCGAACGGGCGCCCGATCAGTGCGGAGTCTGACTTGAGACGCTCTTGAAGGTGCTTGATCGGTGCCGCTGAAATCGAATCCAGCAAGCGTGTAAAGAGCCCGAGCACATCGGCGTCGCTCAGCCATGTGCGCTCGGGAATCGTCAGCACGGCCGGGACATACGTCAGGTTTTGATGCGGCAGATGGTAGAAGCCTACTTTGCCGACATCGCTTGTGTACCAGCCTTCGCCCTCGATGGCCGGGCCAGGAACCATCCAGCGAATGCTGATCTGGCCGGAGTACTCAGGCTCGCCAATCTCGGGGAAAACCATTTTGCGGGTGTGAGAGTGGATACCGTCAGCGCCTATCACCAGATCGAATGCGCGAGTTTCACCATCGGAAAAAGTCACCAGCGCTGAATCGCCACTGTCGTCGATGGCAGTGATCGTCAGGCCTTTGCGAATGCTGCACAGAGAGTTCGCGGTGTTTTCCAGAATTTGCGCAAACGCTGGACGGAATACGGCAACGCCATCCTTCGAACCTGGCCATTCTGGTCTGCGAGGTGCCGCGCGGAGCAGTTGCCCGTCAGCGGCGTAGAGCGAGGCAGCAGTCGAATCAGCAGTGAAAGTTCTGCCGGTGTCGCAGCACTCTTGGTACACCCCAAGTTCAAACAGGGCTTCGGCCGCACGACCGGACAAGGCCATTGAGGCGCCGTCAGGCTTGCCGTGGAGTTCGACCACTTCACAATGCACACCGAGGCGGGACAAGGCGATCGCCGCCGACAGTCCCGCAACTCCACCACCTACAATTAGCGCTTTCGAAATACAGGCCATTTTTCGACATTCTCATCTGGGTCAGACTGTTGTTGTAAGAAGCACCTCTGTCTTGAGGTTGCGCCGGTTCTGCGTGGACATATCCACGGTCTTCTGCCCGGTGAGCAAAGTCGCGAGAACCGGCACTACGGTGGAAACTGTAGAGCGCGGCTGATCTTGTCGAAAGATGGCAAAACACTTAGGGTGTTACCTGAAAGGTATATACCCCTGAAGCCTTTCTCTTTTGCCTCGGGAGGCTGTCACGCGATGAAAATGCACCACTTTCGCAACGTCGTAGCGGTCGTTGAACGCGGCAGTCTGCGCGCCGCCGCACGGAGTCTGGGCCTCGCTCAGCCGGTCGTGTCGCGAAGCCTTAAGGAACTGGAAGAGGAGTTGGGCGTAACCCTGTTCGAGCGAGGCAGGTTAGGAATGGTGCCGACCAAGGCGGGCGAATTGTTCGTGCGGCGTGCCAAAGCGATACAGGCCGAGTACCAGCGCACTCTTGATGAGCTGGATCAACATCGTGGCGTTGATAAAGGTTCTATCGTTGTCGCCTGCTCAGGCGCAGCGTTGATGGGACTGTTGCCCCTGACCCTGGATCGTTTCCGCCGGCGCTTTCCCGGTGTCCGCGTAAAGGTGATTGAAGGCACCTATCCCATGCTGGAGGCCGATATCCGCGATGGCTTGATCGATCTTTATTTCGGCCCCGTGACCAAACCGCAGCAGCACACCAACATGAGCATCAAACCGTTGATGAT
>NZ_JBARTQ010000110.1:0-9469 GCF_049645325.1 Pseudomonas sp. | reverse complement strand
GCGCAACCCCTTGAAGTGTTTGAGGAAGTAGGCGGCGTCATCGTCCAGCGCCAGGTTTCTCAGGGACAAGCGTTGCACGTGATCAAAACGCACCTGGGCCGGAAGCGTGGGTAACTTGCCCAGCACGTGGGCGTCCAGCACCAGGCTTGGAACCGCCACATTGAGCTCATCCGGCGCCACCGAGAGGCGTTTCCACGCCTGCTCAATCAGCGTCGCGGCCTGATGTCGGCTGAGCCGGTAATCCCACGCCGGGCTGGCCCTGAAGGCGCTGGGCGGCGCTTCACTGCGCCAGACCTTCAAGGCCTGATGCAGCGCCTTGAACTGCTGCTCAAGTGCTTCGACCGCCTTGGCGCGAGACAAATGATCGGTGCCCGCATCGCGCAACAAGGTCGAGATTTGCAGGTCGTCCAATGACGGGTACAGGGTTTTGACCTTGCGCACCAACGCCTGCGGGTACTCGACGACCGGCGCCACCTGCGACAGCGCACACGGTGTTGGTCGTGCTGTTGGGGTGCCACGCTCGCGCCACGGATAACCGGCCGTCTGCGGGCGTTCGTCCTGGCTTTTGAAGCGCAACTGATTACGCAATCGCGTGGCGCCGTCGCCGCCGTTCAGGTTCATGTTGATACGCTGCTGCGCCGACAAGCTGTCCGTCAGCGCCTGGTAAAAACCCTCCGGCCCACTGGCCATGCGACCCAGCGCGGCGCCCTTGGCATCGAAGGCTTGAAAGCCGTGGGCTGTGCTCACCACACTGTTGCGCACTGAGGCCGTGGGCGCACCGACCTGCCCCATCAACCGCCCGCCGAGGCTTTGCTTGCGCACCTGCAGCAGAACATCCTGCGGCCAGCCGGATAACCGATCGAGCATCCCGATCGCCAGCCGGTGAGTCGCCTCGCCAGCCAGACGCGGCCAATAAAAACCCATCAACGCGTGGTCCTGCTCCAGGGTTTGCAGGGCCTGGCGGCTTTTTTCCGCCAGGCGCAAAGGCACGCGGCCGGTGTTGCGCAACAGTTGGCGTTCCAGGGCGCTGGCCTGGCTCAGCAACTCCCAGGCAACCCGCCGTGGCAAGCCTGGAAAGCGCGTGACCAAAGGCGCCAGCTCACCCGTCGCCGGGCCATCGTACGCCCGGTATAGCTGACGATGCAGCGTTCGGTAATTTTGCTTGAGAGTCGCCAGCAAGCGGCGCTCCAGCGTTGCGACCTGCTCATGTGGCTCCACGGCCTCACCCAGCAGCGCCATGCGTTCTTCTGCATTCAGGGCCTGCAGCAACGTCTGCATGACCTCTCCATCATTGAGCTGTTGTTGGGTGATATGAATGCTCAAGTCCTCGTAGTCAAAAGGGCTAAGGTCCGGGTGGCTTTCCAACAAATCACCGCGGCTGTCGAGCACTTCAAAAAATCGCCCTTGAGGCCAACCGGGCAAAAGCGGTAACGCGGACAGCTGGGTGCGAGCAGTCGCGGCATCCAGGGGGGCGCCGCTCTCCAGGCGGCGCAGCAGATCGGTGATTTTCTGATGCTGCCTGAACCGCGCCACGGCGTCGTGGAAGCGCTCGGGCAACGGTGCATGTTCCAAGGCCAGGCGCTGCACGGCGGGGTGTTCGAGTTGAGTGATGGTCGAGATATTAATGACGTCATCGGGGGGCAAGTGGGCCAGCGCAGGGTGAAGCCGGTTCAACTGATACAGCGAGGAGCCCCACGCCTGCGGACGCTCGAAGGCATGCTGCCAACCGCCCTGGAAATTATGTTCCAGTGGCGGGCGAAAGGCCGCAGGCCGTTGAGGATGATGGATGCGCCACTTGCCGATGCCGGGGTCAAAACCGATGGCGTAGAGCGCCTCATCCATTTTTATATAGGACTGGCCCTTGGCCTGGTACACACCACGGGCGCTTGCCACCCAATCATCAGCCATGCCGGCTGGCTGGCGATAAGCGTCCAGGCGCGGCAACCACAAACGCGGCGAGTGGTCCGCCAGACGCACGGGCTGGAGCGCGTCGAAAAACGCCGATGACTGGGTCAAGCTACGTTTGAGCGCGCCGACCACGCGTCCCGCGGCCGCAAACGCCACCAGGCTCGCAATGCTTTCCGCCACATTGACCAGGTGCGTCAGCGCCGCGTCGGTGTCGTGATGGGACCAGTCCTGCACCCCGTCGAATACCTCACCCAGCATCTGCCCAATAGCCACTCCCATCATCAATTGCCCCAGCACCGGCACGACAAACCCCGCGATATTCAAGAGGTCCAGGCCCGCACTCAGGTAATCCTCGAAACGCCGCCGGCGCGCGTCCTCGTCCACCTGCGCCGTGGGGACCACCAGCAACCGTGCGTCGAGCTGGACCTTGCCGACATAAGCCCGAAAGAAGAAGTCCGAGAAATGGCTGTGCACCGGCACCGCTGCCCACGGCCCGACAGTGCGGCGCTTGTCAAAGTCGTCGAAAAACGCCTGGCGCTCGGACTCATCCAGGTAATGGGCAAAGCGCTGGCGGTAACTGTCCACCTGCAACTTTTGCGTCAGGTACAGCGTCAAGTCGTTCAGCGACTCGTACTCGTACCAGGGACGCACCGGTTCGTTGGGCATATAAACCACCAACGACTTCGCTGCCAGGCTGCCCGGCGCATCCTCAGACACCACCAGCACGCTCCACAGGCAGGCGCCACCGAGGTTCAATCCCTGCCAGATCAGGGGTTTCTCAGACACTGATAGCGCCTGGTCTTCTCGGGCGGGCCGATCCGCCTTGATCAGCTTGAGCAACCGGGCGTGGGTGGCTTCGCCGATGTGCTCCTTGGCCAGGGCGATGTGCAGGTCGATTTGCATGTCGAGGGTGCGCGACTGGCCGATATCCACGGCGACCGCGTTGTAACTGAGCGCGCCCTCGCCTGCTTCGTCGGAACCGGGCAGGTTGAAGACTTGCTGAATATGCGCCTGATAGGCGCGGCCCAGGTCCAGCTCCCGGCAGTAGCCGACAAAGGCCTCGACGGTCAGGCCCGGCAGCGCCTGGCGGGTCTTGGCCGAGAGAATCCGCGCCATCACCGACATCCCGCCAGGCGCCGCCTGGGTGCCGGAAAAATTCTGCATGGCGGCATTCACCAGGCTCTGTTTGTGCAGCGTGACCGTCTGTTTCAACGGCCCGCCAAGCTCCGGGAAGGAGCCGCTGAAGGAGCGACGGGGCAATTCCAGCTGGTCACGCTCTACCTCCACCTCGGCGACGCCCTTGTGCCGCAAAAACGCCTGCAGCGTGTCGATGCAGAAGCGGTCCAGGGGTTGCAGCAGGTTGAGGTGCCCGCGAACCCGCTCGCGTGGCCCCCGGCTGTCCTGATGGGCACGTTGCAGGGCTGCCAGTGTCTGCGGCCTGGCCTCCACCAGCCACGGCGCCAGGGTACTGCGCAGCACGCGGGCCTTGTCGAGGTCGCCAGTGAGGTCGAGCAAGGTCCGTTCCACTTCTTCCTCGGACAGAAGCCCTGTCACCTCGGACAAATCACGTTTTACGGTCATCGGCACACTTCCTTAATTGCGTTGGGATGACCCTTCACGATAAGCGCGTGCCCGCCAAAGAAAGATTCGAATAACGGGACCATTGAACGGGAAAACCCGGCAGATTTTGCGTTCCGATTGCACCTATATACCGCCACTTCCACCCAGGCCACGCCGCGCGCGACGGGGCCTGGCGCGGCTTATGGCAGCTTGCCTTATAACTTATCGATCTAAAACTCCGCCAATTGGCCCGTGTCAGTTTCTGGGTACGCGCCCTTGTGGCGTATTGAGTTTTGACCCTCCCCAACGGAAAAACCGGTAAGGAATTTATGTGCGGATTAGCTGGCGAGTTACGTTTCGATGCCCAACCTGCCGACCTGGCAGCCATTGAGCGCATCACCCATCACTTGGCCCCTCGTGGCCCTGATGCCTGGGGCTTCCACGCCCAAGGGCCGATCGCCCTGGGCCACCGGCGCCTGAAAATCATGGACCTGTCGGACGGCTCGGCCCAACCGATGGTCGATGCGCAACTGGGCCTTTCGCTGGCCTTCAACGGTGCGATCTATAACTTCCCTGAATTGCGGCAAGAGCTGGAAGCCCTGGGCTACGCCTTCTATTCCGGCGGCGACACCGAAGTGCTGCTCAAGGGCTACCACGCCTGGGGTGAAGCGCTGTTGCCCAAGCTCAACGGCATGTTTGCGTTTGCCATCTGGGAGCGTGACGCGCAGCGCCTGTTTATCGCCCGTGACCGTCTTGGGGTGAAGCCCTTGTACCTGTCGCGCACCGGCCAGCGCCTGCGCTTTGCCTCGGCGTTGCCGGCGTTGCTCAAGGGCGGTGATATCAACCCGATCCTCGACCCGGTCGCCCTCAACCACTACCTGAACTTCCACGCCGTGGTGCCCGCGCCGCGCACCTTGCTGGCGGGCATCGAAAAACTGCCACCGGCGAGCTGGATGCGCATCGACGCCAACGGCAAGACCGAGCAGAAAACCTGGTGGACCCTGCCCTACGGCCCTCGTGAAGACGAGCGAAACCTCACACTGGAAGACTGGACCGACCGCGTCCTCGACAGCACTCGCGAAGCCGTGGCGATCCGCCAACGTGCTGCCGTGGATGTGGGCGTGCTGCTCTCCGGCGGTGTCGATTCGAGCATGCTCGTCGGCCTGCTGCGCGAAGTCGGCGTGCAGGACCTGTCGACCTTCTCTATTGGTTTTGAAGACGCCGGCGGCGAGCGTGGCGACGAGTTCCAGTACTCGGACCTGATCGCCAAGCACTACGGCACTCGTCACCATCAATTGCGTATTGCCGAAAGCGAGATCATCGAGCAACTGCCGGCTGCCTTCCGCGCCATGAGCGAGCCGATGGTCAGCCACGATTGCATCGCGTTCTACCTGCTGTCGCGGGAAGTGGCGAAGCACTGCAAAGTGGTGCAGAGCGGCCAGGGCGCGGACGAGTTGTTCGCCGGTTACCACTGGTACCCGCAGGTGGACGGCGCCAGCGACCCGTACGCGGCGTACCGCGACGCCTTTTTCGACCGCAGCTACGACGACTACGCGGCCACCGTCGCCCCGAAATGGCTGACCGCCAATGACGCCGCCGGCGACTTCGTGCGCGAGCATTTCGCCATGCCGGGCGCCGATGCTGCCGTGGACAAGGCCTTGCGCCTGGACAGCACGGTGATGCTGGTGGATGACCCGGTCAAACGCGTCGACAACATGACCATGGCGTGGGGCCTGGAAGCGCGAACGCCGTTCCTCGACTACCGCCTGGTGGAACTGTCGGCCCGCGTTCCCGGCCAATTCAAATTGCCCGACGGCGGCAAGCAAGTGTTGAAGGAAGCCGCGCGCCGAGTGATCCCGAGCGAAGTCATCGACCGCAAGAAGGGCTATTTCCCGGTGCCGGGCCTCAAGCATTTGCAGGGCGACACCTTGAACTGGGTGCGCGAACTGCTGCTGGACCCAAGCCAAGATCGCGGCCTGTTCAACCCGGCGATGCTCGACCGCTTGCTCACCGACCCGCAAGGCCAACTGACCCCGTTGCGCGGCTCCAAGCTGTGGCAGCTGGCGGCGCTGAACCTGTGGCTCAGCGAACAAGGAATCTGATCGATGAAACCCCATGCAGCGGCTTACAGCCAACGTTTGCTGAAGGGCCAGGCGCCGACCTACGAGCGCCTGCAAGCCCGACTGGCTGAAGATGGCAGCCCACTGGGCGCCGAGCCGATTGCCGTGCATTGCGGCTGGGGCCGATTGTTGATCGGCCATACCTTCCCGGACCCGGCCAGCCTGGCCCAGGAGCTGTTGAATGAGCAGCCCGGCGAGCGTGATATCGCGCTGTACGTGGCGGCGCCCCAGCAAATCCTCGGGATTGACCCGCAACAGTTGTTCCTCGACCCGTCCGACACCCTGCGCCTGTGGTTCAGCGATTACCGCCCCGCTACGCGGGTGTTTCGCGGGTTCCGCATTCGCCGGGTACAGAGCGAGGCGGACTGGCAGGCAGTCAACATCCTCTACCAGGGCCGTGGCATGTTGCCCGTTGATGCCGAACGCCTCACACCGCGCCATCAAGGTGGCCCGGTGTACTGGCTGGCCGAGGATGAGGACAGCGGCGCAGTGATCGGCAGCGTGATGGGCCTCAATCACCAGAAAGCCTTTCACGACCCGGAACACGGTTGCAGCCTGTGGTGCCTGGCGGTCGACCCGCAATGCACACGCCCCGGCGTGGGTGAAGTGCTGGTGCGCCATTTGGTGGAACACTTCATGAGCCGTGGCTTGAGCTACCTGGACCTGTCGGTGCTGCATGACAACCGCCAGGCCAAGAGCCTCTACGCCAAACTCGGTTTTCGCGCGCTGACCACCTTTGCGATCAAGCGCAAGAACGGCATCAACCAACCGCTGTTTCTCGGCCCTGGCCCGCAGGCGGGGTTCAACCCTTATGCGCGGATCATTGTTGAGGAAGCCCATCGACGCGGTATTGATGTGCAGGTCGACGACGCCGACGCGGGCCTGTTCACTCTCAGCCATGGCGGGCGCCGCGTGCGTTGCCGTGAGTCCTTGAGCGATTTGACCAGCGCCATCAGCATGACCCTGTGCCAGGACAAAAGCCTTACTCACAAAGTGCTCAAGGCTGCCGGCTTGCAATTGCCGCAGCAGCAATTGGCGGGCAGTGCCGACGACAACCTGGAGTTTCTCGACGAACATCAGCGCATCGTCGTCAAACCGTTGGACGGCGAGCAGGGCCAAGGTGTGGCGGTGGACTTGCAGACCATCGAGGACGTGCAGAAAGCCATCGACACCGCGCGCCAGTTCGACAGCCGCGTGTTGCTCGAAAGCTTTCATGAAGGGCTCGACCTGCGCATTCTGGTGATCGGTTTTGAAGTGGTCGCCGCCGCCATCCGCCGCCCCGCCGAAGTGACTGGCGACGGCCAGCACTCCATCGGCGCATTGATCGAAGCCCAGAGCCGGCGCCGCCAGGCCGCCACCGACGGCGAAAGCAAAATCCCGCTGGACGCCGAAACCGAACGCACCCTGCACGCTGCCGGGTTCGACTACAGCAGCATTCTGCCGCGCGGCCAAACCCTGGCGGTGCGCCGCACTGCGAACCTGCACACCGGCGGTTGCCTGGAAGACGTCACCGCCATCCTGCACCCCACGCTGGTGGACGCCGCCGTGCGTGCTGCCCGCGCCCTCGACATTCCCATGGTGGGCCTGGACCTGATGGTGCCCGCCGCCGACCAACCCGAGTACGTGTTTATCGAAGCCAATGAACGGGCCGGCCTGGCCAATCATGAACCGCAGCCTACCGCAGAGAAATTTGTGGATTTGCTGTTTCCGCACAGCCAGCCGACCGCTTGAGTGATGTGTCGCCGGTACTGACTTCATCGCGGGCAAGCCCGCTCCCCCATTGGAATGCGCTCGAAATGTGGGAGCCGGGCTCGCCCGCGATGAGGCCAGAACAAGCGACGGATTGCTGACTGACCCGTTTCCCTCATCGAAACCATCGATGCCCTCACCTCATCAGGAGTTTCCATGACTCGAACCATCCCCGAACCAGATTTGAACTACCTGCAAAAAGTGCTGCTGGAAATGCTCGCCATTCCCAGCCCCACCGGGTTCACCGACACCATCGTGCGCTACGTCGCCGAACGCCTCGAAGAACTGGGCATTCCTTTTGAAATGACCCGGCGCGGCACCATCCGCGCCACCCTCAAGGGTCAGAAAAACAGCCCCGACCGCGCCGTGTCGGCACACTTGGACACCATCGGCGCCGCCGTGCGGGCGATCAAAGACAATGGCCGCCTGAGCCTGGCGCCGGTGGGTTGCTGGTCGAGCCGTTTTGCCGAAGGCAGCCGCGTCAGCCTGTTTACCGACAACGGCGTGATCCGTGGCAGCGTGTTGCCGCTGATGGCTTCCGGGCACGCGTTCAACACTGCCGTGGATGAAATGCCGGTGAGCTGGGACCACGTGGAACTGCGCCTGGACGCCTACTGCGCCACCCGGGCTGACTGCGATTCCTTGGGGATCAGCATCGGTGACTATGTGGCGTTCGACCCACTGCCCGAGTTCACCGAGAGCGGCCACATCAGCGCGCGCCACCTGGACGACAAAGCCGGCGTCGCCGCCCTGCTCGCTGCGCTCAAGGCGATCATCGACAGTGGCGAGCCGCTGCTGATCGACTGTCACCCGTTGTTCACCATCACCGAAGAAACCGGCAGTGGCGCTGCCGCCGCGCTGCCGTGGGATGTCAGCGAATTCGTCGGCATCGACATCGCCCCGGTCGCGCCTGGCCAGCATTCCAGCGAACACGCAGTGAGCGTGGCGATGCAGGATTCCGGCGGGCCGTATGACTATCATCTGTCGCGCCACCTGCTGCGCCTGGCGTCCGACAACGACCTGCCGGTGCGCCGTGACCTGTTTCGTTATTACTTCAGCGATGCCCATTCGGCGGTGACTGCCGGCCATGACATCCGCACTGCGCTGCTGGCGTTCGGTTGTGATGCGACCCACGGCTACGAGCGTACCCACATCGACAGCCTGGCGGCACTCAGCCGCCTGTTGGGCGCGTACATCCTCAGCCCGCCGGTGTTCGCCAGCGATGCGCAACCGGCCAAGGGCTCACTTGACCGGTTCAGCCACCAGATCGAGCACGAGACGCAGATGGAGAGCGACACCCGCGTGCCGTCGGTGGACAGCCTGGTCGGCCAGAAGTCCTGACGCGGGCAACTGCTGGTAACAAGGGCCCCGGCGCAGTAGCATCGCCGGGACCTAATACCTGAGGCTTGTATGCTGATTCCCTACGACGCACTTGAAGTCGACACCCTGACCCGCCTCATCGAAGACTTCGTGACCCGCGACGGCACCGACAATGGCGACGAAACGCCGCTGGAAACCCGCGTATTGCGTGTGCGCCAGGCGCTGACCAAGGGCCAGGCGCTGATCGTGTTCGACCCTGAAAGCGAGCAATGCCAGTTGATGCTCAAGCACGACGTGCCCAAGCATCTGTTTGACTGACGTGGTCTAGGGGTTGGTTTGGGGTTCTGCGGCTTGGCGTTCGAGGATCTTTTGATAGACCTCGGCTCGGTGCACGTTGACGCCCACCGGCGCCTGGATGCCGAACTTTATCTGAGTGCCGTTCAGTTCGAGGATGTGCAGAGCGATGTCATCGCCGATGGAGATGATTTCGCCTACGGCGCGGCTTAAGACCAGCATGGCGGTTGTCCTTTTGGCTTTTGGAGTGACAGGACCTTGAACATGCGCGCTTGGGTGGAGGGGTGGCAATGGCTTGCCGGCAAATCAGGCGGTACCTACAGGGGTTGGTAATTTGACTGACAGACCTGGGGTTTTTTGGGGGGGATTTGGGGGGGGGCCAGATCCGTTATTTGGGTGATGGCGGATTAGGGTTCCGCCCTTACGGCGGGTCACTTTTGATAGAGCGCAAAAGTAACCAAAACGCTCTTGCCCCTCCACTCGGCACCTCGCCTAGGCTCGGTGTGCCCTCACTCCGG
>NZ_JBARTQ010000109.1:0-7898 GCF_049645325.1 Pseudomonas sp. | reverse complement strand
GGATCGCCCTGGCCAACCTCGAAGGCGGCCGCGTCGGCATCGCATCGCAATCGGTGGGCATGGCCCGCGCGGCTTTTGAAGCGGCCCGTGACTACGCCCGCGAGCGTGAAAGCTTTGGCAAGGCCTTGATCGAACACCAGGCCGTGGCGTTTCGCCTGGCCGACATGGCCACGCAAATTGCCGTCGCCCGGCAGATGGTGCATTACGCGGCCGCGCTGCGTGACAGCGGCAAGCCCGCACTGGTGGAGGCGTCCATGGCCAAGCTGTTCGCCTCGGAAATGGCCGAAAAAGTCTGCTCGGCCGCCTTGCAAACCTTGGGCGGTTACGGTTACCTGAGCGACTTCCCCTTGGAGCGGATCTACCGCGATGTGCGGGTCTGCCAGATTTACGAAGGCACCAGCGATATCCAGCGCATGGTCATCTCACGCAATCTTTAAGGAGCCACTCCATGAGTTACGAGACTATTTTGCTCGACGTCCAGGGCCGCGTCGGGCTGATTACCCTGAACCGCCCGCACGCCCTGAACGCCTTGAACGCGCAGTTGGTCAGCGAATTGAACCAGGCGTTGGACAGCCTGGAAGCCAACCCTGAAATCGGCTGCATCGTGCTGACCGGTTCGAAAAAAGCCTTCGCTGCGGGTGCCGACATCAAGGAAATGGCCGAGCTGACTTACCCGCAGATCTACCTCGACGACCTGTTCAGTGACAGCGACCGCGTGGCCAACCGCCGCAAACCGATCATTGCGGCAGTCAACGGTTTCGCCCTCGGCGGCGGCTGCGAGCTGGCGTTGATGTGCGACTTCATCCTGGCCGGTGACGGCGCCAAGTTCGGCCAGCCGGAAATCAACCTCGGCGTATTGCCGGGCATGGGCGGCACCCAGCGCCTGACCCGCGCCGTCGGCAAGGCCAAGGCCATGGAAATGTGCCTGACCGGGCGCTTTATCGACGCGGTGGAAGCCGAGCGCTGCGGCGTTGTCGCGCGGATCGTGCCGGCGGACGAGTTGCTCGAAGAAGCGCTGAAAGTCGCCACGCTGATTGCCGGCAAGTCGGTGCCGATCAGCATGATGGTCAAGGAAAGTGTGAACCGTGCGTTTGAAGTGAGCCTGTCTGAGGGCGTGCGGTTTGAGCGTCGGGTGTTCCACGCGGCGTTTGCCACGCAGGATCAGAAGGAAGGCATGGCCGCGTTCGTGGCCAAGCGCGCGCCGGAATTCAAGGATAAATAAGCCGCTTTCCAAGACACTGGAAACCTGATGTGGGAGCTGGCTTGCCTGCGATGCAGGCACCTCGGTTTGTCTGCCTTACCGAGGTGATTCAATCGCAGGCAAGCCAGCTCCCACAGGTATTACTGTGTTGATTTAGAGCTGGTAGTTCTTGAGTTCTCTAGCAATCACCATCCGCTGAATCTCGCTCGTCCCTTCGTAAATCTGCGTGATTCGCGCATCCCGGTAGTAACGTTCCACCGGATAGTCCTCCAGATACCCATACCCGCCGTGAATCTGCATCGCCGAGGAGCAGACCTTTTCGGCCATTTCCGAGGCGAACAGCTTGGCTTGTGAGGCCTCCGACAGGCATGGCTTGCCGGCACTGCGCAGGCGCGCGGCGTGCAGGATCAGCAAGCGTGCGGCGTTCAGTCGGGTCTGCATGTCGGCCAGCAGGTTGGCCACGCTCTGGTGTTCGATGATCGCCTTGTTGAATTGCACCCGGTCACGGGCATAGGCTAGCGCTGCCTCGAATGCCGCGCGAGCGATGCCAAGCGCCTGGGCGGCAATGCCGATGCGACCGCCTTCAAGGTTGGACAGGGCGATGGCCAGGCCTTTGCCGCGCTCACCGAGCAAGTTGTCTTGGGGAATGGTGCATTGGTTGAGGGTCACGGCGCAGGTGTCCGAGGCGCGGATGCCCATTTTGTGTTCCGTGCGGTCGACGACAAACCCTGGGGTGTCCGTGGGTACCAGAAACGCAGAAATGCCTTTTTTGCCCAGGTCCGGGTCGGTGACGGCGAACACAATCGCCAACTTTGCACGCTTGCCATTGCTGACAAATTGCTTGGCGCCGTTGATCACCCAGTGACCGTCACGCAGCTCGGCACGGGTGCGCAGGTTGTGTGCCTCGGAGCCGGCCTGGGGTTCGGTCAGGCAAAAACAGCCGATGGCCTGGCCGCTGGCAAGGTCTGCCAGCCACGTCTGCTTCTGCGCATCGGTGCCGAAGTTGAGAACAGGCCCGCAACCGACTGAATTATGAATGCTCATCAGTGCGCCCGTGGCGCCGTCACCGGCGGAAATCTCTTCAACCGCCAAGGCATACGCCACGTAATCGACGTAAGTACCGCCCCATTCTTCCGGCACCACCATGCCCAGCAGGCCCAACTCGCCCATCTTCGCCACCAAGGCGTCATCGATCCAGCCGGCTTTTTCCCAGGCTTGGGCATGGGGGGCGATTTCACCCTGGGCAAAGTCACGCGCCATGTCGCGGATCATTACTTGTTCTTCAGTGTATTCAATATCTTGCATGGCTTATTTACCAACCTGCTTGAAGTTCTGGAAGAAGCTTTCGACATGAGCCGCGTCGAGCCCATGAAGCGTGGCGGGGTTCCAGCGTGGGGACTTGTCTTTGTCGATGATCAGGGCGCGCACGCCTTCGATCAGGTCGCCGCGCTCGAACCACTGGCGGTCCAGGTGCAACTCAAGGGCGAAACATTCTTCCAGCGGCAGGCGGCGGCCACGGCGGAGCATTTGGAGGGTGACCGCCATCGCCAGCGGCGAGCGGGTTTGCATCAGGCTGGCCGTGGTCAGCGCCCAATCATGGCTGTCGGCGACGGTCACTGCCTGCAGTTGCTCGACAATGCTCGGCACGTCCGGCAAGGCGAAGAAGTGGTCGATGGCCGGGCGCAAGGCTGCCAGTGGTGGGTCGGGCAATTGCTGCACCGCCAGCTTGGCGAGTACGCCTTGCAGGTCCTTGAGGGGAGAGTCCTGCCATTGCAGGCGGTCGAGTTTCTGGTCCAGCTCGGCGAGCTTGGCGCTGTCGATGTACCAGTCCGCCAGCCCGCAATACAGCGCATCGGCGGCGCGAATCTGCACACCCGTGACGCCGAGGTAAACCCCCAGCTCGCCAGGAATGCGCGGCAGGAAGTAGCTGCCGCCTACATCCGGGAAATAACCGATGGCGACTTCCGGCATCGCCAGGCGGCTGCGTTCGGTGACCACGCGCAGGTCGGCGCCTTGCACCAGGCCCATGCCGCCGCCGAGGACGAACCCGTCCATCAGCGCGAGCACCGGTTTGCGGTAATGGTGGATGGCCAGGTCGAGTGCGTATTCTTCGACGAAGAAGTCTTCGTGCAAGGTGTCGCCATTCTTGAAGCTGTCATACAGTGAGCGGATATCGCCCCCGGCGCAGAACGCTTTGTCACCGGCACCGCGCAGGACCACGGCGTGAACCTGTGGGTCATCCGCCCAAGCCTGCAAGTGCGTGGCCAGGCTGCGAACCATGTCCAGGGTAATGGCATTCAAGCCGGCGGGGCGGTTGAGGGTGAGGTGGCCAATGTGGTTGCGGACCTCGGCCAGCACCTGTTGCTGAACCGCCTTGTCCTGTAGAGCATCGGCATGGCTTGCTTGCGATGAAACCTGAGCAGTCATCTCTAACTCCCTGCTTTTATTGTTCTTTATCAAGATGTTCGCGGGCGAACCTTCTCGCGATCGTACCAGTGCAAATTTGCCCAGTACAACCCAGAATCATGCAGGTCGTTTTTGCATTTATGCAGTAACGCTTACCCCGCGCGACTGGCCAGCACTTCACCGATGCTGCGGCGTCGCGCATGGCCTTCTGCCGCGTGGATCAGTTGCTCCAACTCGGTCGGTTGGACGTCATAGAACTGCTCCATTTCAGCCAATGCCAACTTGAGGTCGGCCGCGGTGATCGCAGGGTCCGTGACCGCCGGTGCTGTGCCCATTACCACGGCCGGTGCTTCGATCAGGCCCTTGGGATAACGCGTGCGGGTGGCATTGTTGTAGGCCAGCGCGCACGCCAGCAGCGCGCCGGCGCCGAGCAGCACCGGGGCCAGCTCCTGCCAGCCGAGGGCGATAGACGCGGGGTCCGCCAGCACCAGGGTCATGGCAAGGCCGCCCGCCGGTGGGTGCAGGCAACGCAGCCAACACATCAGCACCACCGTCATGCCGGCCGCGAGGCAAGCGCTGCCTAGCGTGCGCCCCAGCACTCGGGCGACCAGCAACGCAATCACGCCCGCACACAAATAGCTGCCGATGATCGACCACGGCTGCGCCAGCGCGCCAGACGACACCGCAAACAACAGCACCGCCGACGCACCGAGAGGGCCGAGCAAGTGCAGCGCGACGTCCATGCCAAACACTTGCGCGCACAGCCACACACTCAGCAGTGTGCCCAAGGCCATGCCGACGGCGGCGCGGCGCCATTCGGCAGGGCGGGTATGGATGGCGGCGGGTATCAGACGAGCGAACATTCAAGGGTCCTGAAACGGCGGGCGAAAAAAAAGGCCTGCCTGGTTTCCCGGAACAGCCCTTTGAAAGTTCCAACATTTGGGGGAGGAACCTGCGCAGTGTGCCGAGCTTAAAGGCATGGCGCCAATGCATATTAATGAAGTTTGAATGCAAAAATAATGAAATTAACTCATTGGTGATGGTGGTTGAGAGGCAACGCAACGCTGGCCTTTGCCGTGGGTGCAGGCTCAATGCCATCCTCAAACAGGCGTCTATGTAAACCCTCGAGAACCGCTGGGTCGTCCGCCAACGGGCCTTTCAACGCGACCAGCGCGTTGCGCAGTGACATCAGTCGGTACAGCGTCGGGCCCGGTATAACCAGTAGATCTTCTCGCACGGCAATGTCCTTGATCAGGCGGTGGCGACGCGGCGGTAAATAATTACTGCGCTTGGCGAACGAGTCTACATTTGGGTTCCAGGCACAGGAAGACAAAGCGCACCAGCCGTTACGCATAGCTGTGTAGGTGCTTTCTTGCTGGTTATAACGAAAAACGCCCACTCCTTGCGGAATGGGCGTTGCTTCTTACACCGTCGTTGGAACTTCGATCAAGGCGTTGCGGTTTTCTCAAGATGCAGCAAGACGTAGGGGTCTTTGTCGAACTCCCCGGTAAGCGTCGGGGTGAGCGAACGCCAGCGCGGGTCTTGCAGCTTTTCGAAGTCCTGGGCGCTCATTACCAGCCAGGCAGGCGCTTGCAGTGGCGCCAGGTCAGCGGCCGACTGGGTAAACAGCGGGACCTTGTCGCAACCGAAATTGACCATGAACTTGATCGCTTTCGCATCTTTGCCCAAGCCATGCAGCACGACCGGTGCCGGTTGCTGTTGTATTTGCTCTTTGACGGCGAGGGTAAAGGTACGCGTGTCGTACAGCGCGCGCTCCAGGGGTTCGACCACCACAATGTAGGTCGACCAGAGCGCGAGCACCGCAGCAAGCGCCGGGGCCAGCGGGCGCCACCGCGCTTTCAACAGGCCCAGCAGTGCAAGCACCTGAAGCACCGCCAGTACCGTGAAGATCAGCCCGAGGCTGCTCAACTGTTCCGGGTAACGCCGCCGTGCGACCACCAACCCGATCGCCAACAGCGCCGGCAACAACGTCCAGAGGCCCAGCATCAAGCCGCGCAACAGGGCAAACAGCCGCCCTTGAGTGACCTGGAACGGGTAGGCCGCAATGATTGCCGCCATCGGCAGCATCGGCAGTATGTAGCGCGCCTTTTTTGCCTGGGGCACCGAGAGCCCGAGCATCACCAACAAGCCCGCCGCCGCGCAGTACAACACCAACTGCAAGGCCGGGTCTGGCGCGCGCCGCCCACCGACTGCCACGGCGACCAACGCCAACAACGCCAGCGGATACGCCAAGGCATAGTTGCCCATGGAGCTGGTGAAGTAATACAGCACGCCGCTGGAGCCTTCGGTGCCATCCATGCGACCGAGGAACTGCATGCGGATCACGTCCTGCATGAACGCCTCGCCACCACTGAGCTTGGCCAGCAGCAGCAACAGGCCGATACACGCCGCCAGCAGCGCCAGCGCCAGCAGGCCGAAGGTGAACAACTGGCGCCACTGCCGGTTCAGCAGGTAATAGCTGCACAGCACGCCGGTTGGAATCACCAGGCCGATGGGGCCACGGATCGCGAAGCCGAGTATCAGCAGCAGGAACAGCCAGTGCAGGCGTTTCGGGCTTTCGAAATGATCATGCGCGTAACCCAGGTAGAACACCGCCAGGGCCACGGTAGCGAGCATCTGGTCGAGGGAAACCGCGCGGGTTTCACTGACGAATGTGCTGCTGAGCAGCAGCATCGCGATGCTCAACAACCCCCAGCGCGTGGAGTAGGGCGCCGTAAGGCGATACACCAGGGTCACGATGAACGCCGACGCGATGGCCGTCGGCAACCACGCAGTGAAGCTGCTGACATGCCCCAAAGGCAGGGAAAACAGCCAGGTCAGCAGGGTCGAGGTCGCCAGGTAGTCAGCGTAAGGCTGCCCATAGGTCGTGGGGAAAAAGCTCGGCCCGTGACGCAGCATTTCCTGGGCGAACAGCACGAAACGCGAGTCAAAGCCGATAATCGCCTGGTGCCAATTACCGACAATGAACAGCACCAGCGCCAGGAGCCCAAGCCCCAGCGACTGGTGACGGATCGTTGCGCTAAGCAGGGGAGGATTCGCCTTGTTCACGAATCAGGCTTCCTTTGCCTGCGGCACCCAGTTTTGCTGAGGGATTGGCAATTCACAGGAGTCACCACGGCCCATCGGGAAGTACTTGAAGCCTTTGCGTGCCAGGCGCTCGCCGTCGTAGAGGTTGCGACCGTCGAAGATCACCGGGCTTTTCAGGCGGTCATGGATCAGGTCGAAATCCGGCGCCTTGAATTGCTGCCACTCGGTGCAGACGATCAACGCATCGGCGCCACTCAAGGCGGATTCCGGCGTGCCCAGCAGCGTCAGGCGTGATTCGTCACCGTAAATGCGCTGGGTTTCCTGCATGGCCTCAGGGTCGAAGGCGCGCACTGTCGCGCCCGCTGCCCACAGGGCTTCCATGAGTACGCGGCTTGGTGCGTCACGCATGTCATCGGTGTTGGGCTTGAAGGCCAGGCCCCACAAGGCAAACGTCTTGCCCTGCAGGTCGCCCTTGAAGTAAGCATTGATGCGTTCGAACAGCTTGCTCTTCTGGCGCTGGTTGATGGCTTCCACGGCTTCCAGCAGGTCGCTGGAGCAGTTGGCCTGCTTGGCGCTGTGGATCAGGGCGCGCATGTCCTTGGGGAAACACGAACCGCCGTAGCCGCAGCCCGGGTAGATGAAGTGGTAGCCGATGCGCGAGTCGGCGCCGATGCCAAGGCGCACGGCTTCGATGTCTGCACCCAGGTGTTCGGCCAGCTCGGCGATCTGGTTGATGAAGCTGATCTTGGTGGCCAGCATGCAGTTGGCGGCGTACTTGGTCAGTTCGGCGCTGCGCAGGTCCATGAAGATGATGCGGTCGTGGTTGCGGTTGAACGGCGCGTACAGGTCGCGCATCACGTCACGCACTTCTTCGCGTTCGCAGCCGATGATGATGCGGTCCGGGCGGCGGCAGTCGGCAACCGCCGAGCCTTCCTTGAGGAATTCCGGGTTGGAGACGATATCGAACTCCAGGTGCCGGCCGGCGATGCGCAGGTTTTTCTCGATATGCGCACGCAACGTGTCGCCAGTACCGACCGGCACGGTGGATTTTTCCACCAGGATCACCGGCTCAACGCGATGACGGGAGACCGCGTCGCCCACCGACAGCACGTATTTGAGGTCAGCCGAGCCGTCTTCGTCAGACGGCGTGCCGACGGCGATGAACAGGACTTCGCCGTGTTCAACGGCGAGCTTCTCGTCAAAGGTGAAATGCAGGCGACCGCTTTCCAGGTTTTCCTTCACC
>NZ_JBARTQ010000108.1:0-11245 GCF_049645325.1 Pseudomonas sp. | reverse complement strand
ATTCAGATGTCGCTTATCGGACAGTTCGCCCCGCAACAGTGCGTTTGTCAGCCTAATTCTGTACCCTAGCCGCCTCTTTATGCGTGCGCATCCCAAAAGGAAGCCCCGCGCCAGACCGGTCGGTCTCCATCAGGACCGGCAGTATTTCCCTCATCCACAGGGAAGCCCTCTCTAAATTCCGATTCAGTAGTGTGGTATTTCCTCAAATGAAAGTGTTGAAAAGCCAGGACATCCTGGCGTTAGGCTTTATGACTTTTGCCCTGTTCGTGGGCGCCGGCAACATCATCTTCCCGCCTATCGTTGGTTTGCAGTCCGGGCCTCACGTCTGGATGGCGGCGCTGGGCTTCCTGATCACTGCAGTGGGTCTGCCGGTAGTCACCGTGATCGCCCTGGCCAAAGTCGGTGGCGGCATGGACGCGTTGAGCAGCCCGATCGGCAAGATCGCCGGCGGACTGCTCGCGGCGGCGGCGTACCTGGCGGTAGGGCCGCTGTTCGCCACCCCGCGCACCGCGACCGTTTCGTTTGAAGTGGGCCTGGCCCCGCTGACCGGCGAGAGCCCGCTGGCGCTGTTCCTGTACAGCTCGGTGTACTTCCTGGTGGTGTTTTTTGTTTCCCTGTACCCGGGCCGCCTGCTGGATACGGTTGGCCGCTTTCTGGCGCCGCTGAAAATCATCGCCCTGGCCATCCTCGGCATCGCCGCGTTTGCCTTGCCTGCCGGTGAAGTCGGCGTTGCGACACCGGAATACGTGGCGGCACCGTTCTCCCAAGGCTTTATCAATGGCTACCTGACCATGGATACCCTGGGCGCGCTCGTATTCGGCATCGTCATCGTCAACGCCATTCGTTCCCGTGGCGTTGAGTCGCCGAAGCTGATTACCCGCTACGCGATCATTGCCGGGCTGATTGCCGGCGTGGGCCTGGCGCTGGTGTACATCAGCCTGTTCCGCTTGGGCTCGGGCAGCCACGCGGTGGCTGCGGGTGCCGCCAACGGTGCCGCGGTGCTGCATGCTTACGTGCAATACACCTTCGGCTCCCTGGGCAGCGGCTTCCTCGCCGTGCTGATTTCCCTGGCGTGTCTGGTCACCGCCGTAGGCCTGACCTGCGCCTGCGCCGAGTACTTCAGCAAAGTCCTGCCGCTGTCCTACAAGACGCTGGTGGTGATCCTGGCGCTGTTCTCGCTGTTCGTGTCCAACCTGGGCCTGACCAAGCTGATTGCGTTCTCGATCCCGGTACTCACCGCGATCTACCCGCCGTGCATCGTGCTGGTGGCCCTGAGCTTCTGCAAAGACTTCTGGCAGGAGCAGGGCCGCATCGTTGGCCCGGTGATGCTGGTGTCGTTCATCTTTGGCTGCATCGACGCGCTCAAGGGCGCTGGCCTGGCGGATTGGATGCCTGCGCAGTTGGCCCACCTGCCACTGAGCGAGCAAGGCCTGGCGTGGCTGGTGCCGTCGGTGATGATTCTGGTGGTTGCCGTAGTGATTGACCGCGTGCTCGGCAAGCGTAGCGAAGTTATCGCTTAACACGCTTGCTTCAGGCTGTACTGAAATGCCCCGTATCAATCGATCCGGGGCATTTTTTATGCCTGTGAGGCAACAACCTTCTACAGTTGGAACTCGGTCAGCGTGGGAGCTGGCTTGCCTGCGATGGCGTCGGTTCAGCCACTGCTGCTTAGTCTGATCCACCGCTATCGCAGGCAAGCCAGCTCCCACAGTTGGACCGCGCTCGCCAGACCCTCTCGTGTAATAGGAACCGCATGTCGTTCGTCGAAACCAATCAGATCCACCTGCTTGCCGCGCTCTGGTTCGTCCTCTGCTGGGGCGGCTACACCCGATACGCCACCTGGAAAGCCCGTGACACCGCCTGCCTGGCCAGCGTGCTGCACCTGTACCGCGAAGACTGGATGCGCCGCATGCTGTTGCGCGATAACCGTATCGCCGACGCCAGCGTGATCGGCAACCTGGAGCGCAACGCTTCGTTCTTCGCCTCCAGTACCCTGATCATCCTCGCCGGTATTCTCACCGTGCTGGGCGCGTCCGAGCGGGCGGTGTCGTTGCTGGCGGACATTCCCATGGTGCAGCAGGCGTCCCAGGGCATGTCGGAAATCAAGCTGCTGTGCCTGGCCCTGGTGTTTGTCTACGCGTTCTTCACGTTCAGCTGGTGCATGCGCCAATACAACTTCGCGGCGGTGCTGGTGGGTTCGGCGCCGATGGTGGGTGAGCGGCATGTGTCGGAGCAAGAGCGCAAGGCGTTTGCGCTGCGCGCAGCCCGGGTGATTTCGATGGCGGCCAACCAGTTCAACTTCGGCCTGCGCGCTTATTACTTCGGCATGACGATGCTGGCCTGGTTCGTCAGCCCATGGTTGTTCATGTTGATGAGCACCGGGGTGGTGCTGGTGTTGTACCGTCGGGAGTTTCATTCCGACGTATTGCAGGTCATGGTTTATACACCGACTGACATGCCGGTGCCGGAGACGCCTAAAGAAGGGGTGGCTTAATTATCGGGGCCGAGGTTAGTCAAACTTTTCAGCCCTGATAAAACAGCAGGCAAAGAAAAGCCCGCTATGTAAGCGGGCTTTCTTTTTGCAGCAACAACCAGCGATTAGTTCTTGGCTGGTTCTGCTGGAGCAGCAGGGGCTGCTTCTTTTGCGGCGGCTTCGTTCGATTCAGCCTGAGCTTTGGCAGCATCGGCGTTTTCTTTCGCAGCGTCGTTCACTTTATCCTGTGCTTTCGCCATGTCTTTCTGAGCTTGCTCGGAATGCGAGGCTGCATCTTGGGCTTTGTCTTCGGATTTCTTATCGCAGGCAGCGAGACCGAGGGCAGCGGCCAACATCATGGAAATAGCTAAAGTCTTGCGCATGGGGTGTTTCTCCTTATGAAGATATCTACTGGCCTTTCGAGCTTGAGGCGCCAGCATTAGTTCCTTTTATCCACCAGATATATAAAGGTTTTCGAAAAGGAACTTTCCCCGGCAATCCCCATCCGCCGAAATCACACTAATAAGAGTCTGGCATCCATGACCCAAAACCCTTTGTTAGAGCGTGCCACGCGCTTTGTGTGTGCCTTGCGTCATTGTCAGGTATTGGGCATTGCCGTTCACGCGGCAAGCACTGACGGTATGACGCTGATCCTGCCGTATGGCGAACACATCGTCGGCGACCCGCAAACCGGCGTGATCCACGGCGGCGCGTTGACGTCGCTGATGGATACCGCCTGCGGCATGGCCACCTTGTGTGTGCTGCCGGAATTCGAGGTGTGCCCGACCCTCGACCTGCGTGTCGACTACATGCACCCGGCCGAACCGCATAAACCGGTGTATGGCTTCGCCCAATGCTACCGGGTTACGACCGACGTGATCTTCACGCGAGGCTTCGCTTACCAGGACGACCCCCAACAACCGATCGCCCATGTGGTGGGCACATTCATGCGCATGGGTAAACGTCTTAAAGGCACGCAAGGACTGGGCAGCGCCATCAAGGGAGAGCAGGCATGACGCACCGATTCAAGACCCGCCTCGAACAGGCCCATGAGCGCGGTGACTACGAGGCGCTGCTGGCGCTGGTTCCGTACGCCAGGCTGATTGGCATTGAATGCACGCGTTTGGGCGATGAGCTGCTGTTTCGCCTGCCGGCCAACAAGGACAACATTGGTAACCCGATATTGCCGGCGCTCCACGGTGGCGTGATTGCAGGCTTCATGGAACTGTCGGCGGCCCTGCATTTGTTGGTGTTTACCGGCGCGCCCGGCATCCCGAAAATCATCGATTTCTCCCTCGATTACCTGCGCGCCGGCCAATTTCGTGACACCTACGCCAAATGCCAGGTGTGGCGCCAAGGCCGGCGCGTCGCGAATGTGGCGATCACGGCCTGGCAAACCACCTCGGCCGAGCCGATTGCGACCGCCCGAGCACATTTCAAGATCGAGGAAACGGCGCGCCCTTGAAATCCTGGTCTTAGCCCCCAACTTTGATGACAACCCGCCGCCAACCCTTCAGGGCGCGGCCACTGCCATCCAATTGGAGTTTGATGACCATGAGTGTGGAAACTCAAAAGGAAACCCTGGGCTTCCAGACCGAGGTGAAGCAACTGCTGCACCTCATGATCCATTCGCTGTATTCCAACAAGGAAATCTTCCTTCGCGAATTGATCTCGAACGCCTCTGACGCTGTCGACAAATTACGTTTCGAAGCCCTGTCCAAGCCTGAGTTGCTGGAAGGTGGCGCCGAGCTGAAAATCCGCGTGAGCTTCGACAAAGACGCCAAGACCGTCACCCTCGAAGACAACGGTATCGGCATGAGCCGTGAAGACGCGATTACCCACCTGGGTACCATCGCCAAATCCGGCACCGCCGATTTCATGAAGAACCTGTCGGGCGACCAGAAGAAAGACTCGCACCTGATCGGCCAGTTCGGTGTGGGCTTCTACTCGGCCTTTATCGTCGCCGACAAAGTTGAAGTGTTCAGCCGTCGTGCCGGCCTCGCTGCCAGCGAAGGCGTGCACTGGTCATCCAAAGGTGAGGGCGAATTCGAAATCGCCACGATCGACAAGGCTGACCGCGGCACCCGCATCGTGTTGCACCTGAAGGCTGCTGAAGACGAGTTCGCCGACGGTTACCGCCTGCGCAACATCATCAAGAAGTACTCCGACCACATCGCTTTGCCAATCGAGCTGCCGAAAGAACAGGCCGCTGCTGAAGGTGAAGAGCAGCCGGCTCTGGAGTGGGAAACCGTCAACCGTGCCAGCGCCCTGTGGACCCGTCCGCGTACCGAAATCAAGGACGAGGAATACCAGGAGTTCTACAAGCACATCGGTCACGACTACGAGAACCCGCTGAGCTGGAGCCACAACAAGGTCGAAGGCAAGCTGGAATACAGCTCGTTGCTCTACGTACCGGCCCGTGCTCCGTTCGACCTGTACCAGCGTGAAGCGCCGAAAGGCCTGAAGCTCTACGTGCAGCGTGTATTCGTGATGGACCAGGCGGAATCGTTCCTGCCGTTGTACCTGCGCTTCATCAAAGGCGTGGTCGATTCCAACGATTTGTCGCTGAACGTGTCGCGGGAAATCCTGCAGAAAGACCCGATCATTGATTCCATGAAGTCGGCGCTGACCAAGCGCGTACTCGACATGCTGGAAAAGCTGGCGAAGAACGAGCCTGAGCAATACAAAGGCTTCTGGAAAAACTTCGGCCAGGTGATGAAAGAAGGCCCGGCGGAAGATTTTGCCAACAAGGAAAAAATCGCCGGCCTGCTGCGTTTCGCATCGACCCATGGCGACGACGGCGAGCAGAACGTCTCCCTGGCCGAGTACCTGGCACGCGCCAAGGAAGGTCAGGACAAGATCTACTACCTGACCGGCGAAACTTATGCTCAGGTCAAGAACAGCCCGCACCTGGAAGTCTTCCGCAAGAAAGGCATCGAAGTGCTGCTGCTGACCGACCGCATCGATGAGTGGCTGATGAGCTACCTCAACGAGTTCGACGGCAAGTCGTTCGTCGACGTGGCCCGTGGTGACCTGGACCTGGGTAACCTGGATTCCGAAGAAGAGAAGAAAGAAGCCGAAGAGGTCGCCAAGGCCAAAGAAGGCCTGGTTGAGCGGATCAAGACGGCGTTGGGCGATGCAGTCAGCGAAGTACGGGTTTCCCACCGTCTGACCGATTCCCCGGCGATCCTGGCCATTGGCGAGCAGGACCTGGGCATGCAGATGCGTCAGATCCTCGAAGCCAGCGGCCAGAAGGTTCCGGATTCCAAGCCGATCTTCGAATTCAACCCGGCTCACCCGCTGATCGAAAAACTCGATGGCGAGCAGAGCGAAGAGCGGTTTGGCGACTTGTCGCACATCCTCTTCGACCAGGCGGCGCTGGCCGCTGGCGACAGCCTCAAAGACCCGGCCGCTTACGTGCGCCGACTGAACAAGCTGTTGGTTGAACTGTCGGTTTAACAGCGTTGTAGAAAAACCCGCTTCGGCGGGTTTTTTCGTTCTAGTGCATCTCAACTGGAGTAAATGATGAGCCAAGTCACTGTGCGTTCCGTGGTCTATCAGATTGATGGCCAGTCCTATGAAAGCCGCCTGGCGTTCGATGCCAGCCACACAGGCCCGCTGCCGGGTTTGTTGATGGCGCCGAACTGGATGGGTGTGAGTGCAGGCGCCGAAGAGATCGCCAAAAGCGTTGCCGCCAAGGGCTACGTGGTGCTGATCGCCGACCTGTACGGGCAAACCGTGCGCCCCTCGAATGGCGATGAAGCCGGGGCGGCGATGATGCCGTTGAAGAACGACCGTCCATTGTTGAACAAGCGCATGCAAGCGGCCTTCGAGCAGCTGCAAGGCCAGACTGAAGCGGCCGTTGATACCTCGAAACTCGCCACCTTTGGTTTCTGTTTCGGCGGTTGCTGCTCCCTGGAGCTGGCGCGTACCGGTGCGCCGCTGAAGGCTGCGGTGTCGTTCCACGGCACCCTCGACACGCCAAACCCGGCGGATGCGAAGAACATCAAGGGTTCCGTGCTGGTGCTGCACGGCGCTTCCGACCCATTGGTGCCGAAAGAGCAACTGCCGGCATTCGAAGATGAAATGAACGCAGCCGGTGTGGATTGGCAGTTGCTGAGCTACGGCGGCGCGGTGCATTCCTTCACTGACCCGCACGCCAATGTGCCGGGCAAGATGATGTACGACGCGAAGACCGCTGCGCGGGCCTTCCAGTCGATGCATAACTTGCTGGATGAAGTGTTCAAGGGCTAAATCTTTAGCGGCTGTTCTGGCCCCTTCGCGAGCAAGCCCGCTCCCACAGTTGACCGCATTCCTACGGGATAGACACGGTCGCATGTGGGAGCTGGCTTGCCTGCGATGGCTATCTAACCGGCAACTCAATTCTTTCGGTTTCACCTGGCACCGTCGGCCACTCCCCAGCCGCCCAACGCTGCCGCGCCTGTTCGATCATCGCCGGATCGCTCGCAACAAAATTCCAGTTGATCCGCCGCGGCCCATCCAGCGGCGCGCCGCCGAACACCACCACGTGGCAATCGGTTTCAGCAAACAGCGCCATGTTTTGCCCGGCCGGCAACACCACCAGGCTGTGTACCTCCAGCGCCTCGCCGTCCAGTTGCACCTCGCCCTCCAGCACATACACCGCGCGTTCCTCATGTTCATCCGGGATCAGCAAGGTGGTGGCCGTCTGCATCCGCACGTCGGCATACAGCGTGGGCGACAGCACCGGCACCGGCGACTTCAAGCAAAAACCACTGCCTGCGATCAGGCGAATCTGCACGCCCAGGTTATCGCTGACCGGCAGGCTCGCCGCAGGGTGATGGCTGTAGTGCCCTGGCCCGGTTTCGTGATCCTTGGGTGAGGCCAGCCACACTTGCAGGCCATGCAGGCTGAAACCACTGGCGCTGAGTGCCTCCGGCGTGCGCTCGACGTGAGCGATTGCACTGTCGGCGGTCATCCAGCTCACGTCGCCGGCGGCGACCACCTGGTCCGAGCCCAGACTGTCCTTGTGCTGCAACGCCCCCTCGAAAAGATAGGTCAGGGTCGACAGCCCGATATGCGGGTGCTGGCGGATATTCATGCCGCTGCCCGGCGCATAACGCGTGAGCAACATGTGGTCGAAAAATACAAAGGGCCCAACGCTGCGGCATTCGCGCGAGGGCAGCGGGCGCAGGATCGGCTGGCCTTCGACATCTTCCTGGCGAGGGCGGATCACGGTGAGCGTGGGCATGGTGCGTCCCTGTCTGAGCGGGTTAGAGGCTGCTTGAGCATAACCCGCCCGACGGGAGGTTGGCGTTATTGGCTGAAAGCGCCTTCGGACAATCTTGTCTCGATGCTCACTTCTGCAGTGGTCATCAACTTGTGTACCGGGCAACGGTCCGCCACGCGGTGCAGTTCGTCGCGCTGTTCGTCGGTGAGCACGCCCTTGAGGGTCAGCTTGACGTTGAGCTTGTATTTGCCCTTTTGCTCGTCGGTGCTGTCGTGGGTGACTTCCACGGTCACACCGGTGAGCGGGATATCTTTCTTCTGGGCGTAGAGCTTGACGGTCAGCGCCTTGCACGAGGCCAGCGCGGCATCGAAATAGTCATGGGGGGAGGGCGCCGAGTCGTCGCCGCCCAGGCTCTTGGGCAGGTCTGTAAACAGTTCGTGGTTATTGATATTCACGCTGTGGCGAAAGTTGTCGTGGTTCAGGGTGTTGACGGTAACTGGCATGGCACACCTCACACAGTGGCAGGAAGAAGGTCATGCAGTTATAGAGCATGCTGGCACTCTGGTGTTCCGCGTTTTTTACCTGCTGAACCCCAGACTGCGTCACACGGTCTACCCGTATTCGCCGTCTTCGAGAGGTTGTACCGTGCCCTGGACCCGCCTGAGCCTCGCCCTGTTGCTCGCCGCCGCAAGCCTTGCCGTGCAGGCCCGCGACTATGCCTACAGCGATGCACACCTGCATTACGTGGATTTCTTTCAGGAAACCGCGGGCATGGACAAACTGCTCAAGGCCATGGCCGACGCGCGCATTGAGCATGTGATGATTTCCGGCATTCCCGTGGCCAAGAAATGGCACGAAGACGAACCCAAGCGCCCACGTTATTACGCCGGAGACGACGCCGATGCCTATTGGTACAGCGCCACTGATGTGATCGTTGCCGCCGCCGTCAATAAGCTCACCGCCGAGCAGCGCCAGCACTTTCACCCGTTTCTGTCCGGCTTCAACCCCAACGACAAGAACTCCGCCGCCCATATCCAGCGCATGCTCGACCTCAACCCGGGGCTGTGGCAGGGCATCGGCGAGGTGTTCACCCGTCATGACGACCTGACTGCCCTGACGGCCGGTGACACCCCGCGCGCCAACAACGAAGCCATGACGCGCATCTATCACCTGGCGGCGGAAAACGACCTGCCGGTGATGTTGCACTCCAACATCACCTCCAAGCGCGAGCGCAACCCGCTGTACCTGGCGGAAGTCGAAGAGCCACTGCGCAATCACCCGCACACCCGCTTTATCTGGGCCCATGCCGGCACCAGCAAGGAGATCCATCGGCATCAGGTGCAGATGGACTTTTTGCTGCCCACCCTGACCCGGATGCTGGAGGCCTACCCCAATCTGTACATAGACCTGTCCTGGAGCATGCTCACGCCCTACTTGCTGGATGACGCAGGCAAGCCTCGGCCTGAGTGGGTAAAGCTGGTGGAGCGCTTCCCTGAGCGTTTTATGCTGGGCTCGGACGTGGTAGGGCGTTTCAACAAACTGGGTAAGGAAATCCACCGTTTTGATCCTTTCCTCGATGCGCTGCCCGAGGACGTGGCGCACAAAGTCGCGCGGGATAACTTCCTGGCCGTCCTGCCAAAGCCGCCGCGCGATGAGCAGGCACATTGATATTGCCTTTTCGTCTTACGCAAACACGGTAAAGGGCCGATACCTTTCAGGAGACCTGCTGCAGGTGGATGCAGCGCATTTGGAAGGAATCCAGGCAATGAGTATCCGCAGTTTGAATATCGCCCCGCGCGCCGGCTTGGGCTTTGGTGTGCTGGCGTTGATGGTGTTCGCCCTGGGCGGCTTCGCCCTGTTGCAAATGGCCAATATGCGCCAGCAGTCGGACCAGGTGGAAAACAACTGGCTGCCCAGCGTGATGGCGGTGGGCGAGATGAGCCAGGACCTGCTGCGGGTGCGCGCCCTGACCCTGCGCTTGCTGGTCAATCGCGACCCGCAGGCACTGGCGCAGAATGAACAGAAACTCACCGACCTCAAAAATGGCCTGCACTCTGCGCAGGCGCTCTACGAAGGGCTGATCGTCCTGCCTGAAGAGCGCACGCTGTTTGATCGCTTCAAGGCGCAGGAGCAGCAATACCTGCAGCGCCAGGAGCAGGTCATGGCGTTTTCCAAGGCGGGTCAGCTTGAGGATGCGATCAAAATCGTCAATGGCGAGATGAATCAACTCGCCGATGAGATGGCCGGCACCCTGCACGATCTGGTCAACCTGAACAAAACCAACGCCAACCTGGCCGCGAGCCTGGCGCAAAGTGTGTTCACGCAGTCGCGCACTTGGGTGATCGGCATGATCGTGGTCACGGCGCTGATCACCATCGCGCTGGCGGTGTGGTTGACCCGCAGCATCGTGCTGCCGCTCGCGCAGTCGCTGAAAGTCGCCCAAGGCGTGGCCAGTGGCGACCTGACCGGTGAGATCAGCGTGTCGGGCAATGATGAGCCGGCGCGCCTGCAGCAGGCACTCAAAGGCATGCAGGAGAACCTGCGTGACACGATCCGGCGAATTGCCGAGTCGTCGAACCAACTGGCCTCGGCCTCCGAAGAGCTCAGTTGCGTCACGGAGGACGCGACCCGTGGCCTGCACCAGCAGAACCAGGAGATCGAACAAGCCGCCACGGCGGTCAACCAGATGACGGCGGCGGTGGAGGAGGTGGCGAGCAACGCGGTGGCCACGTCCCAGGCATCGCGCGAGTCGGACCGCATTGCCCAGCATGGGCGTGAGCAGGTGCATCAGACGGTGATGTCGATTGAGGCGCTGGCCACGGATGTGACCGCCAATGCGACGCAGGTTGAGGACTTGGCGCAGAAGGTTTATGGCATCAGTAAAGTGCTGGACGTGATTCGTTCGATTGCCGAGCAGACCAACTTGCTGGCGCTGAATGCGGCGATCGAAGCCGCACGGGCCGGGGATGCCGGGCGGGGGTTTGCGGTGGTGGCGGATGAGGTGCGGGCGTTGGCGCATCGCACGCAGCAGTCGACGCAGGAAATTGAGGTGATGATCAGCGGGATTCAGCAGGGGACGGATCAGGCGGTCAGTTCGATGCAGCAGAGTAATACGCGGGCGCGGTCGACCCTGGATATTGCCAAGTCGGCGGGTACGGCGCTGGAGGAGATTGCTTCGGCATTTGCCTTGATCAACGAGCGTAACCTGGTGATTGCCAGTGCGTCAGAGCAGCAGGCGGCGGTGGCGCGGGAGGTGGATCGCAATTTGATGAATATTCGGGATTTGGCGCATCAGACGTCGACGGGGGCGAATCAGACGAGTGCGGCGAGTCAGGAGCTTTCGCGGTTGGCGGTGGATCTGAATACGATGGTGGCGCGGTTTTCGGTTTGATTGGTGGGTGGGGGCATATCCGTTATTACGGTCATGGCCTCTATTGGTTCCGCTCTTACAGCGGCTCACTTTTGGTGGAGCGCAAAAGTAAGCAAAACGCTCTTGCCCCTCCACTCGGTGCCTCGCTGTGGCTCGGCATGCCCGCACTCCGGCTTGAATCCGTGGGCCGCCG
>NZ_JBARTQ010000107.1:0-7405 GCF_049645325.1 Pseudomonas sp. | reverse complement strand
AGCCCGTACGGGCTCGCCGATGGGTTACTTCGGTTCAGTCAGGGTGCCGCCGGCCTTGAGGCATTCGGACGGAGTCTTGACGATCACGCCTTCGCCCTTGCAGCTGTTGAGGCCCTTGCAGTCATTTTTGGCGGTCGCGCACAGGCTGGTGCCCTTGCAGGTGTTGACGCCGTAGCAACGGCCGGGTTTTTCCTGCTGGTCCGCCGCGCTGGCGGCGCTCGCGAACGACGCCGATGCGAGGGCAACCAGTGCCGCAGCAGCGGCCAGGCTCAAGCGGGATTTGAATGCAGTGTTCATGGGTGTTTCTCCTGAAAATGCTCGTGGGGTGCTCGTGGGGGTAGCAGGGATTACTGGATGACGGATGCCGCGTCTTCGATGACTTTCGCCACAGCCTCAGGCTGGGAGATGTACACCGAGTGGCTGGCTTTGATTTCGGTGACCCTGGAACCGGCACGCGTGTACATCCAGCGTTGCAGCGCGGGGCTCAGCGCGCGGTCCTCGGTGGACACCACGGCGTAGGTCGGCTTTTTATGCCAGGCCGCGGCCCACACGGTGCCGCCGAACAGCGCGGCGGTGGCGGGCACTTGCGAGGCGGCCATGAAGTCGGTGCGATTGGTGGTCAGGTCGGCGGCAAAATCCGCGTTGAATTGCGTGCGATCAAAGAACAGGTGGCCGTCGCGGCTGGGCTTGATGTCATCGCTGGGCGACGGCATGGAGCCGATCAACTGGGCCATGTTCTCGCCCACTTCCGGCTGCAGCGCCGAGACATAAACCAGCGACTTGACCTTGTCGCGGTCGCCGGCAATCGAGATCACTGCGCCGCCGGAGCTGTGACCCACCAGCACCACGGGGCCGACCTGCTGCTCCAGCACTTCACGCGCCTCGGCCACGTCGGCCGCCAGATTTTCGTGGCCCTGGTGCACCACGGTGACCTTGTAGCCTTTGTGAATCAGGATGTCGTGAACCACGCGCCAACCGGAACCGTCGACAAATGAACCGGGCACGATCACCACGCTTTTGCCGGCGCCGGGCTGCGGCGCATCGGCCGCGTGAGCCAGCATCGGAACCGTCAGGGCCATGGCCAGAGCCAGGGAAGAAAGCGTACGCATAAGAAATCTCCATTAATGAGGCAAAGGGTTAAGCGCGTTTGCGCATCAGCCAGCGATCCAGCGACCACGCCCCGCCGCCGTACGCCAGCAGCGGCAGCAACAGGCCCGCCCAGGTCAGGTGGACCGGCCAGGCGTCGGGGTACACAAACACCTCGATCACCAGCGTCATGCCCAACAGCGCAGCGGCAGCCGGGCGGGTCAGCAGACCCAGCACCAGCAGCAGCGGAAACAGGTGTTCGGCGTAAGTCGCCAGGTGCGCGGCCCACGCCGGCGGGATCAGCGGCAAGGCGTACTCCGAGCGAAACAACGCGTAGGTCGAGGGTTTGAGGTCGAGAAAACCGCTGACCTTGGTGCGGCCCGAGAGGAAAAACACCGACGCGATCCCGACCCGCGCCACCAGCAACAGCAGCGCTGGGGGCAAGACGCGCTGGATCACCACCGCCGGGGCCGCTCGGCTCATGGCTGCTCCGTCAGGCTGCCGTAGCCCTTGGGGGTCTTGATCTGGGTGCAGGTGCCTTTGTCCACCAGCACCCAGGCATTGCCCTGGTAGTCGGCGGTGGCGGTGCCGGCGCACGAGGTGCCTTTACCGGCGGCGCAGTCATTGGCACCGGCGAGGGAGACGCCGAAGCATTTTTCCTGGGGTTTGGCTTCATCGGCGTGCGCCACGGCCGCGAAGGCGCTGAGGGACAGGGCAAGGGTGGCCGCGAGGGCTGCGTAGGGACGCTTCATCGGTGTATCTCCTGGCTTGACTGAGTGTGGCCAGGGCGCAGGTTGCGGTGGATGACCGCCTGCGCCAGCTGGTGAACAGAGTTAAAGCCAGGCGTGTATCCGGTCTGTGTCGCAAACACGACAGAACGTCATGCCGATGTATCAGGCTGGTGCGGGGATACAGTGCGATACACAGCCGGGAAAACAGCGCCAATTCACTGCCGTTTTATTCGGCATCCCGAACGACACAATTGGAAATATTCGCCTTTCCGAACGAAGTCCCTTTCGCGTCACCGACGACCTTAAAAATCACCATAAATTTCATGCGGTTGTTGTCATCTTTGTTACATGCCAACTGGCATACATTCTGCTTTATCCATGTTTCTGGTAATAAAATGTTTCAGCTTTGAGACAGTCTCATCTTCTGAAGCATGTGGCGTGACTCCCTCTATAAAAACGACACGCCCCAAAGGAGGGCGGCTTTTCCGACACTTTGATCGACATCAACTTTCCAAGACTGCTGCTGCACATCTGCACCCAAAAGGGCGAATGGCCTGATCGCCAATAACAAGCCCGACTATAAAAAGGACGAATTGATGAGCTCGAGCAAGCACCACGCAGTGTCCTACATGGACGCAGACCACCCGGCTCCGGTTTCCACCGAGAGCGCCATCGGCTTCGGCCCCTTTCTGTTACTGGCACGCCAGCATGTGTTGTTGCGCAACGGCGAACCCGTGACCCTGGGGAGCCGCGCCCTGTACTTGCTGATCGCCCTGGTCACCCGTGCCGGCGAACTGCTGGAGAAATCCGAACTGATCTCCTACGCCTGGCCCAAGGTGGTGGTCGAGGAGTGCAACCTGCGTGCGCAGATCGTCGCCCTGCGTCGGGCGTTGGGCGACGATGGCAACTTCAGCTACATCGTCACTGTGCCGGGCCGGGGCTATCGCTTTGTGGCGCCTGTTACCCTGCAAGCTGTCGGCGAGGAAAGCCTGCCGGTGCCCAGTGCAAAAGTGGAAGAACCGAGCCTTCCCGCACCGGCCGGCGAAGTGATCGGTCGCGAGGCCTTGATCGCCAACCTGGCCGGCCAGGTCATCAGCCAGCGCTTCGTGACCATCACCGGCCCGGGAGGCATCGGCAAGACCACCGTGGCCATGGCCGTGGCCCATCACCTGGCCAACGAGTTCAACCTCGACACCTGTTTCGTCGACATGGCCCCCGCCACCAGTGGGCAATGGGTAGCCGGCATGCTCGCCAGCGCCTTGGGCATTCAGACGATCAGCGATGACCCGCTGCACAGCATCGCCGCGACCCTGGCCGAGCGCCGTTTGCTGCTGGTGCTGGATAACTGCGAACACGTGCTGCCCGCCATCGCCGACGCCGCCGAAACCCTGCTGCGCAGTGCGCCCCATTGCTGCGTGCTGACCACCAGCCGTGAGCCCCTGCGCGCCGAAGGCGAACGTGTGCACGACCTGGCGCCGTTGCAAGTGCCGGACGAGCACGCCAGCCTCAGCGCCTGTGAAGCGCTGGCCTGGTCCGGTGTGCGCCTGTTCGTGGAACGCGTGCGCGCCCTCGACCCCGACTTTGTGTTCAACGACGCCGACGTGGCCGCCGTCTGCGCCATCTGCCGCAAGCTCGACAGCAACGCGCTGGCCATCGAAATCGCCGCCGCGCGGGTGCGCACCTTTGGCATCCAGGACCTGGTCGGCTTGCTCGACGGCAGCTTTCGCCTGCAGATGACCGGCCGACGCACCGCCCTCGCCCGCCACCGTTCCCTCAGCGCGACCCTGGACTGGACGTACGGCATGCTCAGCGAAGACGAGCAGGCGATGCTGCGCCAGTTGGCGGTGTTCACCGGTTCCTTCACGCTCGATGCGGTCAAGGCGATGACCGCCAGCAGCACCCTCGACCCGCGCAACGCCCTGCCCTTGCTCGAAAGCCTGATGGACAAATCGCTGCTGATCGCCGGTGAATCGCAGTTGCTCAAGCGCTACCGCCTGCTGGAAACCACCCGCGCCTACGCCCTGGAAAAACTCATCGAACACGGCGAGGCAAACTCCACCGCGCAACACCACGCCCACTACGCGCTCGGCGTGTTGCAGGAAGCCGGCCGGACCCTGGACGGCCTGTCCCCGCAAACCTGGATCGCGCTCTACGGCTCCGAGATCAACACGATTCGCTCGGCGCTGGATTGGGCCTACTCGTCTACCGGCAACCTGTCCCTGGGTATCGAACTGACCTTGGGCGGCGTGCCGCTGTGGCTGCGCCTGTCGCTGGTCAGCGAATGCCGCACTTGGGTCGACAAGGGCCTGGCGAGCGACGCCGTCACGCCGCTGCCGGTGCGTCAGCACATGCTGTTGCAGACCGCCCTGGCCAGCGTGCTGATGCTCACCTACGGCACCAGTGGCCCGATGCGCGAAGCCTGGCGCCAGGTGCGCGAAGACGCCCGCGAACTTGACGACGCCGAGCACAAAATGCGCGCGTTGTGGGGCCTGTGGACCGACCGTTGCGGCTGCAACCAGTACGCCGAAGCGCTGGAACTGGCCGAGCGTTACATCGCCCTGAACAACAGCGGTAACCAGCAACTGCTCGGCAAGCGCATGCGCGCTGTGGCCTTGTTCCATATGGGCGACCTGGCCGGCGCGCGGCAAAATATCGATGAAGCCCTGGGCTCTCCGTCGGCGGCGCGCTCGCACATCATCGACGTACATTTCGACCAACGCATCGCCGCGCGCTGCCTCAAGGCCAAGGTGCAATTGCTGGAGGGCGATGTCGACCCGGCACTGCGGCTGATCGGCACCTGCGTCGAGGAGGCGGTCTCACTCGATCACCCGGCGACCCTCTGGTACACCTTGTGCCTGGGGGCTATTCCGTTGGCACTGCTGGCCTCCAACTTGCCGAAAATGCGCTACTACCTGGGCTTGCTGCAAGACAGCACCACCCGCCAGGACCTGCATATCTGGCGGCAAATGCGCCTGTGTTTTGAAAGCATCCTGCTGATCCGCCAGGGTTCGCCGGAAGAAGGCGTGCCGCAACTGGGCGAAGCCCTGCACCACCTGCAAGGCCAGGGCGACAGCCAGCTCTACAGCTTGCTGCGGTGTGAATACGCGCTGGGCCTGGCGCGACTGGGTGTGGAAAAACTCGCCCTGGAAGTGCTTGAAGACACCCTGCAATTGGCAATTGGCCGCCACGAACGCTGGTTTGTGCCGCAGATGCTGCGGATCAAGGCCCAGCTGACGTTGCGTCAGGGGCATTACGGCTCGGTGGACAAGGCCAAGGTGTTGTTGCGCCAGGCGTGGGTGGATGCGCAATTGGCGGGAGCGCACTTCTGGCGGGCACAGATCGCGACGGACTTGGCGCGGTTACAAGAGCCCAAGTTGCGCATTGCTTCGTTGCCGCGGTTTCAGCACCGCTGAGGCCGGGGTTTGATTGAGGGCGTACCCCATTGCTGCGGTGACTGCACAAAGGAAAAGCCCTCATTCCAACCCTGCACCTGAAGGCGTGCCCACACCTGGCTTGAAAACCGTGCCTAAACCGGCACTTCCTTCTCCAACACCAGCGTGATCCCGGTCTGCGAATACACCTTCGACCAGGTATTCATCGTCTTGAAATTGTCATGGTTCTCCCCATCCGCCGGGTCCATGAAGTCCCCGCCCGGGCGCAGCATCACATAGTGCAACCCCACCACAAACGTCGTGACCACACACAACGCCCGTCGATTGGCCGCCATCGGTGGCGGTGCCCCATGAATCACCGGAAACCCCGCCTTCACACACAACTCTTCACAGGCGGGATACAAGGTCGCCAACGCCGTGGCCAAAAACCCTTCCATGTGGATGGTCACATTCAACCCCAGCGACCGCGCTGCCAACGCCACACTGTGTGGGTAGGAATAGCCCGCCTTGATCGGGTCAAACGGCTTCACCACCCCACCGGTTTGTGCACCGGAGGTGAGTTTGTAGAGCTCAACCTCACACATAGTCGTGCGCAACGCGTCGGTCGCCGAAAGACCACCGGGCAAGGTGGCTTCCAGCTCCACGGCCGCACACAGCAAAGACGCCGCACCACAGGAAAAATCAAAAGCCTGTTTCTTTTTAGCAGCCGGCATAAACACACTTCCTGAGAGGTTATGCGGACTTAACGGCTCAAGACCTGGGTTTATTCCCCGCCGTCTGGATCAATTTTTCTTTAGCTTTGAGCTGCCCACGCTGGTACAGCGCCTCGACCAGCTTCTGCCGTTCATCCTGGGGCAAGTTGCTTGCAAATTGCGCCAGGGTGCCGTCCACCAAGGCCCGGAGCGCAGCGTCGGCCTCGCGTGCCTTGGCCAGTTCAGCCACCAGCGCGTCGTGGTCCAGCGTCGGCGCCTCCAGCTGTTTGATCACGCCCAGGCGAGCTTCGCGGCCGGCCATGATCAGCGGCTGGCTGTCGTCGCGGTTATGCCGCAGCAACTGGCGCAATTCCTTGCGCCGCTCGGCCGGCAACTTGATCATCGCCTGGCGCAAGCCGTGCTGGTTGACCACCGCCTCAACAGGCTTGGACGTGGCCATCCAGTGGTAGAGACCACCGCCCAAACCGCCGATCAAAAAGACGTTGAGCAACACCGAAACGACCAACCAGGGTTTAAGGAATTTAGGGGTCATTGCTCGGTATCCTCGGCGTTGACGGTGAAGACGACGTCGGCGTCGCCCTGATCGAAGACGCTGGGCAGCACGTCAGATGACAAACTCGGCAGCGGCACGCTTAACGACGCAACCAATACGCCGGCGGCGATGCCGGCAACGCCCACGCCGACAAACCCGGCAGGCGATAACCAGTTGGCATAGCGCGACCAGAACGACGCACGTCGCGGCGCCGACTGGCGGATCTGCCGGGCCAGCGCCGGGTCGGCGAAGGCCAGTTCATAAGCGTCCAGTTGGCTATCGAGCCAGCCGGCCTCGCGCAGTGCCTCACGGGCGCTGACGCTGCCGCTGTCGAGCAACGCCTGGGCACTGGCCTGTTCGGCGTCGGGCCAGCGGTGCAGGCCGGCGCCGTAGGCAGATGCCAGGTGCGCAAATCGTTCAGGTGTCATGGTTTTCCCCTTCCTGGGCGGGCGAGCCCGGGTGTGTCGGCAAGTTGACTGCGCAACTGACGTCGGGCCCGCGAAAGCAGGCTCTCCAGTGCCTCGACGCTGATGTTCATCAGGGCCGCGGCGTCGATGTTCGACAGCTCCTGGTAGTACTGCAACACAATGGCTTCGCGCTGGCGCTCGGGCAACGCCGCCAAGGCGGCGGCCATGCGGGCGCTGCGATCTGCCGTCTCCAACTCTTCCTGCGCAGACGGCGCGCTGTCCGCCAGTTCAAGCAGGGCGTCCTCGTCCAGTGGGCGTTCCTTGCGCCGGCGCAAACGGTCATGGCACAGGTTCAGCGCCACGCGGTGCAGCCAGGTGTCGAAACGTGCTTCGCCGGGGCGCCAGTTGGCCGCCTGGCGCCAGATCCGCAGGAAACTTTCCTGGGCCACGTCCTTGGCCTCGTCGGCATCCCCCAGCAGCCGGCTGGCAAGCGCCAGCAAGCGCGGGAGCTTGCGCGTCACCATTTCGTTGACGGCTGCAGGTT
>NZ_JBARTQ010000106.1:0-29156 GCF_049645325.1 Pseudomonas sp. | reverse complement strand
AATTTTACCAATCGAAAATTCAGTTCATTTCCCTGCCTCAAAACCCTAGTGCGTTGCCTTTGTAGGCAAGTCCGAATAGGCTGTAGGAAAATTCATCCTATGATTGGACGAAAGCGCAAAACACATGACAGACATCGCCCCCTTGATCAAACGCTCCCTGGTCGATCAGGCCCTGGAGCAACTGCGCCTGCGCATCAGCCAGGGCACGTGGGCCATCGGCGAGCGGCTGCCCACTGAGCCGGAGTTGTCCGCAGAACTGGGCATCAGCCGCAATACCGTGCGCGAAGCCATGCGCGTCCTGGCTTTTTCGGGCTTGATTGAAGTCCGCCAGGGCGACGGCAGTTACCTGCGCTCGATGACCGACCCGATGGGTGCGATGCGCGCGTTGTCTCATTGCACGATCGCCCAGGCGCAAGAGACGCGGCAGATTCTCGAAGTGGAGGCGATCGGCCTGGCGGCGTTGCGCCGTACCGAGGAAGACCTGAGCCGATTGCGTGAAGCTCTGGATGCCAGCGCCGCGCTGTACCACGGTGATCTGGAGGCCTATATCAGCGCCGACCTGGTGTTTCACAAACGCCTGGTCGATGCCGCGCACAACCCGGCGTTGAGTGAGCTGTACCAGTACTTTTCCAGCATCGTCGGTGCCCAGTTGCGCCAGACCCTGGACATCTCGCCACGTCGCCAGGCGGTGTTCGACCTGCACATCGCCCTGCTCGACGCCGTGCAACACCAAGACACGGAACGCGCCAAATCCCTTTGCCGGCAGTTGATCAATGAACCTTGAAGCCCAACGCAAAACCGAACTTGAAGAACTGTTGATCGACGCCGAAGCCGACGACGATGAGGTCCAGCACAGTCACCCGGTGGTCAGTCGCCCGTGGTTGCTGCTGTTGGGGCTGATCCTGGTGGCGTTGAACCTGCGCCCGGCGTTGTCGAGCATGTCGCCGTTGCTCAGCGAAGTCTCCAGCAGCCTGGGGTTGTCAGCGGCCAAGGCCGGTTTGCTGACCACGTTGCCGGTGCTGTGCCTGGGCTTGTTCGCGCCGCTGGCACCGCTCCTGGCCCGACGCTTTGGCGCTGAGCGCGTGGTATTGGGAGTTCTGCTGACGCTGGCGGGCGGCATCATTTTGCGCAGTGCCTTGGGTGAGGCCGGGTTGTTCGCCGGCAGCCTGATTGCCGGTGCCTGCATCGGCATCATCGGTGTGTTGCTGCCGGGCATCGTCAAGCGCGACTTCGCCAAACAGGCCGGCACGATGACCGGGGTCTACACCATGGCGCTGTGCCTGGGGGCGGCATTGGCGGCAGGGGCTACGGTGCCGTTGAGTCAGTATTTCGGCGGCAGTTGGGCTGTCGGCCTGGGCTTCTGGATTGTGCCGGCGTTGGTGGCGGCGCTGTTCTGGATTCCGCAAGTGGGGCACAAGCAAGGCGCCCATCATGTCGCTTATCGGGTCAAAGGCTTGCTGCGCGATCCGCTGGCCTGGCAAGTGACGTTATACATGGGGCTGCAATCCTCCCTGGCCTATATCGTGTTTGGTTGGGTGCCGTCGATCCTGATCGGGCGCGGGCTGAGCCCAACCGAGGCCGGGCTCGCGCTGTCTGGGTCGATCATCGTGCAACTGCTCAGTGCATTGACCGCGCCGTGGCTGGCCACCCGTGGCAAGGACCAGCGCCTGGCCATCGTGGTGGTGATGCTGCTGACCCTCGGCGGCCTGTTCGGCTGCCTGTATGCGCCGCTTGAAGGTTTGTGGGGCTGGGCGATTCTGTTGGGGTTGGGGCAGGGCGGCACGTTCAGCCTGGCGTTGACCTTGATCGTCTTGCGCTCGCGCGATGCCCACGTGGCGGCCAACCTGTCGGGCATGGCCCAGGGCATTGGCTACACGCTGGCGTCCCTGGGCCCGTTGGCCGTGGGCCTTTTGCATGACTGGACCGGCGGCTGGGGCGCCACCGGCTGGGTGTTCGGCGTGATCGGCGTGGGAGCGATCGTCGCCGGCCTTGGCGCCGGCCGCGCACGTTACGTGGCGGTGACCAGCGAAAAGGTCTGACGCCTACAGATAAAACATCTCGGTGGTCAGCGAACCATCAATGGGTTGCTCTTGAGTCAGTGTCAGCATTGAGGCGGGGGCGATGTAGCCGCGAATGTACAAGTTGCTGGTCAGATCACGGATCGGTACCGGCGCCAGCACTCCGCTGGCGTCGTTGCCGAAGCCAATCAAGTCAGACTTTAACCACCATGTATCGCTGCCGTTGGGCTTCTTCCAGGTCGAGCCGCCATCGCTTGACCAAATCGAGTACAAGGCCACGCCGTCAGCGTAAGCGTCCTGGAAAATGGCGTAATAACCACCGACCTTCTCCGAACCATTGATCATGCCCAGGCCAAAACTACGGGCTTCGATTGAGGAGCCTGTTCGATTATCTATTCCTCTGAGTGCAAACAGGGTCGACGCCTCGCAGTTGACCTTGAATTGCAGCAGCGCGTACGGCAGGTGCGTGAAAGTGTCTTGCGCAAGATCGCGAGCGGCGATTTTGCCGTAATCGACGTTACCGTCATTGCTCAGGCTTGGCGTACAGGCTGAGGGCACAATCAGGCCTTTGACGCTCAGGTCGACGCTGCTGGCCGCCCAGGCACAGGACGTACCGACCATGAGCAATGTGGCGGTAAGGACAGGAAAAAAGCTGTTCATCAAAAGGATGTTCCTTGTGGTGACTGGCCAGTGTGATTGGCCAGCCACGCGCAGTCAGTAGAGGCACAACAGCAAGCCCGGCCGTGCTTGAGTTGTGCCTGTGGGTGTTACAGGTACTTGGCAGTCAGCGTGATCGAACCGTCGATCGGCACTTCGCTAGTGAGGGTCAAGCCGCTGGCCGGGGCGATGACAGGAGAGAGGCGCATTTGCGCCACCAGCACCTGCACCGGGATCGGTGCGACGGTGCCACCGGTGTAGGCCGATACCAGGTTGCCGTCGCGCATATAGCCGGCAGTCGCCCACGTCAAACCGCCGTCCATCGAATGGATGGCATAGGCTGCCGCGCCATCAGCTACCGCTGAACGCAGTTGCACCCACATGTTGCCCAGCTTCTCGGTGCCGTTGATCAAACCGAGTCCGAACGTGTTAGCCCCATCCCAATAGGCTGAGCCCGCACGGTTGTCCTTGGATTCAATCGCCACCAGCGTCGAACCTTCACAGGTCACAGTCAGTTGTGCGTTCTGTTCGACCAAGTCCGTCGGCGAGTCCGCCTGCAGGTCCTTGACCGCAATTTTGCCCAGGTCAAATTCGCCGCCATTGGCAAAATTCAACTCGCACGCACTCGGTGTAATCAACCCACGCACATTCAGGTCGACTGAGGACGCGGCGTGGGCCGTGGTGGTGCCGGCCATAATCAGAGTGCCGATCAGGCAGGAAAGGGATTTTTGCACGGTGTTGCTCCTATCTAGGGAAAAGGGAATTTCAGGGGTTACAGGTACACAACTTCCAACGTCGCAGAGCCGTCCATCGGCGTTTCCACGCTGAGGTCCAGGTTTTGTCGGGCGTTGATGGTTGCTTCCAGCGTCAGGGTGCTGGTGAGGGTCTGGATCGCCGACGGGCCCGCATTGCTGCCGAGCACGTCGGTGAATCCAAGAAGGCTGCGTGAACCGATATCGATCGGGTTGAGGTTGGAGGTGCGCCACGCCAGGCCGCCGGTGGTGGACTCAGTGCCGTAGACCACCGCGAGGTCATCGACCACCGTCTGTTTGGGGTCAAAGCTCACCGAGTACACGCCGATCTTGTTGCCGCTGCTGTCCAGCCCCAGCCCGTAGAAAATCTCGCTGTTGACGTGGGCGGTGCCGTCCCGGTTGTCGCGCATGCGCAAGGCGTAGCGGCCGGCGGCATTGCAGTTGACGGTCAGCGTGAGGGACTTGAGTGGCAGACGCGTGCCGTTGGTGAGGTTGAGGTCGTTGCGCGAGATCTTGCCGAAATCCACCAAGCCGCCGCTGGACAACACCGGCGTGCAGGCCATCGGCGTGATCAGGCCGGTGACGGTCAGGTCGACGGTGGACGCGGCCTGCGCGGCGCCCGCCGACAGGGTCAAGGCCAGGCACGGGATCAATAGCGTTTTCATGGAAGTGCTCCTAGAGGTAGTTGAGTTCGAGGGTGGCCGCGCCGTCGAGCCGCACCTCGCTGCCCAGGTCCAGTGAACCCAGCGGAGCGATCACCGCCTCCAGGCTCGCCGTGGCGCTGAGTTGTTGAATAGGAACCGGGCCGCCGGTGCTGCCGGCGCTGGCGCCAAAGCCCAGATAGCGGCCGGTGCCAATGGCGAGCGGGCTGGCGCTGGCGCTGCTCCAGGCCGAGGTGCCGGTGGCGGAATCGGTGCGGTACAGCTGCGCAAAGCTGTCGGCAGTGACGCGTAAGGGGTCGAAGACCAGCCGGTAACGCCCGATCTTCTGTTGTCGGGCGTCGAGTCCCAGGCCGAAGGTAGTTTCGTCCGCAGGGCCGGTGGCCGAACCCAGGCGGTTATCCTGTAAACGCAGGGTGAATGCGGTCGGTGCGTCGCAGGCCACGCTGACGACCAAAGGCCGGTCGGGCAGCGCGGTGTCCTTGTCCATGTTCAGGTCCATCACCGACAACTTGCCGAAATCCACCGTGCCGCCGTTGGACAGGCTTGGTGTGCAAGCCGCCGGGGCAAAGCGTGCTTGCAGGCGTACTTCGCGGGAGCGGCCGGCGTTGATGGCGTCGAATACGCCGCTGGTGTCCCAGGTGACCGCATCGGTCACTCGCGAGGCTTCTTCCTGGGCCCAGGCCTTGGCTTCCACCTGCAGCGACAAGCTGCGCCCATTCACCGGCACTCCACCGCGCATCGGCACAATGCCGTGCTCCGGCCGCCAACCGAGTATTGCGCCGGTGCGGATAGCAGGCTGGCCGCTGCCGCTGAGCAACCCCAGTTCAACGGCCTGGCCGTCGAGCACGGCATCGCTGACCCGCAGGCTGTAGCTGCCGCGCTCGGTGAAGCGAAAACGCTCGGTGCCGCTCGCCAGGCCCCGATAGAAAAGGCTCATGTCGGTGGGGTTGGGGCAGTTAAGCGTCAGGCTCAGGCGCCGGTCGCCCAACAAGCGTTCGGTGGCGGGCATCGACGCGCCCGCGCGGTTCATCAAGCCGAAATCCAGCACCGATTCGCTCAGGTTCAACTGGCATTCCTCCGCGCCCCAGGCGTTGGCGCCCAGCAACAGGCTCAGCGACAGCAAGACGGGTTTTGAGCCCATGGTGAAAGTCCTCATGGTTGGCACCGCGCCGTTGCGGTTTCGTAGTACACCTGGGGGTCGCCTTTCTCAGGCAGGACGTAACTCAAGCGGCAGCGCGCCTGCCCCGGCACGCTGATCCACAGCGGGCGACGGTCGAGCACGTCGGGCAGGAACACTTGGCTGCCTTCCTGCACCAGCGTCACAAACTCACCGTCGTCGGTACTCACTGCGGCGCCACGCGGCAGCGCCTGGCCGTTGGCGTCGGTCACCTGAAGCAGGGCGCGACGGGTCAGGGCCACGCCGAACTCGACTTTGTCCACCGCGCCACGGCCTGCCGAAAGCACCGCCAAACCATTGCTGATATCGGCATTGCGCGGCAGCGAGCGGGTTTGCACTTCCACTGGGCTGCGCCCATAGGCGCTGAGTTGCGGCACTACCGCCTGGCCTTGCCAGTCGGTCCACACCGGGCCGCTGGGGGTGCTGACCTGGACGCCGGGCATGTCGCCGACCGACACCACCGCAAAGGTTTCGCGCACCGGGTACGGCGAAAACGTCAGGCCGTCGCCATGCAGCACCACGCCACCGCGCGCGCCGCCTTGATAGCTGGAGCGCTCGGCATTGTTGCGGGTGTAGTTGAGGTCCAACTGGCTGTAATACGGCAAAGCCGAGACGCCGAGCGACGACTCCACTTCCTGGTCGCGACTGTCGCGCTCTACGCCAACCCGATAGCTCAACTGGTCATTGAGCTGTTCGCTGAGCCCGGCACCAAGACGATGTTCGCCGCCGGCATTGCGCGCCCACAGGCGCCCGCGACGGCTTTCGCCCAGAGGCACGCTGATGTTCAGGTAAACGCTGTCATCGCTGCGCTGCCGGCCGCCGACCTGCCACTCGGCGCTGGCCGATACCGAGACCTGGCCGAAACTGGTGCCCCAGGACGCCAGCGCGCGGCTGCTGCTTTCACCGGTAAAGTTGGATGAACGCGAGATCCCGGCGCTGAACGCGCCCAGCATCGGGTGGGACCAGGAGGCCGTGGCGCTCTGCTGGTCGCGGTAGCGGGACTCGCGCTGTTCGCGGGTGTCGGTGGTGGTTGTGGAATCTTCAAGGTCGCGATAGTCCATCGAGCGCCAAGAGGTGGCGGTGGTAATCGCCCAGCGCTCGCTCAGCCGTTGGGACCACGACAGGTCTGTTTGCACACCGCGCTCGTTGCCTCGGCGGCTGGCCTGGGCCAATTGGCTGGAAAGCTGTAGCTGGCCGTCTTGCCACGGCAACCAGCCCAGGCTCATGCCGGCAGCGCGGTAATCCTCGGCCGCCAGCAACCCGGCGCCGACGCTGACTTGCGGGTGCAGGGCACCGCTCCAGCCACCGCTGACCACCCAGGGCTCGGCGCCTTCGCTGTCGCCAACCTTGCGCACGCGTCCGGCCGCCACCGAGTAACCCGGTGCTGGCAAGCCAAGGCCGAGCATGCCCGCCGGTACCGTGAAGCGGCGTTCTTCGCCGGTGGTTTCCCTGACCGTGACTTCCACGTCGGAGCGGCTGTTCAAGCGCCGCACATCCGTGAGGGAAAAGGGCCCGGCGGGGACCACGGTGGAATGAATCAGCGTGCCGTTCTGGCGCACTTCTACTTGGGCCGGGCTGTTGGCGATGCCGGTGATGGTCGCGCCCTGGTTCTGATCCTGCAGCGCCGTTTCGGTCAGGACCTGCGCGCCGGTGATTTGCGCGCCGGCCAGCACCGGGTTGTACAGGTTGATCTGCCCGGCCTGGAACACTGCCTGCTGTTCGGCGAAGGTGCGTTGGGCGTAGGCGTCCAGGTGCGTGGTGCGCGAGACCTTGTCCTGCCAGGTGCGCACTTGGCGGCTGCGCACGATCCAGTCGCCGGCGTTGAACCCGACCTCGGTATTGGCCGAGCCGAAGCGGCTGTTTTCGTCGCCATATTCGCTGTACAGGCCCGTGAGGTCGTAGTTGAGCAGGCCGGCAAAGCCGCCGGTCTGGTAGCCGGAAATGTCTTGCTCGGTCGGGCGGATGGCGTCGGTCGGCACCACCAGGGACAGGCTGAGGCTGGCCGGGTCTTGCTCGATAACGGTCTGTGGGTAGGTGTCGAGAAACCCATGGCACGCCGCGTCGTCAGCCGGTACGCGCAGCAGGCCTGCGTCCAGCAACGCCTGGTTGAAGCACAACGCGCCCTGGTCGTTGAACACCACGTCGACCCGGCCGCGCCGTTGGCCGTTCACGTTGAGGTTGAGGGCATGGCGCCCGGTGGCGAAACGCGGTGCCTCAAGCAGCAAGTTGGCCAACTGCGGGTCGATACCGCGCTGGGACAAGGTTTGCGGGTCGAACGAGCCGGCGGCTTCGTCGGCCAGGGATTTGGTGGTCGGCAACGTGCTTGCCAGGGTCAACGCCAGGCCCGTCAGCAGGCTGCGGCGCCCGCGGCGTGGTGAAACGCCAGGCAGGGCTTCGCCGTCGCGTTCAGTGGTTACTGTGCTCACAAGTCGTACTCGAATAATGGAGGCATCCCCGCATCGCTCCGTGGCGCGGGCAAGCTCCTGGTGACCTTCAATGAGAGGTCACTTCGTTATCAGGGCGCCGGAAACCAGTTCCTCCGGCGCTGCGATCAAAGGGTGATCGGTGCTTGGTACGGTTGCACGGCAAAGCCGTAGACGGTGGCCGGTTGCAACTGCACGGTGGTGGCCTGGGCCTGGCTGGCGGCCACGCTCAGGGTTTCACCCGGCAAGACATAGGTGCGTGGCAGCAGCGCCGAACCATTGCCGGGCAGCAACGTCAGTTCCTGAGCCAGGCGGACCACGTAGGGCGTCGGGTTATGCACGCTCAATTGCTGGTTCTTCAGGCTCCAGGCCAGCCCGGTCCACGGTGTGCGGTTCGGTGCCAGGCCCTTGGGGTGCACGATCACCGGCAGGTTCTGACGCACCGTCACACCCACCCGCGCATGGCCGGCCTGGCCAGGCGCGCGGCCTTGCGGCATGCCTTCAAAAATCACCCGTTTGAGGCGTTGAGTGGTCAGCGGCGTGGAAGACTGCAGGATGAAGCGGATCAGTTGGCTCTTGGACGGTTCCACCCGGGTCAGGGGCGGAGTGACGAACAGCAACGGCGCCGTGTCTTCGGGAATGTCTTCCAGGGTGACGTGCAGCAGCGCCAACTTGGCGTCGGTGTTGGTCACCGACACCGACGCTTCACCGTCAGCTTCATTGACGATCACCACGGAGGTGTCCGGCACCATGCCGTCGGCCAGCACCAGGTTCGGACCGAACAGGGTCAACGCCAGTGCACCGAAGTACAGGCAGGCGAAGCGGACAATGTTGAACGCCCGTGAGAAAAAGGCAAAACAGGGAAGGGGGAACATGACTACAGGTACCTCAGGTCAAGCACGATGGAGCCGTCCAGCGGCACCTCTTGGTCGAGGGTCAGGTAGGCGGCGGCGTTGATCGATGTTTCGATTTGCAGGGTGGCGCTGATCAGCCGATGGGGCTCGGGAACCAGGGTGCCGAGGGGCGCGAAGCCCATGTAGTTATTGGGATAGGCCCTGGATTCAGGAAACCAGGTCTGGCCCTTGTTGCTTGAGGCCAGCACCAGCACGCGCTGGTTGTCACCCATCGCGTCGAGCATCGCCAATGACACGGTGCCCAGCCGCTCATCCGGGGCGTGGACGTTATTGCCCAGGCCGTAGTAGAAGCCCGGGCCCAGTGATGATTCAGCACGGTTGTCCACCCCGACCAGTACAAACAGCACCGGCTCGTTGCAACTCACGTTCAAGTCGAGGTCCTGCTTGGGCAGTTGGGTGAACTCGTAGAGGTTCAGAGAACGAGCCGGGACGCGCCCGTGATCGACAATGCCGTTGGCTGACAACGTCGGTGTGCAGGCACTGGGGGTAATGATGCCCGTCAACCGCACCTCAACCGACGAGGCGCACAGGGCCGGGGTGGCGGTCAGGCAAAGGCAGAGCATCATCAAATGGCGTGAGAGCGAGTTCATGGTCGGGTGTTGGCACCGTGATTAAGGGGACATCCGTGAGAGCGACACTGGGCGCAAGGCACTGCGTTGCGCCCGCGTTGCGTTACAGGTATTTGACGGTCAGGGTCGCGGAGCCATCGATGGCCACTTCGTTGTTGAGGGTCAGGCCGCTGGCCGGGGCGATGATGGGACGGATCTGCAGGCTGCTGGTGAACTGCTGCACTGGAATCGGCGTCGTGAGGCCGTTGGTGGCGACTGAGAGGATGTTGTCCTGCTTGAAGTAATAGTCCCTGATCCAGGTCGATCCGCCATCCTGGGACCCGATCATCCAGGGCTCCACACCATCGGCGACGGGCTCGATAATGCGCACCTCCATACCGCCGAGTTTTTCTGTGTCGTTAATCATCCCGAGTCCGAACAGCATCGTGTCGTCGTCGTAGCTGGAGCCCACGCGATTGTCCTTGGCTTCCAGGGCCATCAAGGTCGCCGCATCGCACGTGACCGCGAGTTGCAGATGCTGGAACGGGAGTCGTGTTTCCTGATTGACATTCAAGTCCTTCGCGGAAATCTTGCCGATATCCGCGACGCCGCCATTGGACAGCGTGGGTTCACACGCACTCGGCGTGATCAGCCCGCGCACGGTCAGGTCGACGCTGGAGGCGGCGAGGGCATTGCCTGCGCTGCTGATCAGCAGGGTGGCGAACAGGGAATTGAGGGTCTTGCTCATGGTAGTGCTCCTGAATAGAGAGAGTTGAAAAACGGCCGCTTACCAGTACTTCAGCTGCAACGTGGCCTGGCCATCGATGGGGACTTCATCGAGCAAGGTCAGCTCGGTTGCCGGCACGATGATGGTGAACGCCCGCAACCGGGCGCTCAGGGTTTTCAAGGCGATGGGCGTATTGGGGCCGCCCATCGCCGCGAAGGAGGTCAAGGCCTCGTGCCCGAGGTAAGGCGACGGCGCCCAGGTGGCGCCACCATTGCGCGAGATAACCACGTCGACGGCAGCGTCATCCGCCATCGGGTCGAACAGCGAGAACGCCACACTGCCGATTTTCTGATTTTCCTCGGTGGTGCCCAGGCCATGGTGGGCGGGGTTGATGGCGGACGTGCCCGCGCGGTTGTCGACGGTGGTCAGGGTGAAAAAGGTCTCGCCCTCGCAATGCACTTCCAGGCGCATTTCAGCCGGGTCGAGCAAGGTAGGCTTGACCACCTGCAAGTCCTTGGCAGCCATTTTTCCGTGGTCAATCACACCGCCATTCGACAGGGTGGGCGTGCAGGAACTGGGAGTGATGCTCCCGGTGACACTGAGGTCGGTGCTGCTGGCAACGACAGTGGCGGGTGCACAGGCTGCGAGCAGGACGGCAAAGGCAGCGGAGTAAGTTCTGTCCATGAAGAAAATCCTAGTGAGTGGGCGGTTTCGGTCAGGGGTTAGAGGTACACCACGTCCAGCGTGGCGCTGCCGTCCAGAGGCACTTCCTCGGTCAGGGTCAGGGTTCGGGCGGGGGCGATGTAGGCGGAAATCCGCAGCTCTACCGTGACGTTGCGCAGCGCCTTGGGCGTGGGCGAGTCGCCGAATGCATTCCAATAGTCATGCCCCATGTAGCTGCCTGATGAGTTCACCAGCCAGGTTTCGCCGTGGTCGAAGGAGAACAAGGGCTGCACGGGGGTGTCCGCGACCGGGTTGAACACGCCTATCCCATAACTGCCCAGTTTCTCGCCGCCGTTGATCAGGCCCAGGCCGTAGTTACCGGACAGAAAAAAGTGCGCAGAGCCCAGCCGGTTGTCGCGGGCATTGAGGGCAAACAACGTCTGGGCCTCGCAATTCACGCTCAGTTGAAGCGAGACCGGTGGAAGCTCAGTGGAACGGTCGACGGCCAGATCCTTGGCCGCGAGCTTGCCGAAGTCCACTTGCCCGCCTTCGCTCAAGCTGGGCACGCAAGCGCTCGGAGTAATTGCACCGGTTACCGACAGGTCCACCGAGCTGGCAGCTAACGCTGCTGCGCAGTGGGCAACCAGCAGGGCGCCGGTCAGCGCTGCGAGTGAGTCTTTCATTTCAACAGGTCTTCCTGTGCAAGGGCGTTGGGGACAGATGTGCGCAGGGATATCGCCCGAGGTTTTTATGGTTTTGACGGGCATGCGCAGCTTCCCTGGGGAAAGCGGGAGGGAATTTAACGCCGGGGACAGTCGCTGGAAATGCAACTATTACGAATGACAGGGTGGCAATCCGACCGAGCACTGGCTGTGTGAGTCACGTCGTGGCGTGTCGGGTGCAAGAGGGTGTTGTCGTAGTTGTTGTATCGCTGTGGCCCCGGCATTCGGCTATTTTTTCGCGCTCTTTGATTTCCTGGGCTCCTCTATTTGGATTCAGGTGATCATCTTGCTGCGAACAGTTTTGCCGTGGTCGACGTCTTGCTCAAGCAGGCGGGCCGGTCGAGCTGATCGCTCTTGATGAGGGCGTTATGCCGGGCAACTATCCCATTCGAGGTTCGCGCAAGGCGTCGTCTGACGCGGCCCCGCCACAGCATTGGTGCCAGGCTCGGGTGCTCGTGGTGGACGACCATTGCACGTATCGATTGCTGCTGGGTTCATTGCTGGAAAAGCTTGGCGTGCCCCACCAGTGCTGTTGCGATGGCCGGCAGGCATTACACCTGTTGGCGGCGGAGCGCTTCGACCTGGTGATCAGCGATTGCCGAATGCCGGTCATGGACGGCTACACGATGACGCGGGAACTGCGCCGCCATGAGCGGGCCGCGGGTCTTCCAGCCATCGTCGTTCTGGCCATGACCGCCAGCCCTGATCCAGAAGACATCCGCCGATGCATGGCCTGTGGAATGGATGGCTGGCTGGTCAAGCCCATCGGGTTGGCGCAATTGTGCGAGGTGCTTCATTGCTGGTTGCCGCCGCCGCAGGCTGCCATCCGTGCGCGCACGTGTGTGGTTTCAGCCCCAGCGCGCCATAGCCGCTTTCCCAGCCGCGCCACGATGATCGAGGCGTTTGGTTCATGGGATGTGGTGGAGCCGATGCTGTTCAGTCTCATCCAGGAGGCTCACGCTGACCTGGCGGTGCTGATCCAGGCGCAGGCCAACCAGGATGCAACGGCGGCTGCGCAGCGCTTGCATCGGTTGGTCGGCAGTGTCGCGTTCCTCGGCGAAACTGGCTTGGAGAAGGCAGCGGTCGTATTGATCAATGCCGTGCAGGCGTCCGGGGTGGCGCCGAACCAGGCCGCCCTCGATGACTTTCGGCAAGACGTCGAGCGATATATTGATTACTTGTCTGAACTGTAAGTAATGAAGGATTTTATCTACCTGCCATGTAGTACTTTTCCACATGTAATTTCTCTTTATTGCGTAGGCATATAAGCAAGGCTATTTAAACCGGGGTTGTACACTGAAACAGTGATTTATTTCCTATTGTTACAAAAACACTATCGCGGTATTTTTGCCAGTCTCAAATTGCCATCATGGAAAAAACAATGATCCGCATCATTATTGCTGACGATCACCCTATTGTTCGTGTTGGACAAAAAGTGGTGATCGAGGCGAGTGGTAAATGCAAAGTGGTGGGCGAGGCTGATGGCCCGGATCAACTTCTGGAATTGGTCGGTCGCGTGCCCTGCGATGTGATCGTGACCGACTTCGCGATGCCCGGTAACCAGCAGGCCGACGGCTATGGCTTGTTGGGGTTGTTGAACCGTACATACCCCGGGCTGCCGGTCATTGTCGTGACCATGTTTGCCAACATCGCCACGCTCAGGGCCGCTTTCGGCCTCGGTGCGCGGGGCGTTATCGCCAAGAGCGCCTCGGCCAGGGAGTTGCCACAGGCACTCAGTACCGTGGTGCAAGGGCGCACGTTTGTCAGTGAGTGCCTGAGGGTGCAACTGGATCAGGCCTGCGTGGCCGAACCGACCCAGGCACCCACACTGTCAGGTAAAGAGCAGGAAGTCGTGCGCATGTTGGCCAGCGGCATGACGGTCAGCCAGATTGCGGCGCGCGTTAACCGGAGTATTTCCACGATCAGCAAACAGAAGAGCACGGCCATGCACCGGTTGTGTATTTCAACCGATGTGGATTTGTTCACTTACGCTCGGGATACCGGCATGGTGCCTTGAACTAACGCACGCGATTCAAGTGTGTTGAAAGTTGAGTGCTTAAGGGTTGTGTCGAGCGAGCGGAAGCGGGTAGTTGCGACTGTTTAATCCGCCAAAGTTGACCGTGGCTGGGTATTAAACCCCGAAAGACGGCGCAACTACGGGGGCGCGTCAATGGGTAAGCCGTCACACTCGCGGTATTTATAGAGCAAATGGTCATGGCCTTCCCCGCGTCCGCAGACTATCGTGCAGCCCGGATAAACGACCTTTCGGAGCCTGCCCATGAGTGACGCCCACGACGCCTTGATCACCGCTTTCTACCAGGCGTTTCAACGCCTGGATGCCGAAGCCATGGCCGCCTGCTACACCGAAGATGTGCTGTTCAGCGACCCGGCATTCGGCGAATTGCGCGGGCGTGACGCCGGCGACATGTGGCGCATGCTGACCACGCGGGCCAAGGACTTTTCCCTGACCTTCGACCATGTACGCAGCGATGACACCACCGGCAGCGCGCACTGGGTGGCGACGTACCTGTTCAGCGCCACCGGCAATACCGTGGTCAATGACATTGGCGCGCGGTTTGTATTTCGCGATGGCAAGATCTGCGAACACCACGACCATTTCGACCTGTGGCGCTGGTCGCGCCAGGCCTTGGGCATCAAGGGGCTGTTGCTGGGCTGGTCGCCTGCGCTGAAAAACGCCGTGCGCGTCCAGGCACTGAAAGGCTTGAAGGCATTTCAGGCGGGTCGTTGATAAGATTGGCACTCTTCTGGTGTGCATAAGTCGACCCGTGACTGAACCTTGCGAACCCAAACCCTGGTACGTCTACCTGGTACGCGCTGCGAATGGCGCGTTGTATTGCGGCATCAGCAATGATCCGGTGCGCCGGTTTGCCTCGCATCAAAGCGGCAAGGGCGCGCGCTTCTTTCTCTCCAGCCCGGCCGTGGCACTGGTGTACACCGAGCAATGCGCCTCCAAGGGTGAGGCGCTGCGCCAGGAGCGGCTGATCAAGAAGTTGAAGAAGAGCGCCAAGGAATGCCTGGCGGCGAGTGCTTCATTGATCTGACTGATGGGTTCCCATCACGCTCGCGCAGCCCTTTGCGCGCTAAGCTGCGACTTTACTCGCCGAGCGGACTCCAGCATGTCTGAATTGATTCTTCATCATTACCCCACTTCCCCCTTTGCGGAGAAAGCACGCCTGTTGCTGGGCTTCAAAGGCCTGTCGTGGCACTCCGTGCACGTTTCGCCGGTGATGCCCAAACCTGACCTGACGGCCTTGACCGGCGGCTACCGCAAAACCCCGGTGCTGCAAGTCGGTGCCGATATCTATTGCGACACCGCTTTGATCGCCAAGCGCCTGGAACAGGAAAAATCCTCGCCGCCGCTGTTCCCGCTCGGCCAGGAAATGATCACCCAAACCTTCGCCACTTGGGCCGACAGCGTGGTGTTCGCCCATGCCGTGAGCCTGGTGTTCCAACCGGAATCAGTGGCCGTACGTTTTGCCAAGCTGCCACCTGAAGCGATCAAGGCGTTCATTGCCGACCGCGCCGCGCTGTTCAGCGGCGGTACCGCGAGCAAACTCGCAGTCGACGTGGCCAAGCACCAATGGCCGGCGATCATGGCGCGCCTGGAGCAACAGTTGCAGCGCGAAACCGGCGACTTCCTGTTTGGCGAAGCGTCGATTGCCGACTTTGCGATGGCTCACCCGTTATGGTTTCTCAAGGCCACGCCGGTGACTGCGCCATTGGTGGATGCTTACCCGGCCGTGTCTGCCTGGCTCGGGCGCGTATTGGGTTTCGGGCATGGCACGGCGACTCAGATGAGCGCTGAGCAGGCATTGGATATTGCGCGCAATGCCACCCCGGCAGCGTTGCCGGACGAGGTATTCGAGGACCTCAACGGCTTCAAGGCTGGCCAGCAGGTCACCATCAGCGCGACGGATTACGGGGTTGACCCTGTGGCTGGCGAATTGCTGTTTGCCGGGCGCGAAGAACTGATCCTGCGCCGTAGCGATGAACGCGGCGGCACCGTGCACGTGCACTTCCCGCGTTTTGGCTTTCGCATTCAGGCGCAATAAACAAAAAAACTTGCACACCCATGTGAGGTAAACCTGCGGCCCATCCGTGTAGTGCTTGAAACTGCGATCTATTCGCATTAACAGCGTTTTCTACACGGGTTCTCACAGCATGAAGTCGACGGCGGGCGGTTGGGTTAAACAGTGGCTGGGAGCCTCGGTATTGGCGGTTTCGGGGCTGGCGTTGCTGCCTCTGAGCGTGGCGCAGGCGCAGGAGCAGCAAAGCGCCCAATTCAACTTTGCCCTGGCAGCCAAACCGCTGCCCCAGGCCCTGAGCGATTTCAGCCGGGTTACCGGCATCAGCGTGATCTACACCGATGAAGCGCCCTACGGCCTCAGTGCCCCGGCCGTCAGCGGGCAGATGAGCGCAACCCAGGCGCTGCAACGCCTGCTCGGCAACTCCGGCTTCACCTTCCGCCAGATCGACGCCCGCACCCTGGCGCTTGAGCCCGTGCCCACCGACGGCGCGGTGAACCTCGGCGCCACCACCATCAGCGGCGCAAGCCCTGCCCAGGACAGCACCAGCTATCAGCCGCCGCCCACCAGCTCGGTGATGCGCTCCCGCGGCCTGCTGCTGGAGACCCCGCAAACCGTCAACGTGGTGCCCGCCCAAGTCTTGCGCGACCAACAGCCACGCAACCTGGATGACGCCCTGGGCAATATCAGCGGCATCACCCAGGCCAACACCCTCGGCAGCACCCAGGACGCGGTGATGCTGCGCGGTTTTGGCGACAACCGTAACGGCTCGATCATGCAAGACGGCATGCCCGTGGTGCAGGGCCGTGCGCTGAACTCAACGGCGGAACGCGTCGAAGTGCTCAAGGGCCCGTCGTCGTTGCTGTACGGCATTCAGGACCCGGGCGGGGTGGTCAATATCGTCAGCAAAAAGCCTGAACTGGTGCAGTCCACCTCGCTGACGGCCCGAGGCTCGACCTACGGCGACGGCAAGAACGGCAGCGGCGGCAACCTCGACACCACCGGGCCGATTGGCGACAGCGGCCTGGCGTATCGGCTGATCGTCGACCATGAAGACGAAGACTACTGGCGCAATTTCGGCACCCACCGCGAGACGCTGGTGGCGCCGTCCCTGGCCTGGTATGGCGACACCACCAAGGTGGTGTTCGCCTACGAGCACCGCGAATTTCTCTCGCCGTTCGACCGCGGCACCGCCATCGACCCCAAGACCAATCACCCGCTGAACATCCCCGCGACCCGTCGCCTGGATGAGCCGTTCAACAACATGGAAGGGCGCTCCGACCTGTACCGCCTGGAAGTCGATCATGATTTGAACGACGACTGGAAAGCGCACTTCGGCTACAGCTGGAACCGCGAAACCTATGACGCCAGCCAGGTGCGCGTGGTCAAGGTCAACACCAACGGCACGCTGACCCGCAGCATGGACGGCACCCAGGGCGCGCTGACCACTGACCGCTTCGCCACCACCAGCCTGGAAGGCAAGGTCAACGTTGCCGGCATGCAGCACGACCTGGTGTTCGGCCTGGACGACGAGTACCGCAAGATCTACCGCGCCGACCTGATTCGCCAGGCGCCACGTGGCACCTTCAACTACAACAACCCGGTGTACGGCAACGAAGTTGCGGGCACCACCGTCAGCGCCCCGGACAGCAACCAGACCGACCTGCTGCGCAGCGACTCGCTGTTCTTCCAGGACGCCATTCACCTGACCGACCAGTGGATTCTGGTCGGCGGCGCGCGCTACCAGATGTACGACCAATACGCCGGCAAGGGCGTGCCGTTCACCGTCAACACCGATGGCAACGGCCAGAAGTGGGTGCCGCGTGCGGGCCTGGTGTACCGCTACACCGATGAGCTGTCGTTCTACGGCAGCTACACCGAGTCGTTCAAACCCAACTCCACCATCGCGCCGCTGGCCAACAAAAGCGTGCTGGACGGCAGCCTGGAACCGGAACAATCCAAGGCGTGGGAGCTGGGTACCAAGTTCGACCTGCCGGGCCGCATCACGGCGAGCGCGGCGTTGTTCAACATTGAAAAACGCAACGTGCTGGTGCAGGTCGGCGATGGTTTGGCCGCCGTCTACAGCGTTGCGGGCAAGGTGCGCTCGCGAGGCCTGGAACTGGATGCCAGCGGGCAACTGACGGACAAGTGGAGCTTGATCGGCAGCTACGCCTACACCGATGCCGAGGTCACCGAAGACCCGACCCTGAAAGGCAACCGCCTGCAGAACGTGGCGAAAAGCACCGGTTCGCTGTCGGCCGTGTATGACTTCGGCAGCATTTTTGGCGGCGACCAACTGCGCGTCGGCGCCGGTGCGCGCTATGTGGGCGAGCGGGCCGGGGACGCAGCCAACAGCTTCGAGCTGCCCAGCTACACCGTGGCCGATGCATTTGCCAGCTATGACACCCGGATCGACGGGCAGAAGGTCAAGTTCCAGCTCAACGCCAAAAACCTGTTTGATCGCACCTACTACACCTCGTCGGTGAACACGCAGTTCGTGTCCATCGGCGATGCGCGGCAGGTAGAAGTCTCCAGCACGTTGTCGTTCTGATGAAAAAATACACTTGGTTATTCGCCCTGTTGATCAGCACCACGGCGGCGGCGGACTCCGCCGCTTACCACCGCCAACACCGCGTGACCCTGCCCGGTTCCGGCGACAGCTGGGGGTTTGTCGGGCTCGACCCGACACGCCCGTACCTGTTTGTGGCCCGGCGCGAAAACGGCCTGACGGTGTTTGATGTGCAGCACCAGAAAGCAGTCAAGACCGTGGCGCAGTCCACAGGCGCCAACGGTGTGGTGTTTGTGCCCGGTCTGGACCGCGTGTTCGTGCTCAACACCGACGGCAGTTTGAGTGTGGTGCAGCGCTCCACACTCACGCCGCTCAAGCGTATCGCGGTGGCGCACAGCAACCTCAACAGCGCGGTGTACGAGCCGTCCACCGGCAAGGTGATCATCGTCAGCGGGCGCCGGGCAGACCGTTCGACGCTGTTTGAATTTGACCCGAAGCAGGAGCGCATCACCGGCGCCCATGAGCTGGCGGTGAAAAAGATTGACCCGCTGCTGATCAAGGGCGATGGCAGTTTCTTCCTGCCCATGCGTGACGAGGGCAAGGTCGCGCGTTACGCGGCCAGCACCTTTGCCGTGCTCGACACCTGGCAGTTTGCCGATTGCCCCAAGCCGAGCGCGTTGGCTCAGGACGTCGAACGCCAGCGCGTGTTTGTGGCGTGTCGAGGCGATACGCCGCTGTTGATTGTGGCGGATCGGGAGACGGGCGAAGTCAAGGCGCGCGTGCCGATTGGGCGTGACGTAAACGCCGTGGCTTACGACCCGCAGCATCGCCGCTTGCTGGTTCCCAGCGGCGTGGACGCGAACCTGACCGTCATCGATCAGCAGGATGCTGATCATTACGCCGTCGTGGCCACCATCAGCACCTTGCCGATGGCCTACAACATGGCGTTCGATGCGCAGCGCCAGCGGGTTTACCTGCCGGCCATGGACTTCGTACAGCCGGCGCCAAGCAAGGCTGAGCCCAAGCCGGACCCGCAATTTCAGGCCGGTACATTCTCCATCAGCACCCTGGCACTTGATTGAGCGCGGTGAATTACCCAAGCTGCGCACTTTCATAGATTCAGGAATGCCAGGTTTATGCGGTTGGGACGATGGATACACGCCAGCGCGATGGCGCTGGGCTTCGGCGTGTTGCTGGGAGGGTGCGCCACGCCGTCGAACACGGCGACCGGGCAGCGTCTGGACCAGTTGCTGGCCGACCCGGCGCTGCACGGCGCCACGGTTTCGCTGATGGTGCGTGATGCCCGCAGTGGCAACACGCTGTATCAGTACAACCCGCGCACGCGGCTGGTTCCCGCCTCCAACCTCAAGTTGCTGACCACGGCGGCGGCGATGGATGTGCTGGGCCCGCACTACCGGTTTTCCACGCAACTGCTGAGCAATGGCATACGCCAGGGCGATCGCCTGACCGGCAACTTGTACCTGCGCGGCCTGGGCGACCCGACGCTGCAATTTGCCGACTACCAGGCGCTTGCCGCTCAACTCGCCAGCCAGGGCGTGCGCCAGGTGCAGGGCGACCTGGTGTTCGACGACACCTGGTTTGATGCCGAGCGGCTGGGTGTCGACTGGTCCCAGGATGACGAAAGCACCTATTACGGGGCGCAGATTTCGGCGCTGACCGTGTCACCCAATACTGATTTTGATGCAGGCAGTGTGCTGGTCACGGCCAAGGCGCCCGTGCGGATCGGCCAGCCGGTGGGGGTGGAGATCTTCCCGCCCACCGATTACCTGCAACTGAGTAACCACGCCATCAGCGGGCCGGGCAACACCTATGGGATCAACCGCCGCCATGGCACCAACCTGTTGCAGCTCAGCGGCGCAGTAGCGCCGGGCCGGCAGAGCGAGCAACTGGTCAGCGTGTGGGAGCCCACGCAATTGGTGGCCAACCTGTTTGAACAGGCGCTGGCGCAGCAAGGGATCACGGTGCTGGGGCGTCGGGTGATCGGCGGCGCGAGCCCGACCACGGCGACCGTGCTGGTCGAGCACCAATCGGCGCCGCTGCAGGAGCTGATCACGCCGTTGCTCAAACTCTCGAACAACAACATGTCCGAAGCGTTGCTCAAGGCCATGGGCCGCCAGACCGCCAACAGCGGCACAGCGGCGGCGGGCGTGGTGGCCGTCGCCGGGTTCCTCAAGCGTCAGGGGCTGGATACCGCGGCGCTGAACCAGGTCGACGGTTCCGGCCTGTCGCGGCGTAACCTGGTGTCGGCGCAAACCCTCACCGACCTGCTGCTGGCCGCGAGCAAACAACCGTGGTTCAACGCCTGGTATAACGCGCTGCCGATTGCCGGGAATACTGACCGCATGACTGGCGGCAGCCTGCGTTATCGCCTGCGCGGCACACCGGCGGAAAACAACCTGCATGCCAAGACCGGCTCCATGGGCGGCGTGTCGTCATTGAGCGGTTACATCACCGATGCGCAGGGGCGCAAGCTGGTGTTCTCAATGCTCACCAACAACTACGTGGTGGCCGGCGCGCAGGTCAAAGCCGTGGAGAACCGCGTGGCATTGGCCCTGTCGCGTTGGGGCAATTGATTCAGGGCTGATAGCCCATGCGCCAACTCACGGCCCGCGTCGCCGCCAGCAAGTGCTGCGCCGCCGGGCCGTCTTCATCGGCGTGGAACAGAGAGGTGGGGCCGACCACGGTCATCACCGCCGCCACCTGCCCGATTGCGTTGAACACCGGCGCCGACAATGCATCGACGCCGGGCATCAGCAAACCATGCACAAAGTGCAAGCCACGGCTGCGGATCTGTTCGCAGGCGCTGGCGTAAGCCTGGTCGTCGGCCAGCGCATGGGCCAGTCCGGCCTGGACCTCGCGCTCGCGCAGCTCCACAGTTTCACGCGATGGCAAAAAGGCGCTGAACACCAGCCCGGTCGACGAGCTGAGCAGCGGCAAGACTGAACCCAACTGCGTCACCACAGTGATCGCGCGCACCGCTGGCTCAATGTGCACCACCGTCGCGCCCTGGTTGCCCCACACGGCCAGAAAGCAGGTTTCATTCAATTCATCGCGCAGCTCCGCCAGGGGCAGGGCGCCGACTTTCAACACGTCCATGCTGCCCAGCGCCGCCAACCCCACGCGCAAGGCTTCGCGGCCGAGGCCGTAATGGTTGGTGGCGGTGTTCTGTTCGGCAAACCCCGAGGCGATCAACGCCTGCAGATAGCGGTGCACCTTGCTCGCCGGCATCTGCACGTGTTCGGCCAGGCGGGATAGCGAGGTGGCGGGGGACAGTTCAGCCAGGGCCTTGAGGATGTCGGTGCCCACTTCGGCCGAGCGGACTTTCTGTTTACCGGTGTCGCGGGGCTTTTCCATGGAGGGGCGAGAATCCGAGAGATGAATGGGCGTCTTTATAGCTTGACGGTCGATAGTGATCAAATTACGTTATGCGTAACTGGATTACGATAAAAACAACTTCCGCACAGAGGATGATCCATGAACCTCGAATACCTGTCGGGCTTCGGCAATGAATTCGCCAGCGAAGCCCTGCCCGGCGCGCTGCCCGTCGGCCAGAACTCCCCGCAAAAAGCGCCTTACGGCCTGTACACCGAACTCTTTTCCGGCACCGCCTTCACCATGGCGCGCAGCGAAGCCCGTCGCACGTGGCTGTATCGCATTCAGCCGTCGGCCAATCACCCGGCCTTCATCAAGCTGGAACGCCAGTTAGCCGGTGGGCCGTTGGGCGCCGTCACGCCGAACCGTCTGCGCTGGAACCCGCTGGATATTCCGAGTGAGCCGACAGACTTTATCGACGGCCTTGTGGGCATGGTGGCCAATTCTGGGTCGGAAAAACCTTCAGGCATCAGCATCTATAACTACCGCGCGAATCAGTCGATGGAGCGCGTGTTCTTCAATGCCGACGGCGAACTGTTGATCGTTCCCGAGCAAGGGCGCCTGCGCATCGCCACCGAATTGGGCGTGCTGGAGGTCGAACCACTGGAAATCGTGGTGCTGCCCCGTGGCCTCAAATTCCGCGTGGAACTGCTCGATGTCCAAGCACGCGGCTACGTCGCTGAAAACCACGGCGCGCCGCTGCGGCTGCCGGACCTGGGGCCCATCGGTAGCAACGGCCTGGCCAACCCGCGCGACTTCCTCACCCCAGTCGCCCACTACGAAGACCTCAAGCAACCGACCACGCTGGTACAGAAATTCCTCGGTGAATTGTGGGCCTGCGAGCTCGACCATTCGCCGCTCAACGTGGTCGCCTGGCACGGCAACAACGTGCCGTACAAATACGACTTGCGCCGTTTCAACACCATTGGCACGGTGAGTTTCGATCACCCGGACCCGTCGATCTTCACCGTATTGACCTCGCCCACCAGCGTGCACGGCCTGGCCAACCTCGACTTCGTGATCTTTCCGCCGCGCTGGATGGTGGCCGAGAACACCTTCCGCCCGCCCTGGTTCCACCGCAACCTGATGAACGAATACATGGGCCTGATCCAGGGCGCCTACGACGCCAAGGCCGAAGGCTTCCTGCCCGGCGGCGCGTCGCTGCACAGCTGCATGAGCGCCCATGGCCCGGACGGCGAGACCTGCACCAAGGCCATCAACGTCGACCTGGCGCCACATAAAATTGATAACACCATGGCCTTCATGTTCGAGACCAGCCAAGTGCTGCGTCCCACACAGTTCGCACTGGAATGCCCGCAACTGCAACCTTCTTACGACGCGTGCTGGGCCTCGCTGCCCGCCACCTTCAACCCGAACCGGAGATAACCCATGACTCAACCAACGCTTGCCCGCAGCTGGGTGGCCTCGGCCAACGGTCACGCAGATTTCCCGCTGCAAAACCTGCCATTGGGCGTGTTCAGCATCAACGGTTCGGCACCGCGCAGTGGCGTGGCGATTGGCGACGCGGTCCTCGACCTGCACGCCGCGCTGGACGAATTTGACGGCGAGGCACGCCGTGCGGTTGAAGCGACGGCCGGCGGCCAACTGAACGCATTTTTCGAACTGGGCCGTGGCCCGCGCGTCGCGTTGCGTGAACGGTTGCTGGAACTGCTCACCGAAGGCAGCAAGCTGCAAACTCGCGAGGCGCAGGTGCTGCACCGCGCCGCCGAGTGCCAGATGCACTTGCCGGCAAAAATCAGCGACTACACCGATTTTTACGTCGGCATCGAGCACGCGCAAAACGTCGGCAAACTGTTCCGCCCGGATAACCCTTTGCTGCCGAACTACAAGTACGTGCCGATCGGTTATCACGGCCGCGCGTCGACCATCCGTCCGTCGGGCACCGAGGTGCGCCGTCCTAAAGGCCAGACACTCCTGGCTGGCCAGACCGAGCCGACCTTCGGCCCGTGCGCACGCCTGGATTACGAACTGGAGCTGGGCATCTGGATCGGCCAAGGCAATGCCATGGGCGACTCGATTGCCATTGGCGACGCGGCCGAGCACATCGCCGGTTTCTGCCTGCTCAACGACTGGTCGGCGCGCGATATCCAAGCCTGGGAATACCAGCCGCTGGGGCCGTTTTTGTCCAAGAGCTTTATCACCAGCATCTCGCCCTGGGTGGTTACGGCCGAAGCCCTGGAGCCGTTCCGCAAAGCGCAACCGGCCCGCCCCGAAGGTGATCCGCAGCCGCTGCCGTACCTGCTGGATAAACGCGATCAAGCCGCCGGCGGCTTTGATATCGAACTGGAAGTGCTGCTGACCACTGCCGCGATGCGCGAACAAAACCTGCCGGCTCATCGCCTGACCCTGAGCAACACCCAGCACATGTACTGGACCGTGGCGCAAATGGTCGCGCACCACAGCGTCAACGGCTGCCAATTGCAGGCCGGTGACCTGTTCGGTTCGGGCACCTTGTCGGGCCCGCAATCGGGGCAGTTCGGCAGCCTGCTGGAAATCACCGAAGGCGGTAAAAAGCCGATTGAACTGGCCTCCGGCGAGGTGCGCAAGTTCCTCGAGGACGGCGACGAAATCATCCTGCGCGCCCGTTGCAACCGCGAAGGGTTTGCCTCCATTGGCTTCGGCGAATGCCGTGGCACCGTGGTCGCGGCGCGCTAAGAGGGCTGGGCGATGGAACTCTATACCTATTACCGCTCCACCTCGTCGTACCGGGTGCGTATCGCCCTGGCGCTCAAAGGGCTGGATTTCACCGCGTTGCCGGTGAACCTGCTGGTGCCGCCGGGTGGCGCCAACCGCCAGCCGGCCTACCTGGCGATCAACCCGCAGGGCCGCGTACCGGCGTTGCGCACCGACGAGGGCGAGTTGCTGATTCAGTCGCCAGCGATCATCGAGTACCTGGACGAACGTTATCCACAGGTGCCGCTGCTGTCCAAAGACCTGGCAACCCGTGCCCACGAGCGCGCGGTGGCCTCGATCATCGGCTGTGACATTCACCCGCTGCACAATTCCAGCACCCAGAACCTGCTGCGCCAGTGGGGGCACGATGAGGCGCAAGTGCTCGAATGGGTCGGGCATTGGGTCAGCCAGGGGCTGGGCGCGGTTGAGCAGTTGATTGGCGATCAGGGGTTTTGCTTTGGCGAACAGCCGGGTTTGGCCGATGCGTTCTTGATTCCCCAGCTGTACGCGGCTGAACGTTTCAAGGTGCCGCTGGCGGCGTACCCGAAAATTGCGCGGGTGGCGGCGTTGGCGGCGCAGCATCCGGCGTTTGTGCAGGCGCATCCGGCCAACCAGCCGGATACCCCTGAAGCCCCCTGAGTCAACGTGAGAGCTGGTTTGCCAGCTCCCACAGTTGGTCGGCGTCACCCTAATAAAAAAAATAAAGGTACCTTGCGATGCACAATCAGATTGCCAGCTTTCGCGCGGCACTCGACGCCCGTCCGGTGTCGCGCTACCAGTGGTTGATCCTCCTGTTGCTGGCGTTGCTGCTGGTAACCGATGGCTACGACGCCCAGGTGCTGGGCTATGTGGTGCCTGCATTGGCCAAGGACTGGGGCCTGGAAAAAGCCGCGTTCGGCCCGGTGTTCAGCGCCAACTTGCTGGGGCTCACATTGGGCTCGCTGCTGGTGACGCCGCTGGCGGACCGCTTTGGCGTGCGGCGTATCCTGCTCGGCTGCGTGCTGATCTACGCCAGCCTCACCGTGCTGATGGTGTTTGCCAATTCACTCACCACGTTGATGGCCGCGCGGTTTATCTGCGGCATTGGCATGGGCGGCGCGATGCCCAGTGCCATGGCATTGATGTCGGAATATTCGCCACCGCGCATGCGCACCCTGATGGTGACCCTGGCCGCCTGCGGCTTTTCATTCGGTGGCGCGGCCGGTGGGTTCGTGGCCGCCGGGTTTATCGACGGTTACGGTTGGCAGGCTGTTTTCCTGGCGGGTGGCGTGACGCCGTTGCTGCTGTTTCCCTTCCTTTGGTGGTGGCTGCCGGAGTCCTTGCCACGTTTGTTGCGTGATGCTCCGCCGTATTCGCGGCTGCGCAACGTCACTGCGCGGATGCTGCCCGACTGGCAGCCGCCGCCCGCGAGCGAAGCTGAAAACCTTCAGGAACAAGGCAGCAAACTGACGGTGGTGGAGCTGTTCCGCAACGGCTACGCGCGCCCGACCGTGCTGATCTGGGCGACCTTTTTCGTCAGCCTGATCCTGCTGTATTTCATGATCAGTTGGCTGCCGTCGCTGCTGCTGGAAAGTGGCTTGGCGCTGAAAGAAGCCAACCTGGTGACCTCGATGTTCCTGTTCGCCGGCACCTTGGGCGCCATCGGCATGGCCTGGTTTGCCGACCGCCTGAAAAGCAAGGTGCGGTTGCTGTCCGGCGTGTTGGCGGCGGCGGCGGTGTGCACCATTTTGCTCGGCCTGAACCATGACAACCCGCGTTATCTGGTGGCCTGCGTGTTTGCTGCCGGGTTCTGCATCATTGGTGGGCAACTGACGCTTAACGCATTCGCGAGCAATTTCTACCCGGCACACGTGCGCGCCACCGGCACCGGCTGGGCGCTGGGCGTGGGGCGATTCGGGTCAATATTGGGGCCGCTGTTTGGCAGCATGCTGCTGGCGATGCACATTCCGGTGGAGCAGATTTTCTTCTTCTGCGCGATTCCGGCGGTGATTGCGGCGTTGTTGATTATTCAAGTGCGTTCGCCTGGATCCGCTGCGCCGAAAGACCCGCTGCACAGCGATATTCTCAAGGCGCCGGTCAATCACTGATTCACTGCCCGACACCGAGCAAGATCACTGTAGTGAGCAGGCTTGCCCTGCGCTGGGTTGCGAAGCAGCCCCAATCTGAGAAATGCGGTCTGTCAGGCAAGGCTCATTGACGGGTTTTGGGGTTGCTTCGCAACCCAGCGCGGGACAAGCCCGCTCACCACAAAAGATCATGCGTCAAAATAAGTAATCAATGCACCACTGAATTGGGCGGCAGGTGCCCCAGCCGCTCGGTCAGCCGCAGGCGCTGGATCGGGTCTTCGCTGAGCATCAGGGCATGTTCCAGGTCAAAGCGTTCGGCGCTCGGGCAGTCCAGGCGCTGGTACAGGCTGGCGCGCGCCAGGTAGTCGGCGGCGTTGGCATTGCCCAGTTCCAGCACGCGCTCGGCGTCGATCAGGGCCTGCAGCGGGGCGTCATTGGAAAGGTGCAGTTGGCGCAGGTTGCGTGACAGCCGTTGCATGATCGAGCGCGGTTCGGCGGTGTGCAGGTGCTCGGCCTGTAACTTGAGGTTGGGCCCGTATTGACGGTGCAGCAATTCGCGACAGTCATTGGGGTACAGGCGTCGACCGCCGCAGGGGTCCAGTAAGTGATCGGCGCCGGGCACCCGCAGCAGGAAATGGCCGGGGAAGTTCACGCCCACCATGGGAATGCCCAGGCGTCGCGCCATTTCCAGGGCAATCAGGCCCATGACCAAGGGCTGCCCGCGCTTGCGCTGCAACACCTTGTCCAGCAGGGCGGCGGCGGGGCGCAGTGGGGTGAAGTCGTCCTGGGCGAAACCCAGGTCGTTCATGCGCCGCAGCAGCGGTTGGCCGAGCTCATCGGCCGGGAGCATGGGCATGCCCGCGTTGACCTGTTGTTGCAGCGTGGCCAGCTCTTGCAGGATCACCAGTGGCTGCACGCCGGGGTCGTGTTCGGCGGCAATCCACAGCGCGGCTTCAAAAAGCGCAGGGGGCGATCGTTCCAGGCAGGCGAAAAAGGCTTGGCGGGGATTCATTGCATTCTCCGGCGAATGCCCCCGTTTTAGCCTTGCTGTGAATTTTCGTCCAGCCCCTTAATAAATATCCCACGTGCTTATGTCGCAGGGCCCACGAAACCGTGTGGCTTATTCCAGCGCGCTTCGGCAGTTTTCTGCCGCAAGCCTATACTTGGGCCTCTACCAGAAGTGATTCGGGAGCTTGACGATGTTTGCTCTCATGCACAGCACCCGCCTTGAATCGCTGCACTTGAGCATCGACCCGGTGACCGGGCTGAAGGCGGTCATAGCTATCCATAACAGCCGCCTGGGCCCTGCCTTGGGCGGGTGCCGTTACCTTTCCTACCCCGACGATGAAAGTGCCGTGGCCGACGCCGCGCGCCTGGCCCAAGGCATGAGCTACAAAGCCGCGCTGGCCGGGCTGGCGGTGGGCGGCGGCACTGCGGTGATCATTCGTCCGGTACACGTGGAGAGCCGAGCCGCCCTGTTTGAGGCGTTTGGTCGCTGCATCGAAAAGCTCGACGGCCGCTTCATCACCGCGATCGACAGCGGCACCTCTGTCGCCGACATGGACTGCATCGCCCAGCACACCCGTTTCGTCACCAGCACCAGCGCTGCCGGCGACCCGTCTTCTCACACGGCCATGGGCGTATTCACCGGCATCCGCGCCGCCGCCATGGCGCGTCTGGGCAGTGACAACCTCGAAGGCCTGCGCGTGGCGGTCCAGGGCCTGGGCAACGTCGGCTTTGCCCTGGCCGAACAGCTGCACGCGGCGGGTGCCGAACTGCTGGTCAGCGACATCGACCACGGCAAGGTGCAACTGGCCATGGAACAACTCGGCGCGCACCCTATCGCCAACGATGCCTTGCTCAGCACCCCGTGCGACATCCTCGCGCCATGCGGCCTCGGTGCCGTGTTCAACCGCCTCAGCGTCGGCCAACTGCGCTGCTCGGCCGTGGCCGGCTCTGCCAGTGCACAGCTGACCAACCTGGAGATGGCCGATCAGTTGGAGGCGCGCGGCATCCTCTATGCCCCCGACTACGTGATCAACTCCGGCGGCCTGATCTACGTCGCCCTCAAGCACGGCGGCGCAGAGCTGGCAACCATCACCGCCCACCTGTCAAACATCGGCACGCGCCTCACGGAAATCTTCGCCCATGCCCAAGCCGAAAAACGCTCCCCTGCGCGGGTGGCGGATGAGCTGGCCGAACGCCTGCTGTACAAATAGGCCAGGCATTAAAAAGGCCCTGAGTCAGTGACTCAGGGCCTGTTCAATTCGGGCTTTACTCTGCCGCCGGGTTCAGCAACTCGGACAATGCGTCCGGCTGGCTCTTGAACGCCTTGGCAAATACATCGCGGTTTTTCGCCATGTAGATCCCGGCTTCTTCTACCTGCTGCTCGCTCAGCGACGGCACGGCTTTTTGCAACACTTCTGCCAGCAACTCAGCGAGTTCAAGCATTTTGTCATGACGGTCAGCTTCGGCTTTATCCATGATTTAGTGGATCGAAAGGTGCCTACTTAATTTTAGGAATATATTAAATTGCGGAGTGGCGAACCTGCTGATAGCGCGCTATCGTCAATTAGGGGCGTCATCGCAACGCCTCGGGACCATAGATAGCGACCGCCTGTCGGAGTCCGCTGACGCGCATCTGTACCCACGAACGTTTACTAAGACGTCGGGGTTGTGCGCATGTGTATTAAAAGATCACACCTTCAATATCAATTTCGAGCCGAATCTCTAATTGGTCTACCGGGCGTTGCTTGGTGGGATGCTAAGCCCATGGGCAAGAAATTCTATGTGTCTGTGATCTTCCGCTCGTTATTGTTCGCTATAGGTAAGAAAAATCTATATCGATGTGCATTGTTTGGCTGCATATGGACGGACGCCTGCGAATCTAAATGGGGGCGTGAACTGTGAAAGTTAATCTTCGCATATCGAAGGGTCGAAAAAATCTACGGTATAAACTAGTCAAGTTTCAAGCCGAAGGGATCGGTAGATGCTTATTTGTCAATTCTAGAACACTGGTTCCGTCTTTGGCTGCATCGCTTTTCGAGGCAGCGTACGCCCGAGGGGAAAGAAAAAACAAAGGTAGCATATTTACCCTGTTTCATCACGTAGCATTTTTATTTACTTGGGCTAGCGAAGGAAAAGTCGATTTAGAATTCTATCTATTGAGTGGATTTGGGCTTCGC